>JACCYV010000031.1 GCA_013696305.1 Nitrospira sp.
TCAGCGACGGTTCAAGGTGCCATACGCGCTTGAATTCCCAGGGATGCTGCGTGCCGTCATACCACTGGTGCGTCGTGAGCGGTTTCCCGGTTTCTGCAGAAGTGTCGTACTCGAACTTGTTGCTCTCGCCCTTGGGCATGCCATCGGGCGTCGTGGTCGGCTCGCCGGGTGGCGTCCCTGGTTGGTGCCATGTCTTACCGCCGTCATCTGAGCGCTGAATAATCTGTCCAAACCAGCTGCTGCTCTGCGACGCGTATAACCGGTTCGGATCGACCGGAGATCCCTTGAGATGGTACATTTCCCAGCCACCAAAGAGCGGGCCGTCGACCTTCCACTGCTTCCGCTTGCCGTCCGACATGAGAATGAACGCCCCCTTGCGTGTCCCAACTAATAGCCTGATCCCGCTCATTGTGTGCTCCCTCCTAGCTTCAATTTACCGGGTGTCTTCCTACCCCGGCGGTATCGCGCTTCGTCCATATAGGTCCTTCCACATCTCATCACCGGGGGCCGGACGGCCTCGGCTTGGTGAGCCGGCCTCTATCTCTTACTCACTTGTCGAACGACCATCCGTAAATCGACATCTCCAACGACCTTCTTGCCATCGTCGTACGGCCCATCTCCATCGAAAGTGCTCTATCCGGCAGCGATCGCCGGTATGTGCATGGACCGCTCACGTTTTTGCCAAGAGTGCAGCCATCTTATCAAGGCACTGTTCCATGCCCATGCGGGACATCTCCATCATATGCCCTACCGGCCAATCGTATTCCGTCACGATTATTTCCGTCTTGCTGCCACCCATGACTTTGAAAGCAACCGTATGGCGCAGGTTCTGTGGGAAATCCGCGGGCATGCCGATGGAGACCGGATCAATCGTATGGCCGTATTTGTCGGCCAGGTTGTGAATGTATTCGATCAGCTCCATCGGCACGATGGTCTGGTATTCCCAGGTGCTGTACATGTCCTGGCCACCGAATTCCTGTGGCGCGCGCATGCAAACAAGACAGGTCCCACCTTCCCGAACATCCATCTTCACGCTGGGCGACGTAAAGCCATCCGGCCCCCACCACTGCATGACCATGTCGGGCTCCACCCAGGCTTTCCATACCTGTTCGATGGGTGCGTCAAAAAGGCGACTCATTACCAAATCCTTTTTCTGTATGCGCGCTGTGGTACCGGTCATGGCACGCTTCCTCTCTGCGGCTGTGCTATGGTCACATGTCATAGGACGTCGAGCCGCACCGGCTATGGTTGCTCATAGGCTTGCTTGATTTTTTTGATGTCTGGCTTGGTCATTTGAAGGATAGCCTTCATGACTCTTTCGGATTTCTCGGCATCCTTGTCCCGCAACATGTCCTCCCACTGAGGAGACACGATCTGCCAGGACAGGCCATATTTGTCTTTCAACCAACCACACTGTCCTTCTTCTCCGCCTCGGGAAAGCTTCTCCCACATCTCATCTATTTCTTGCTGGGTCTCGCACTTCACCATAAACGAGATCGCTTCACTAAATTTGAAATGTGGCCCGCCGTTCAAGGCTACGAATTCCTGCGCGTCGATCGTAAACGTCACGGTCATGACCGAACCCTTCGGCCTCCCGGAGACTTCTGCGCCTGCCTCACCATAGCGGGTAATGTTTCCAAACTTGGAATTCTTAAACATCGACACATAAAAATTCGCCGCCTCTTCGGCCTGGTCGTCGAACCACAAACAGGGACTGATCTTTTGCATGGCCTGTCCTCCGTTAGACGAATAACACCGTTTTAGTATGCTCGGCTCTCTCTTAGCCGAACGAGAACCATCGAATCGACATGGACAGAGTGCTCATTCCGGCAGGCCGGTGACTTCGATCAGTGGCCGAACTTCGACGGTTCCGATGCGCGCCCCCGGAACCCTGGTAGCGATGGCGGTTGCTTCCTCGAGATCCTTCGCCTCGATCAGAAAATAGCCCGCCATTTGCTCTCGCGTTTCAATGAACGGGCCATCGGTCACGAACGCCTTGTCCTCTCGCACCCGCACGAGGGTCGCCGTTGCAGCAGGATGAACCGGAGAGGCATGCAAATACTCCCCCTTCGCATCCAATTGGTGACAGAGCCGGATCGACTCCGCCAGTAATCCCCTCTTTGTCTCCTCACTCATCTGCTCGAATGCCGATTCGTCGTGATGAACCAGCAATATGAATTTCATGCAGCGCCTCCATCAAGGCTCGTCAATCCATTGCCTCTGTAGACTGAACATTCAGGCACAACCATCCTCTTTAATCGGCCGCACTTCGATACTGCCGTACTGAGCTGCGGGAAACTTCGAGGCGATCCGGACGGCGTCATTGAGGTCTCTGACATCGATCAACAGGTACCCCCCCAACTGTTCCTTCGTTTCTGCGAAGGGCCCGTCGGTCATCGAGACTTTTCCACCACGCACCCGTACAGTCGTCGCGGTCTCTACCGGATGAAGAGGCGAGGCCCCAAGGAGTTGACCGTTTTTCTGCAATTCATCACAGTAGCTCATGGATTGATCCGACAATGCGACCCGCTCATCACGGGACAGGGCATTCAATGTCTTTTCTTCCACATACACCAGACAGAGATATTTCATGGCAACTCCCTTCTCTAGTCCTTCTGCAGCAGACTCACTTGGCCCGCTCGTTCATCTCCCACAAGGCAAAGGTATTGCCCTCTGTATCCTGACAGATCGCGAAATAGCCCATCCTGGGCACCGTCGTCTTGGGCTTGCAAATCGTCCCTCCGAGTTTCTCGACCTTCTTCATCGCCAGGGTCACCGACGGCACGCCGACATAGTTGGTGATGGATTGTTCGGGATACGTGCGTGGCATCAGCCCGCCGTCGGGGGTCGCATCTTTGCCACCGGTATCAATGTGCCAGTAGTCGGAAACGGCCGCCGGGATCTTTGCGAAGGTCCAGCCGAATAACGAGCCATAAAATTTCTTCGCCCGATCGAGATCATCAGCAGGCACCTCAAACCAGACAATACTGGCCGCCGCCTGTGGCTTCTTCACCGCCCGCTTCTTAGTCTGTGTTGCCATGGGCTCCTCCCTTAGGG
>JACCYV010000043.1 GCA_013696305.1 Nitrospira sp.
TGAATGAACAGCCACTCTGTGGCGCAATACGGGTCAACTGCTGGGTGGTCATGTCTCATCCTTTTTGTGTGCGTGGAACGGGCATGGCCAATTGTCTGAAACTGCCCGGCCGGAATATTGACTCGCCTCGGAGCGTTCGCCGAAGTTTTTCAGCATTGGGTTGATCGAGCCCTGGAACGCCATCTCGCGTGCCCGGATTATCTGCTGCATGGTCTCAAACTTACCGCGAGCGCGCAAGCGCTCAAACTGTGCATGCAAGTTGAACACCATGGTCGGATACCTGACGGTTCGTGCTAGACGTGATGCCTTGGGGTGCATGCCGATGATGAACATCGCTCGACCGCCGATGCTGAACGAAAAGTTATTGTTCGTTGGGTCGGAGTCGACCCTCTTGTCCCAGGCAAAGAAATCGGAATCAATGGCGTGCATGGCCTGAAGCTGATTCCAAAGCAGATCCTCGAAATGCTGTTCTGATTCGATCGCGGGTCCGCGGAACATCGCGATAAAAGTAGTGAGCTGGTCGTCCATGATCGGGAATTCGTGGCAGAACTCATACAGATCATGGCAGACGGCACGTACGGCACTGTCGCACGCAAGTTCCGGGAATAACCCGAAACGATAGCCCTTTTGGGCGAACACCGAGATTGCGCCAGCGCACGGGTAGTAATCGCCAAATATCTGTTGTCTCAGTTGATCGTGCGCATCGGTGAGTTCGGCGTCGACGGGTACGTCGGGTACCAGCGGCCTGACGACCGCCGTGTCCTGGAAGGCCGCGTAGCTCGAGAACTGACTTGCCACCGGATCGACCGACAGGGGGTTCCAGAGACACTTATCGCGTCTGACGAGGTCGCCACCGTCAGTAAGTATCGAATTTATGAGGTTTGGTTGCATGGAGAAATCCCTCAAATGGATTGAGTTGGTGCTCGAAGGGTATCTTCAGGTCTGTGCGATACGCGTCCGCGGATCGATTGACGCAACAACAGAAACAGGGCACTATCCAGGTTCGACCACAGGCGTGGGAACTGGACGTTCCGTCTGCAAGCTTTGGCGGTACACGTTCCGCGTAGTGTATAACCGCGAAGCGCCTCGCCAATTTCAGGCTCAGCATCAAGTTCACCTAACCGCACGACCGGCCACAACCCACGCCTCGGATCGTGCCAGGATCTTTCGCTCTGCTAAGTAGATCTTGGTTGGGGTGAAAGCACAGGAATAGAGATAATCCAGAACAAAGGCTCGGCAAAGGCGCGTCGGTTGTGCCGGATGCATTGGGAGGCCGGGGGAGGCGGCATGCTCTTTCCGACTCCGAGATGTTTTTCCTGGAGACCTCAAGATTCCGATACCTCAGTCGCCGCCCGGTGCCTCCACTCGTTGGAATGTCCCGCCGACTGCTATCACAACGTTTCCCTTATGCTCCACAGCTTTTCCATCACGTTTTCTAAAGTATCTTCACTCTACTGCATCATAGAACAGAGCATACAAGGAATAACCCCAGTATTTTTCAGAAAGGCAGTTGTGAATCTCGTGTAGGATCGAGTGGCAGATGGCGGGGCAATCTGTACATTGAAGTCCAGACGATCACGTGTGTACGCGAGCATTGGAGACTGTGACGTGTTGCCGTCTCGCATGCCGTTTGGTTGTAAGGCCGGTGAGCGGCGGAAAATCTGTGTCTTCCATGCGTTGATATTGCTCTATGCATAAAGAAGGGATTGCCCGAAGTTATCAACTGGTCCGTGATTTTGTAGTAGAGGTAATTATCGATCCCATACCAACGAGCGATGCCGCCATTCAGTCGGCCATCTTCTTGGTAGGCATAATGTTGATGGAATACGTATTCAATGCGTTCTGTGGGCTGTAGGGTCACTATGGCGCTGTACCGCGTTCGAGTGGCAATCTGATCAGGATTGGCGGTCGGTTCATCGCCGGTCGCGATCGCAAACGCTGCCGACCAGAAATTGTCGGCGCCGTGTATTTCACCTTGGCGAGTCCCGTCGGTCGATCTTTCGTTCGATCGACGGCATCCCACCCGTTGACGACCCCCCCTTGTACGGTGATCCGGTCCGTAGCGTTCCATGTCGCCAGACCGCCCCAGTGGGTAAAGGGCCCGGCGAACTGATAGCTATAAGATTTGGAATAGAAAAAGTTGTTGGTGGCCGGTACCTCATACCCGAGGATGGTGTAGAAGTGTCCGATATTCAGGGACACCTAGTCGTTTCCTACTTCGGCATAGGCCTGCGGGATCGCGAGGCCATAGTGACTTTGGTTCCAATGCGGTGTTCCATTAGCCCGGCGTTCCAGGCCGTTACTTTGCGCCAGAAAGAAGTCATAACCGTACAATACATCGACTCGCCCGCCGATGCTCCATGCCCCTCCCGGTTGTAAAGGCCGATCAAGAATCAGATAGAGCTGGTTGAGTTGGGGAATATCCCGGTCGATGGCATTGTATGGACCGTTGAAGTGACTGGTCGGACTAGATGTGTTGTACGTATAGCCTGCATCGATCCAACCTCGGGCGCGAATAAACGTGTCCTGGGGAAAAACTCGCGTCACTCCCGTCGCATCGGGCTTAAGCAACCGCGCCGAAAGCGGGTTCGCAGAAACCAGATTAGCGTCACTTCCGAGCAGCGCAGGGACAGATTTGCTCCCGCTCCGCGAATCATTCCATGTGGGGTTCGTTTGAGCAGCAAGATCGGACACCTCCCCGAGCTGCAGTCCACATACAGCTGCGATGAGAAGAGAAATGCAGGTAGTGCGGGATTCATTCATCCTATCGTGATCGTCATTGCGCGAGCACAGCGGCGACGATGACTAAAAGCGGGCATAACAATACTTCCTAATCAGAACCCTACGCGACGTCTCTGTTGACTATGAAACAGATGAGCTGTCCGACAGCCTCTCGATGACTTCATTGCGATCACCACTGAAACACTTTGGGCAGAATGGACCTTCCGCCTTGAGTCCCCGCGTATCTTCAGAACACGTTGTCTTTATGTTTCATCTCAGAGGGTAAAACGGTTGGGTGACACGACATTGGCGGTCCTTCCGATTCCTGCATCGAGAGTCTATATGTCCGTTATCGTCGCTACACCAAGAGCACGGTACATCTTCGGTCGAGTGGCTAGAAGGTCACGCTTAATCTTCTCCAATCTGCGACAACTTCATTGCTTTATCTTCGTGCTCCAACTCCGGCCATGAGAGTGGTCGGAATGCCTATGAGTATTTCGTCAGTAAATTTTGTTAGGAAGGACTTCGCGCGATGGCGAAGTCGGAGTGCCAGAGCACGAAGATTCGAGACTAGGACACCTTCTCTGGGGGACGGTGGTACATATGGAGCGCCTTCCTTGCCCTTGGCATGAGTGACGAAGACCCTCATTCGGATAACGGCCCTTCTATCCCTTGCCTTCAAGCCCCGGCAGCACCGCATCGAAAAACGCATTTTTCATGAGCGTCATGACCATTTCCCAGGTACTCGCCTGCGGGTTCTCGACCGGTCCGGACACCTCGGCCTTGGTCGCCACCTCCCCGCGAGGCGTATTTTTCAGCACGCTCGAGGCCACATTGATCGTCTTCTCGAAGATCTTTGTGAGTAATCCCTTGTCCTTGTCTTGCTCGGGATCGTAGGCGGTCACGTCCTTGAACAAGGGTTTCATATAGCCTTTCACTTGGCCGTGTTTCACGGTTATCTCACTAAACACCGAAAAGATGCCCGCCACCACGTCCGTTCCGCCATAGGCCCGCAGCAGCTGGTTCATGGACTTCACTTGGGTCTTGAGAATTTTGACGCTCAAATCAAAGTCTGGCGATTTCGTCTCCGGCCGGAACGCGCCTGTGATCTGGGTCGCCCCACTGCCCATCAGCAAACCGTTGAGCTTGACCAACGCGGTTCCTTCAGACAGCTGGTTGCTCCAATTCTCCAGTTCAACATCCGTCCCGCTGATAAACATGCGGTAGGAGGGGTTGGTGGCTTGATTCACAAACCCGAACTCACTCTTCTCAATCTTCCCGTGGTCGATCCGCAATAAGAGCGTGGGATGATTGGCGGCGTGCTCGGCCGCCTGCGCTGCCTTCTTGCCAGTCTCCTTCACTTTCTTTTCCGTCCGGGAATGGGCTGAGCGCGGCAAGGGTCGGAGACAAAGGCTGCGTCCAATTCCACACAACTCCTCGGATGCCGATCGTCGACTGCGGCCTCCACAAGAAGACCCGCGCCCGGCTATCCTCTAAATGATTGGTCTGCGCCCGGCTATGCAACTGGACCATCACTAACTAGGGTCACCCTATATGGTTCGCTGTTATCGTATTGAACCGACCCATTTGCTGCCACTCGGCGGAACCCTGGGGAAAAGAGAAGAAGGGACATGTGACAA
Source organism: Nitrospira sp. (assembly GCA_013696305.1). Classification (GTDB taxonomy): domain Bacteria; phylum Nitrospirota; class Nitrospiria; order Nitrospirales; family Nitrospiraceae; genus Nitrospira_A. The sequence continues at coordinate 4,362 of JACCYV010000043.1, forward strand.
GTAGGCCATCCTATGTGGAACGTAATGTCCTGGCTACGCGAGTGCACGCCGCATGTAAAGAG
>JACCYV010000144.1 GCA_013696305.1 Nitrospira sp.
CTGAAATTCTCTCTAAAAAACGCGGCCTCTCACTGACTATGATTCGTCGAATCCATCGCACACTCCACATTCCACTCGAAAGCCTGATCGGCACGGCAGCGTAATAAAACTACGACCAGAGATGAGAAGTACGACAGAAAGTAAGTCTCGTTGATTCGTTTACTGCGGCCAACACTGACCGAGCTTTTTGAACACCATCAGCCTCGAACTCTCTGCGCAGACTTGTTGGCTAATATTTTGAGGAGCCGCACCCTGCAATGTCTACTCACTGTCGCATGCTGCGTAAATGCAACGGCTCAACGGCCGCGGCTCTAACCCTATTGTTATGCAGCCATCACTTAGCGATGGTCGTATTGTGATACCGGATGTTCTCTGGTTCGATGATATGGTCGGGAAGCCGACGGAGCGATGCGAGATCCAGCCTGATCGCACCCAAGTCACATTGAGCGTGATGATTAGGACCAAGTATGAGCATGTTGCTGGGCAAATCCGGACCATTGTGAGGATGACCGAGAGGCCGGATGTGGTGTGCTTCCGCATACGTCAAGCCTTCCCACAGAGGGACAGCAAGACCGCAAATCTGACATTGGTTATGATGACGTTGCTTGAGGACTCGCGCCGTTACTGTATCCCGAATGAACCTTTGCAGAATCATCTCCCGTCGCTCAGGATGTGCCGCGTCATTGACGTCGCTTGCAATTAATTCTACTGAGTATGGAGGAGGTGGTGTCACCTCTCTGGGTGCAACAGAATGTTCGAAACGGACTCGTTTGCTAAGTAGCGACTCCACCGCAGCGCGGTCCTTGGAGTACCCACCCACTGACCCTAAAACCGAGCGCAGTTCTCCTGGATCACCAGAAAGCCAACGGTTGACCCGTGCGTCGAACGCCGGTGCGCTCAACTTCAGGCGTCGGGTGCATGCGTCGTGGAAAGATCTTTCTGCAGAATCATAATTTTTAAAGCGGTGCGCGGCGAGCTCGCGGGTAGCCACCTTCCGCACCGCCTCCAGACGAACGCCCGACACAAAACGCCCTGACCCGCTCACAGAGTAGGCCGTCAGGATTTCTCGAAGGATATCCAGCACATCCTCAATCAGTGGGCGCATACCAGGACCACTCCAGACTCACCGGGCCCCATGATTCGTAGAAGGTGCCCAAATAGTCATTATATTGCCTGACACATTGACTTCATGAATCCAGTCAGCACTGTCATAACTTTTCCGTCGCGTCGAGGGCTTCGTTAAGGATACCCCCGAGCGACCGTGACGCACGCGCATTCAATGACGGCCTTCCATCAAAAAGGCCCTCGATCTCATTCTCCGCGCGCATTGGGCGATACCGCCATATAACACCTCACAAAACCTAACGCAGTGCTACTTCAACTGCGCGCGTCTAACGAGGACCTTCTAAGGCCGCGCGTTGCGCGAGCCAAGAACGGCAACCCTTCCCGGCCTCAATCCCCCGTCTGCCCGCTCTGAAACAGTTCGTTCATGATTTGATTTTTTTTGAAGGGGTCTTTTTCGAGCCGGATAGCTTTGGAAAAATTCTCCGCGGCGCTTTCCCGTTTTCCTCTGGCGGCGTAGATTCTGCCGATGCCGTATAACGCCTGCGCGTCTTCCGGGTTGGCTTTCACGGCACGGTTGAACGCGTCCATCGCCTCCGTAGGCCTGGCTTTCTCCATCAAGAGCCAGCCGAGTGCGGTGTGAGCTGATGCGAGATTCTGGTCAGCCTGGACGGCGTCGCGATATGCCTTGAGGGCGAGATCGGTCCGCCCTTTGGTTTCATAGACCCCACCGAGGGCGAGGTGTATTTCCGCGTCCTGTGGATTGAGTCGCAGGGCCTCTTTATAGGCTTGCACGGCCGGTTCAAACTTGCCCTGTTCGGCCAGGGCGCAGGCGAGGTTGGCGTGGGCGATGGCATCGTTCGGGTTGAGCCTGATGACTTCGCGATATTGCGGGAGGGCCATTTCGAGGCGGCCCTGCTCCTGATAGGCTACTCCCAGATTCGTGCGCGCCGCCGCGAAGACGGGATCGAGCTTGACCGCCTCTCGATATTCTTTAATCGCCATTTCCACATGCGCCGCCCGCTCGTGAATTTGAGCGAGAAAATAATGGGGATAGGCGGACTGTGGAGCGAGTTTTGCTGCTTCTTTATAGGAGGCCATCGATTGTTCCGATTGCCCGGACTGGGCCAGGAACAATCCCTGTACCAAATGCGTTTGAGCGTTGTCGGGATGACGCTCCGCGATCGACCGTACCCATTCCCCTACCTGTTCGATATCGTCGGCTTCCTGGAGCGCCTGCGCATGCACCTTCCACGCGCCCGCAAAATCTCCGCGAAGCAAATGCGTGACGTTGAGGGCGAAATATGGGCGAGGATCCTTGTTGCCTGAGGTCTCCACCACCTGAGCCCAGGACGCCGCCGCCTGTCCGAGCCGGTCCCAGTCGCCCGCCAGGAGAGCCGGTTCAATTTGATTTTGGAGAATGTTCATGAAGGGCTGGGACCCCGGTCACCGCATCAGGGCATCCTGTACGTCCGGCGATGTTGCCTGCATGCGTGCGCCGAGAATGGGATACTGTTCCGTCAGTTTTTCTTTCATGAGCCAGGCGACGGTGCGATAGGACCAGTGCCCCTTCACTCCGGAGCGCAGCTTTGCGATGTATTCGGCTTCCGCATAGTCCATCTTGAAGAGACAGCGCACGGAGAAGCCGAACGGGATCGCATAGAGGGCGGCTTCCTGACTGGATTTCCGTAATTGCTCGATGTCTGATTTGACGTGTCCCATGGCCTCCCGATATTCGCGCTCGAGTCCTGCTTCCGTCAGGATAGGCGGCGTTTCGAACCCGTGGATGGTCGTGAAGGTCTGCTGCACCTGCTGGCAGCGCCGGTGCCGATGCATGTCGCGCCATCCGCCGATATCCATGCGCACGTCGAAGACGAAGGCGTACCCGCTACGGAATTCCTTGATCAACTCGTCATGCGGCCCCCGCTTTTGAAAAGCCACTTCGATGGTGTCTTGCTTCTGCTTGTCGGTCCAGTCGCGAACGACGGCCAGAATCTTTCGATAGGGCGCCTGCGAGGCCCGATAGAGCAGCGTGGTCACGACCTCATCCAGCGGATGGTGCGGCTCGATCAAATCCACCGGCTCCGCGACTCCCCAGGCTGAGGGTTGATCCAAACCCGTACCCTTCAGTACGTCCTTCGCATGTCGGGCAAGGTCGCTGTAGACGTCGGCTTGATAGGCATTGGCCTTGGCATAGCGCGCCAGGGTCGGGGCCATGGGCTCTCCCACACCGGCCGCCTGCCCCGACAATTCCGCCCAGAGATTGACCGGCGCCTGCCGACAGGCCTCTTGCAGTTCCTCCCCTATCAAGCGCAATTCCGGCAACTGCGAAGAGAGCAGGCGCGTGATCTGTTTCTCGAGCGTACGAATGCTGACTACCTGCCCTACGTTCGTCTGCGCAGCCAGCGGCAACAAATAGCGTGTGACATCGAACGCGCGCGCGGTGATCGCCCGCTGATAGGCGGCGGGAGTCATGTTCTCTGGGCGAGGTTCCCGTTCGGTGAGATACTGGCTCAACGGTTCATGCAGCGCGCGATACACCGTCTCGAGGCCCCGAAGGATGCCTAGGTAGGTCGCTTCCGTCTCTTGCCCTCGAATGGCATCGGGAACAAACCAATTGCTCGACGCAAAGTTCTGGTAGCGGCTGGACTTGGCCTGCCCGTCCCATACCGATTCATCTTCCAACCGGATCGCGGCGAGTTCGGAAATCTGTTCAAAGCAGATGATCACATGGCCGAGGTCCGCGATCGAGCCGTGGCCGTAGTCGAAATAAAACTGTTCCCAGAATTTTTCTGACGAATGGGTATGGACCCATTTGAGGCTCTCCTCGATGGAATCGGGGGACCGGCTGTATCGCGCCAACGCATAGGC
>JACCYV010000089.1 GCA_013696305.1 Nitrospira sp.
GAGAAGGCCTACATCATCCAAGTGCTCCGGGAGACCGATTGGGTGGTCGAGGGGGATCGAGGGGCAGCAGTTCGGATAGATCTTCATCCCAATACGTTGCGATCCCGGATGCAAAAGCTTGGAATCAGAAGCCCCGCCACACAGGGGAAGGTTTTCCTTCCCATTGCCACGAAACTTCGTAGCGCTATGGTATATCGTAGCCTCTACTCTCTCTTATACACTGTGGTGGAATTTAGAGCCAGCCACCAAATCTCCAATAATAGCATGAGTTAGCCGCATCCCTTCGCGATCACACGCGCCTGGCATCGCATTTGCGGAGATTCAATCGACAGCGGGTAAAGCATGGTTACGTTGCTGAAGGATGGAATACGGTCCTGTTCTGAGCCGAATCTCATGAAACTGTCGGAGGGAAGCCCCTAACCGTCGGTGAATTGGAGGCATATAGAGAAGCGAAAACAACCAAATATCTTGATCTGACGTTTGCGGCCGCGGTGTGACGTGCACAGAAACAGTACTATGAGAGCGCAGGGAAGATCGTAGAGGTTCCGATCGAGACCCACTGGGTCTGGCAGAGGCTGAATTCATTGCATCTCGGAATAGCTTCTACTTGGATTCAATCAGCAAAAGCGGATGGTCGTATATTCAGCATCACGGCGGACCTTCGGAATTTTTACGGGTGTTCATGAGACGACGCTGGCCTTCGCCGACTACAGGGGAATCGGCAGCTGCTGAGCACGGGTACGTATTCGTCACGACCGCGTGGCATTATTCTGAGGGATTACAAGAACCGCGAGCGGCTGAAGATTCTTAGTCATACTCGTGTGGAAGATGCCCGAGTTCATTCCGAATTGACCACGCAGATCTGATTCGAAGCAGCAGTCGAGTGTGGAACGCGCCACGGTAAGAGAAAGCACAGTCCAGGCGCCTCCGCACTTGCCATATTCTGGACGGCGGAAAGAAAATGAATGACAACAAGGGAGACCAACACCATGAATCATATCTCACGCAGACGTTTCTTGCAGTTGTCGGCTATGACCGGCGGGGCGCTAGCTTTTAGTGACCTGGCAAGCCAGACGCTTGGGCTAATACGCAAGGGATCGGTTGCTTACGCGGGCGAGCCGATTAAGATCGGGATTCTCGATCCATTATCGAGCCCCTACAAGACATCCTCAATCCACGATGTGCATGGAGCAAATGTGGCAGTGGATCTTTTTAATAAACGAGGCGGGGTATTGGGACGTCCGGTCGTCATTCTCGAAGCCGACGATGCCTCGAATCCTGAACAGGCCGTGAAAGTCGCGACCAAATTTATCAAGGAAGATCGCATCGATGTCCTCATGGGGACATTTAACGGTGACTGCGCCTTAGCGGTCAGTGCGCTTGCAAAGAAGGAAAACAAGTTGTTCATGGTCACAGGGTCTCATTATCCTGAGCTGACCGGAGCGGCGTGCAACTCGCACACGTTCGTCTTCATGCCGAATGCATCGATGCTGTCCCAAGCGGTAGTTCCTCATCTGGTGAAGGCCTACGGCACCCGCTGGTACATGCTCACGACGAGCTCATGGGACGGTAGATCAGCAGCGCAGGCTATGGCGTCTGCCACTCAGACTCATGGCGTTGAATTTATGGGCGAGACCCTGATGCCCTTCGGCTCGACGGATTTTACCTCGGCACTGACGGCGGCAAAGGACAAACATCCGACGCTCATTGTGCTCAATCTTTATGGATGGGATCTGGTGAATGCCTTAAAGAGTTATGCCAAAATGGAGCTCGCCAAAGACAAGATCGGCATCGGCGGCATGCTCAGCGGCGAACAAATCGGCCGTCCCCTAGGCTATGCGAATAATGCAGGAATCTGGAGCCTTATCTGGGATCCAAAGATCAACACAGATGGCTCCAGGCGGTTTATCCAGGGCGTGGTGGATAAATACAACCATACGCCGACGTCGCGCTGCTACCTTGGATATGCGGCCATGACGCAGATTTTGGAGGCGATGCAACGAGCGGGCACTACTGATGCTGATGCGCTCGTCAAGGCGCTGGAAGGACATGAGTTTGATGGTTTAAAGGAGGGACGATCCTATTTTCGGGCCTCTGACCATCAGCATGTGCAGGACGTGCTTGTCGGGGAAGCCTACGGAAAGGAGCTGGGACTCGGTCATTACAAGATTCTGGCCACGGTTCCGGGCGACAGCGTGGCGTCGGTTGTCAATCCAGGTGCCTGTCGGCTGTAGCCTATGCGCAGACGCGACGAGAAGATGCCGCGGCGCGTGGTCGTACTGAGCAGAACGCTTCTACGGTGAGGCGCTGAGTGCAGCAAAGCGAGGGTTGTCACGACCCCCTCCAGCCGCTGAGGCCACGGCAGGGACCTGGACGATGACCAATTCCAGTCGGCGGTTTTTCTGACGGCCCTGTTCAGTGGCATTTGATGCGAGTGGTCTCGAATCGGCAAGGCCCACGGCCTTTGTCCTGTCCGCCGGCATCCCGCCGTTGATCAAGGCCCGTCGGGCGTTTTCAGCACGAGCCCACGAGAGCGCTTTGTTGTCCGGGAAAGTTTTCTGACGTGCTTTACCGACCGCTTGATTATCCGTATGGCCTCCCACCTGGACGAACCTGTCAGAAACTTGGCCCAACACGGTGCCGATCCGTTTCAGCATGGTCATACCTTCCGGTGTCAATGCGGCATCTCCTGGTGTGAACAGCCAGTGGGTTGCCAACGCGACGGTTAACCGGTTGCCGTCCTGTTTCACGGTGATGGCTTTCTGTTCTCTGTCGCCTGGCAAAACCTTGAGGAGTTCTTCTTTCATAGTAGCGAAGCGCTCATTCTGCGCATCCAATTGCGTGTCGGTTCCTTGGGCTGACTGCTTGGTTGCGCCGAGATCTCTCGTGCGCGCAGACGATTGGGGTAGTGTGGCCTCACGGCCCGCGGGAAGCATTCGAGAAGATTCGGCGTCAAGACTATCCGTCGCAGGCGTTCGTTCTGGAGACGAGATATGTGTTGTCGTCCTTCTCCCATCCCGCTGTGCCATGCTAGGTTGGCCTTCGGATGCCGGTCTCTCCTGAGCGACCTTTTGCCGCGGCAGAGATTCTCGCGTTTTTTCATTTACCCGCTGTTCGAGCGCCGCAATCCGGTGCCTTGCCTGATACACTTCCGCAATCATGGCATTATACTGAGGAACCAATTTATCTCGCTCTAAGAGCCGAGAGCGTACCGTTTCAAACGCTTGCTCTCGCTCCCTGAGTTGCTGATCGAGCGTGGTAATACGTGTCTTCAAAGAACCGATTGTGGCGGCGGCAGTCTGTAGCTGAACCGCGAGGCTCTCCCGCTCAACGGTGCCTGTACGAGTCGCACGGAGATCGGTGTCTTGGCGGGTGATGTGTGCTTCCAACTCACTAATTCGGCGTCGCGCCAGCTCGAGTTCCGCAACGACAGTCGTGTGGGTCTGGAGGGCAGCGAGATCTTTTTCACGCGATGCCAATTGCTGTTCCAATGCAGCGATGCGTTGACGGGCCTGATGGAACTCGTTGGTCGTGACTGCCAATTGACCGGTCAGTCGGTCTCGTTCCGGCCCTAATTTTCTCAAATCGGCGAGCTCAGCTTCTTTGGCGGTGAGCAATTGATCAAAGGATGCTGCCGCCGGTCGGCTCTCGCGATCCCCGAGTTTGCTTTCGAGGTCGCGGATGCGGTCATGGAATTCGCCCAACGTGGCCAGTAACTGACCTCGCTCCTGCTGAAGAGCCAGAAGTTTTGCCTCCGCCGGTGATGGGCTCGATGCGATGGGTTGAACCCGCGGTGTGGTTTCACATCCCGTAGCGAAGGAAATGAGCACCATGAGCGTCCATGCAGCTCGTCTCATAAGAGCGCTCCCTTGTACCTGACAACGGGTGGTCGATATATATGGCACGAGGCCGACAGTCGTTCGGGAGAAACCGGAGTGAGCAGAGGAAGGAGACGACTGGGCCAAGCTGACAAATATTGATCAGCTGGTATGAACAATGCTTGCCTACCGGATGTGGTTAAAAGAATGCACGACCTAAGAAGGCGCCAAGCACTCTAACGTGTTCTCAGGGCAGATGCAAGACTGCGGCAATCCGCCGTGCCGTTACTATTGTCCGACGACGATTTCGACGCGCCGATTCTTCTGCCTTCCTACGACTGTCGAGTTGCTGGCGATCGGCCGACTGTCAGCATGTCCCTTGGCGTCGATTCTCTCCGCGGTCATGCCGCCGTCTGTCAGCGCTTGGCGTGCGCTCTCGGCACGCGCTTGAGAGAGCTCCGCATTGGTCGGGAATTTCTTGGCTAACCGTCCCTTGAGGGGCACGCTATCCGTATGACCGGTCACGTGAATAGAGCGATCGGGATATTGCTTCAACACGCCACCGATGCGGTGCAAGACGTCCATCCCGCCCGGCTTGAGTATCGCTTCCCCGGAGGCGAATACTAGGGTGGTGGCCAGGCAAAGGGTAAGCTGGTCACCCAGCTGTTTCATAGTGACATGGCCTTTTGCGACTTCGGTCTGGAGGAGTTTCGACAGATCGTCTTTCGCCTCAGCGAGGCTGGTTTTCTGTTGATCGAGGGCACCTTTGAGCCCGGCCATTTCTTGATCCCTCCGCGTGAGTTCGCTTTCGAGGTCAGACGCCCTCTGTTTGGCGGCCGCAAGGTCGGCGACAAGTTTTTCAACATCACCTGCGGTACCCTTCAAGGCCGCAAGCTCTTGATCCTTGGTATCCAGCTGTCGTTCCAATTCGGCAATTCGCTGTTTCGCTTGCGCGAGTTCTGAGGAAAGACGGTCTCGATCGCCGGCGTTGCCCTTGAGGCCCGCAAGTTCCTGGTCTTTTGCGGATAGTTGTCCCCGCAGTGCAGCCAGCTCTCCAGAAGTGCCCTTCAGGGCGGCGAGTTCTTGACCTTTGCGGAAAGTTGACATTCGGCATCGGACAACTGGCTTGCCAGCCGATCCTTGTCTCCGGAGGCACTCCAAGCGACGACGAATCTTGATCACGCTGACGGAGTTGAGATTCAAGTTCGTTGGCTCGGGTCTTGGTCTGGTCCAGGTCATTGCTGAGTGAGGAACGAACTCGTGTAAGCTCCGCGTCGCGTTCGGCATTGTGCTGTTCGAGCGCGGCGATTTTCTCATCTCGGGGGTCAGCCTTCGGCGGGATCGGCCTAGCCACTGCCTCATTTCATTCAGGGCCCGGCTTGCGGTGTCATTGGGGGCCGAAGAGGCTGTGCAAGCCGCGAGAAGCATGGTGCCGAACATCAGGGAAGCAATGCGAGCGTTTTTCATGCGGTCCTCCTTCAAGAGCATTGAGGCCGCTGAAGGATTCCCAGCGGCATGAATCATCATG
>JACCYV010000098.1 GCA_013696305.1 Nitrospira sp.
TCGGTTCGGCCGACGCGCAGTCGGAGGCCATCGTAGGTCAAAATCTCCAGTTCCTCGACGTTGTCGCTGGTTCTGCCGGCCATGATGGAATGCACGCCGCAGGAGTTGTTCCCGATCATGCCCCCGAGGGTGCAATGGTTGTGGGTGGAGGGATCCGGCGCGAATACCAGATGATGTTGCTCAGCCGCCTTGCAGAGATCGTCCAGCACGAGACCGGGCTGCACCCGCGCACGCTTCGTCAGTGGATCGAGATCAAGAAGTCGGTTCACATATTTCGACATGTCCATGACGACGGCGACATTGCAACACTGCCCGGACAGACTGGTCCCGCCGCCGCGCGAGAGCACCGGGGCGCCATACCGGCGGCACGCGGCCACGGTGAGGATCACATCCTCAACGTTTTTGGGGAGCACGACTCCGATGGGCACTTGCCGATAATTGGAGCCCGCCGTGGCATACAACGCGCGACTCCCCTTATCGAAACGGACTTCGCCTTGAACGATCGCGCGAAGCTCCGCCGCCAGTGCCTTTCCATCGATGATCGACGCGCTGTGGCCGGGGATTCGGTTCGCCGACGATGGTTGCATTGGTTTCCGTGCGTGCTCGATCTGTGTGAGTTGCATCACGTCCTTTCAGACCGCGTACGGTTCCGCATCCGCCCGCTTAAACTCCAACCCCAGTCCCGGACGCGAACGATCCGGATGCAACGCCCCATTGATCGGCGTCAGGGCGCCGTCAAAGAGCATCTGTTCGATACGGACGTGGTCATGAAAGTATTCGATGTGGCGAATCGGGGCGAGCGCACAACCGGGATGCACGTGCAAGGAGGGAGCGGTGTGTGAAGAGAGTGGCACGGCATCCGCTTCGCAGAGCGCCGCGACGCGCATCAACCCCGTAATTCCTCCGCATCGCCTGGCGTCGGCCTGGAGCACGTCCACCGCGCCCGCCTCGAGCATCCTGCGAAAATAGAACAGGTCGTAGCCATGCTCGCCGGCCGCGATCTCCATCCCCGACGGCCCGCGATCGCGCAGTAGACGCAGACCCTCCAGGTCATCGGAAGAGACCGGTTCTTCAAACCAGGTTACGCCGTACTGGGCGAAAGCCTCGGCAAAGGCAAGCGCTTGTTTTCGGCTGTAGGCGCCGTTGGCGTCCACGAACAATTCGGCCTGCGCCCCGATCGTCTGACGGGCAGAGCGAACCCGGTCCACATCTTCTGCCGGATCTCGCCCGACTTTCATCTTGACGCGTGGAATCCCGCTCGCTACCCAGTTTCCAAGTTGTTCCTGGAGCTGCGAGATCGAATAGGAGGTGAAGCCCCCACTGCCATACACGGGGACGGCCTCACGAACCGACCCAAGCAGCGAGACAAGCGGCAGCCCCAGTAAGCGGGCCTTCAAATCCCACAAGGCGAGATCCACGGCTGAGATCGCCGTGGAGGCGATTCCTGACCGACCGACCTCGCGGATGGCTCGAACCATCGCGTTCCAGACGTCCGATACGGCCATGGCATCGTGCCCCAACACGACCTCAATGAGTACGTCCTTGATCAGTCGCGCCGTCGCCGGATCGGCGTAGGCGTAGCCCAAACTTTCGAGAGCGCCGGCGGACGCCTGGACAATGACCAATGTGGTGCTGTTCCAGTCAAACGTTCCATCCGTTTCTGGACAGTCGGTCGGGATCGTATAGGCCGAGACATCGACTCGCTCGATCGCGACATCCACTCGTCGAATGGCGGCGTTTCGCATGCTGTCACTCATCATGGCGTCCCGCGTTAGATGACTTCACGGATCTTGTTTTCAACGACCGTCTTGATGATGTCCCAACTGTCTTTCTGGCCTTTCGCCAGCGCCTTCGAGAATTGCCAGGCCTGCTCCGTGGTGATCTTGCCGGGCAGCGGCGGCTCATTCGGATCCACGACCGCTTCGACGAGGGCCGGACCGGGATGGGCAAAGGCTTCCTGGAGTACATCGCCCACCTTTTTCGGATCGTCGACGCTATACCCTGCGGCGCCACAAGCCCTGGCGAACGCCGCAAAGTCGATCGGCTGCAATTGCACGCCGAATTGCGGATTGCCCTCGAACGCGATCTGCTCCCACTTGATCATGCCTAGGACGTCGTTTTTGATGATGATGATTTTGACCGGCAGGTGGTATTTCACCAGTGTCGCCAGTTCGCCCATCAGCATCGTAAAACCACCATCACCGGCGAAGCAGACGACCTGTCTACCGGGATAGGCCACCGCCGCCCCGATGCTATACGGCAGTCCGTTGGCCATCGAGGCCAAAGTGCCGGAGACCGAGAACTGCATGTCCCCTCTGATGTGAATGTGGCGAGCCGCCCAGGTTGTAATGGTCCCCGTATCGCAGCAGATGATCGCATTCTCATCCAACACGCGATTGAGCTCGTGCGCCACCACCTGGGGTTTGAGCGGCTTATCGGAGCGCGTTCCTCGTTCCTCCATCAAGTCGTTCCACTGTGTCATCCGAGCCTGTGTTCGTTCCAAAAAGCGTCGGTCCTGCTTCGCCTGGATCAGAGGAAGCAATGCCCGTAACACATCCCAGCTTTGGCCGATGAGTCCCACATGGACCGGATGGCGCAGACCGATCCGGGTCGGATCGATATCGATCTGAACGGTCTTCGCTTGTCCGGGCTTGGGATAAAACTCAAGATAGGGAAAACTGCTGCCGACAATAATCAACGTGTCGCATTCCTCCAGCGCCTCCTGAGACGGCGTCGTCCCGAGAAGGCCGATCCCGCCCGTGGTGTAAGGACTGTCATCGGGCACGACGGCCTTCCCGAGCAGCGGCTTGATGATCGTCCCTGCGACTGTCTCGGCCAATTGCAGGACCTCCGCACGGGCATTCAGACACCCGCGTCCGGCAAGAATGGCGACTCTCGAACCGGCATTGATGAGGTCGGCCGCCTTTTGCAACAGCGACTGTGGAGGCCGTGGAAGAGAATCGGTATACAGATCCCCACTATGCGACGGAATATTCGTGGGTGAGCGCCGGCCATCTTCAGGCCAGTCCTGGATATCTTTGGGAATCGTGATGTGCGCGACGGTGCGCCTGGCGATGGCGGTTTTGATCGCTTCATCGACCACATTGTTGACGTGAGAGGCGCCCATGACCCGCTCGCTATACGCCGCCACATCCATAAAGACCTTACTGAGGTCCACATCCTGCTGGTAATGCGTGCCGCTCAGGTCGTGAAACGTATGGCCGGTGATCGCGAGCACGGGCTGGCCATCGGATTTTGCGTCATAGAGCCCATTCAACAAATGAAGCCCGCCGGGACCCGAGGTGGCCATGCAGACACCCAGCCGGCGCCTGAACTTCGCATAGGCGCACGCGGCGAAAGCCGCCGATTCTTCGTGCCGCACCTGAATGAACCTGATCTTGTCCTGCCGCGTTCGCATGGCCTCGAACAGGCCGTTGATGCCGTCACCGGGCAATCCAAAGACGGTGTCAATGTCCCACGCGATAAGACGATCGACGATCATATCGGCTACTGTCTTTGCCATGGCTGCCTCTCGCTGCAGAAATCTAGATTATGGCTCGCGACCGCTTTTCGGCCATCGCGGACTTGTCAACTCGATTCGCCAAATGGGCCCTTCGACATACAGTGGGCCCTCAAAGGCCAGGAATCCGGGCGCCTCTCCATCCAGCAACCAATAGAAAAAGTCGGGCGGATCCTTCCCGACGAGTGACGCAAAGAAGCCGATGACAGGGCCGAGTTGCGGCTTGAGCGCATACCGATGCGCCTTCTTCTTCGTCTCACCTAATAAAAACGAATCCTCGCCGGCGGGAGCCAATGTGAGCTCAATCAGCTGGGGCTTGGGGGTAAACGCGACGAAGTGAACCGTTTCGGTGGCGCCCTTGGGCAGGTTCTTCAGCAACTGCGCTTGCATGCCGTTATAGACATCCGCCGGCAGATCGAGGCTGTCCTCGAGGATCTCCTGAGCATGGTCATCTTCCTTTTTATAGGTGACCTTATATCGCTCCGTCGCGCGATCGAGCGACGCGTCGAGCGTGGTTGGAAACGAGGGACCTCGCTGCACCAGGCGGTAGCGTCGCAGGGCAAAAACCTTCCGCTGCGAAAAGACCACCGTCTCGTCGTACAGAGAACCGTCCTTGAAGTGGAAGACGAGGCGAGTCTCGATTTCGCCGTCTCCCGGCACCTGCAGCAGCTCACCTTGCCCGAGCGTATCGCCATCCATCGAACGCAGGACGAGGAAGCCGTGCGCGGAGCCCTCGACGAAGCGGACGGGGACAGGCGCCGCATACAGAGTGGAAAACCCAAGTAACACGGGAAGCACGGCAAGAAGTGGAAGCGTTGGCCAATTCATGCATAGCTCCTGAGGTCGAGAGGGAACCGCTGTATGGCAGGACGTCCCTCGAAGGCCAAATCGATGAGCCGCCCGACGGCTTGAGAAGACAGGCTCGGAGGGGGCACACCGCAGCGATCCAACAGTCGGTGGGCGCCGGCATCGTCGAAGTGGACATCCTGCTCAAGATAGTCGCGATAGGTCGAAAGCATGCGCGCAACCAGGCGCTCCAGTGGAGAGGGGTTCTTGATCCGCGCGCGCCGGCAGTCAACCAGGGAGAGACCGCGCACGCCGAAACGCTCGGCGATCATCGCGAGCATGGCTTCCTGCGTGGGTGCGTCCGACACGACAAGATGGAACGTTCCTCGCGCGCCGTCGGAGTGCTCCGCCAGCGTGACGAGCGCCGCCGCCACGTATTCGACCGGCACGATGTTAAAGCGCGCACGAGGCGCGGCTTCGATCCGAAGCGTCACCTCGGAGCTGTTCGTCAGGTCGGGCAGGGCGGCTACCATGCGAAGAAAGTGAAAGAACAAGTTGGAAGGATTGCCGCCGGAGGTCTTCGGCGCCGCCCCGACGACAATGCTCGGCCGGAATACCCGAACGTCGATTCCCAACCGGCTGCCGATCCGGCGTATCGCCACCTCGGACTCAAGCTTCACCTGTTCGTATGGGTTGTGAAAATTCTGACCCAGATCCCCGTCTCCCTCGAACATAGTGCCCGCTCGACGGCCGCAGACATAGGCGGTTGAGAGATGCGCCCAGCGGCGAAGTCGACCGCTCCCGAGCCATTGGAGCATCTTGACGGGACCGTCGATATGCCCTGCACGGAAAGACTCCATCGCGTCCGGGAAGAGGGTCGTGTCCCCTGCACAGTGGATCACGGTCTCGACCGTCTCTCGCAGATCAACACGCTCGGCCTCCCCCAGGCAGTTTCCCCGTCCGGTCAGGTCGCCTTCAATCACGCTCAGCAAGCGGCCATCCGGAATAACGCCCACAGCTTCCGCGACCCGCTGCTCGGCCGTCTGCCCGTCTCGGCCGCGCGCCAACGCCAGCACGGGGCGACCGGACATCAATAAGCCGCGCACCACCTCCCGCCCGATGAATCCCGTTGCCCCTGTGACCAAAATAGGAGAGCTCATGCCGTGTCCTGTCATTCAACACACTTCCTCTCGCTCGCCACCCCTGCACAGGCTGATGACTCGGGCAGGCGACCGCAAGGCCAGGGAGTGCCCGGAGGCTGATCGTCCGGCCCGCGCCAGCGCTCTGCATAGCGTTGTGTATCGAGCCGCAGCGTGTGGAGCTGCAGCAACCACACGATGAACAAGAAGGTGCGCCACGGTCCCCGAGCCAGGAAACGTCGCCCGGACGTGAGGAGCGGCACGCGGATCAATACGGTGCGCCCCATCCGCTGCAGGCGCTGCGTGAAGTCTAAATCCTCCAGCAAACGAAGGTCCCTGTACCCGCCCATCTCACGGAACACCGAGGTGCGGACAAAGATGCCCTGGTCGCCGTAGTAGTTCCGCGTGAGCCGGTAGCGGACCCGATTTATCCATGTGATCGCCCGCAAACTCCATCCGGGTTCTGCGAATAGATGCTCGAAGGCGCCGCCTACGACACGGTCATCGGATAACGCCTTCTCGATCAGATCGTACGTGTTCGCCGGCGGCAAGGAGTCGGCATGGAGAAAGAACAGGACGTCGCCGCGGGCCTCAGCGGCGCCGGTATTCATGAGGGCAGCGCGGGTGGAACCTCCAGGCCAGAGGAGCCTGGCACATTCGCTTACCGCGCGCTGCGTACCTTCAACGTCGCCCGAAGCCGCCACGATCACCTCGGAACCGGCCATGTTTGCGAGACAGCGGACCCGATCGAGTGTACGGGCGAGCGCGACTGCGTCGTTCCGGACGGGAATGACGATGGATAATTTTGGGAGAAGCAGGAAGGGTGTGGCAGTAGGAATCGGAACTGTGCACGCTTCTTCGTCGGCGGCAACGTGTGAGGGCGTATTCACCATCCTGCTTCGCTTTCTTGGGATGGGACTGACGTGGGGGTCATTAGCGCAGAGACCGGATGCCGGAGCGTCGAACCGACAATACGGCTGCACATCACATTGCAGGACGAATGGTCGGAGCACCGGCGGATGGCTTCTCGGTCAAAGCGGGCCAGAATCTGATCGAGAGACGACTCCAGCAGATTTCCCGCGTGGGTCAGTGCCAGGCACGGGGCGACGTTCCCCGAGGCGTCGATCGCGATGCTGTAGCGGCCTGCGTCGCACCGTTCCAAGGAGCCGCCGTTGAGCCATCGGACGTTGTCGCGAAGATAGTTCCGGTAGTAGCCGCGCGGCACCAGCCCGGACTCAAGCACCTGTTCAAACACGCGGCTCGCCGCCTGCCGGTCGTACTGAAGCAGAAGATCTTCTTTTCCGTATTGCTCAACACGCCAATGATACGCCACGACCACCGGCATAAAACCGTACGTACGTGCAAACCGGACCACATCGATCACGTCAGCCCGATTGACCTCGCTCACCACGCAGGTCAAATATTTCGGACCGGGAAATCCATCCAGCAGGTCGATCCCGGCCAAGACTTGCCGTAACTGGTCATTCCCCCGGATTTGCCGATACCGATCACGATCCAACGTATCCAGACTCACCGAGATGTTGAGGGGGAGCATAGCCAATCGCACCACCAGCTCCGGGGTGAAGCGGGTTCCGTTGGTAATGAGCGTGAGGCCGAACCCCATGTCGATCAGGTCTTCCAGGATGTCCGGAAGATCCCGGCGCAACAGCGGTTCCCCGCCCTGCACAAAGACAAAACGGAGGCCGTCTTCGTACAGGCTCGTGAAGACGCGCCGGATCTCCTCGCGCGTCATCTCGTACCGCCCGACATTGAGGGGGAGATTGCAGTACCCGCAGGCCGAATTGCAGCGCAGGCAGACCTCAAACACGGCCAGAATGGGCCGGCCCTGAATGACATTGAGCAGGGGACGGGGGGCAATACGAAGTGAGTCCAACATGTAGGCTTCCGCTTGTTTTCCAGGAAACTAATAAAGCTTTCTATAATCTTCTCATCCTCAGCGTATCTGAGAGCACTGAGATCGCGCATCACGCCCAGGTCACGAAACGATCATATTTTCATCACAATGACCATGGTAGGCTAGAGAAGGAATGTTCCTCTGCCGATTCATCGATTCATGCCTGTAAAAGCAGGCGGAAGGTGCAGTGAGGCACATTCATCCCGCCGCGAAAAGACATCGGATAGCGACGGCGACGGCTGGAACGGCCGTTCATTTAATTTTTACTGAGAGGCGCTTATTGGCCGAGTTGGGGGCGCGTTTCGTGTCGGCGGCTGGATTTTTTCTTCTACGTATTTGATCACGTCCGCCACAGTGACGAGCTTCTGCAGAACCTCGTTCGGAATCTGCAGATCGAAGACTTCTTCGATCTCGAACAGCAACTCAAACGTTCCCAGCGAGTCCAGGCCAAGGTCCCTAAGCGAAGCGTGCGGGGCAATGGTCCGGACGTCCCGCTTCAAATATTGGGCGAGCGCGGTCCGGATTCGCGCGCCGGTCGGCGATTCGATTGCCATTCACAGGCTTTTCGCCTAAGGAATTGGCATAATCTTGGAAGTCCTACGCCTGCACAAACTTGGCACATATTCACGAAGCCGGCCCGGTCCTGATGAGAGCCGTTATTACAAGCCAGCTTCGGATCAACTGCCGGTATCGAGGCTGCGCAGAAATTCCACCATGTCCGACCGTTGAGCAGGATCGGCAAAGAAGAACGGGTGCGGTGCCGCTGCCCCTCGGCTCGGGTTCAACAGATCATCCAGACTCGGCACCGAGTTGTCGTGCAGGAAAACGGGTTTGCGCGCCAGATCGAGCAGCAGGGGGAGCGCTGTACCACGGATGGAGCCGCGCAGGCTGGCATTCACCACGGCCATCTTGTCATCGAAGAAGCTGTCGACCGTATTCAGGATCGGATTGAGTGGCGGATTCCGCTGCGGCAGCAGAACCTCGGGATTGTCACCAGGGAAAATGGTCCTCATAGCAACCACGAATGCCGGCACCGGTCTACGTTGATCGACGTTGTGACAACTCGTGCAATTGTTGCGGAACGAGGCACGTCCGCGGCTGACGGCTGCAGCGTCCGTGACCACTCCCGCGGGCGCTTGCAGGCTGTTCAGATAGGCGTTCATATCCAGCAGCTTGGTGTCATCGACACGGATCCCGAGCGGGGCTTCTTCGCTGCCGGGATTCTGGTGCACGTTCGCCTGGAGGAAAGGAAAACCGGTTACACCGGTGGCTGCGAGAACCTGGACATAGCCATCAGCGATTTCATCCCCGGCAGCAGTCCCGCCGAGCTTCCGCAGAAAGGCCCTTCCATCCGGTGTGGTCACCGTGGTCGGATCGAGCAATCCGGTGTAGACCAGGTTGTTGAAATTGTCGAGTCTGGCAATGGTACCGTCACTTCCCCAAGGGGCGGCCAAATCGGTGCGGAAGAGCGGCATGTTATGCATGGGATCGCCGTTGCCGTCGAACGTATCGTCGAACATGCCCACCGGATAGAATTCGGGATTGGACAGGTATGCATCGACCTCCGCTTCGGTGGAAGTCGGTCTGATGCCGGTGGGCGCACGGCCGAGAGTCCTGCCGCCATTGGCATTCAACGTAAGCTGCAAGACCGGATAGTAGGCGCGCGAGTTGAGGCCCGTGGCTACGAGGGCGCCGAAATTAAGGTTATGGGGGGCGCGGCCGTCCTGCCGTCTTCCGATCGATCCGCCGTTCGGCATGTTGAGAACCGAAGCGTCGGTGATGGTATGGCAGAGCGCGCATGTGGTCCCTGTCTTGTCGCCGTTCCTGATGTTCACAATGCCATCGCGGTTGCTGTCCTTGGCGGGGATGCCGATCACCGCGTTGGCATTGATGAGGTTGATGAGGGTATTGGGATCATTGAGCATCGGCGCGCTTTGCGGCGACAGATTGGTCATTGACTCCGCCACGAGGGTTTGTCGGGTAGTGGCATCGAGAGCGTCAATATCGATGCTGAGACCCAATCGCTGCAGGGCCATGAGCGGTGTCATCTGGGTCGCCATCATTCCCTGCTGCAGACGGAGCGCATCGGTCCAGAACTGTTCGTTGCCAAAGGTCTCGAAGCGGAAGACTGTCTGCCCGGCAACGGCGTTGCCGGTCTGGTGGACCACCGGCATTTCCGAAGCGTCAGGTCCGTCGGATCCCATGCCAGCAGGGGTGGTGTTGGAATCGCTGCCGCAGCCTGCAAACGATGCAAGCAATCCCAGTAAGAGAACCGGTGTCAGCCTGGAGCGGACCTTTTGCGCTTCTTTTATGGCATTCATGGTTACCCCCAAAAGATGTTCGGTGAACGGACATGGCCACGATTCAGGATAGTTCATAACATCAAGATCTTGCCCTTCCGGTTATCTTAAATGAACGAGATCACGCAGCGGTCACGAAAAGATCATATTTTCATCACAATGATAAAAATTCACCGGAGTAGGAAGTCCTACTTAATTTATGCTCGGGGAAAAGCAGGTGGAAGGTAAAAAGTGGCAAGTTCATCCCGCCGCGAAAACTTTCATAGCGGCGACGATGGCCGGGGCGCGTTCATTTCGTTTTTGCGGCGGCGAGGCGCTTACTGCTGGATGGCTTGTCGACACGTTTTGTGGTGGACGGCCGAAGTCTTTCTTCTACGTCCTTGATCACGTCACCCACTGTCACGAGCTTCTGCAGAACTTCGTTTGGAATCTGCAGATCGAAGACTTCCTCGATCTCGAATAGCAATTCAAACGTTCCCAACGAGTCCAGGCTAAGGTCGTCCCGGAGGGAAGCATGCGGGGCAATGGTCCGGACGTCCCGCTTTAGATGTTTGGCGAGCGCGGTCCGGATTCGCGTGGCGGTCGGCGATTCAATTGCCATTCAAAACCTTCACCAAAAGCGGTGAGTCTCTTCGGTCCGTCTCGGTCATCCTCCTCATACCCTTGAACTCCTAGGCCGGCAGAAACTTGAGCGCGGCTGAATTGATGCAATAGCGCAATCCGGTAGGTGGCGGACCATCTTTGAAGATGTGGCCCTGATGGCCGCCACATCTCGCGCAGTGCACCTCCGTTCGCGAGGTAAAGAAATGCCGGTCGGTTTTTGTCCCAACGGCTGAATCTGAAATCGGCTTCCAAAAGCTGGGCCAACCGGTGCCGCTGTCGAACTTGTGTTCGGAGGAAAACAGTGGCAGATCGCAGCCTGCGCACTGATACGTGCCGGATTTCTTATTGTCGTTATACTGGTTCGTAAAAGGCCGCTCGGTTGACTCCTTGCGCAGCACCTGATGTTGCTCCGGAGTCAGGAGAGCCTTCCATTCTGTGTCGGTTTTCATCACTTCAAACATTTTTTCACCTCCTTACAGTATCCAGTTGCTCGCAAGGCCTGACCTGCTTGCTCCGGCCGTTCTCACAGCCGCCTCACTCATAGGTCGAAACCGGCGGTATGTTGCCTATCTCTTTTTTCCCCTCTTTCATCTCGTGATCAAGCAATCTCTCTTCAACTGGCTGAAGACCTGTCGCGACGTGACATAGAATAGTGAACGTCGGTCAGCGTGAGCGTACGCCTTCTACGATCTCTTCTCTTCTCATTATTGTAAATGACGTTGATCACGCGGAGGTCACGAAAGG
>JACCYV010000112.1 GCA_013696305.1 Nitrospira sp.
CGATCGAGCCGTGGCCGTAGTCGAAATAAAACTGTTCCCAGAATTTTTCTGACGAATGGGTATGGACCCATTTGAGGCTCTCCTCGATGGAATCGGGGGACCGGCTGTATCGCGCCAACGCATAGGCAGATTTCTCCGGCGGCATCGGAGCCAGCGCGATCACACGGCGGGATGGACTCGTCATAGCTCTAGCAAGCTGCCGGGGGTATTCATTCCTGGTTCCAGGTGTTCAACGTGTCGAATTCGCATGGGTGGAAAACAGTTTTCTGCAGCCTACTGGAGATCTCAAAACGGCGCCTTGTGATCGAAAAGGGTAAACCAATCGCATCGAAATCGCCGGTTTATTTACAAGTTGGGCACTATACCCTCCTGCGCCCATAGGCGCAACTCTCGCCTCGCTGGTCCCTCCGGATTCATAGGATACGGGGACGGTTCTTCAAGGACCGTCCCCCCTGCTCCACGCGTTGACTTGCCCGCGAGCCCGCCGCTATATTTCCGCACTCCCGTACACTCAGCCGCATGACAGCCATGATGAAAGCCATTAAAGGCGTTAAAGATCTTCTGCCGGAAGACACTCCGCGCTGGCGATTGATTGAAGAAACCGCGAGACGGTGGGCGCTGTGTTATGGATTTCAAGAGATCCGCGTCCCGATCTTCGAGACCACGACCTTGTTTGCGCGCAGCCTCGGCGCTACCACTGACATCGTGGAGAAGGAGATGTATACATTCGCCGATCGCGACGGCACCTCCCTGACCTTGCGCCCTGAAGGGACCGCCGGCACGGTGCGCGCCTTCATCGAACATAACCGCGCGGCCGATCCCCGTCCGCAAAAATATTGTTACCTCGGCCCCATGTTCCGGCACGAGCGCCCGCAAGCCGGGCGGCTGCGGCAATTCCACCAGTTCGGCGTCGAATCGTTCGGCATCTCCGACCCGCGTGCTGATGTCGAGGTCATCTCGCTCCTCTGGCGGTTGCTGTCCGACCTCACCCTGCCGGGGCTGACGCTGGACATCAACAATCTTGGGTATGCCGAAGACCGGGCGCGGTACGCCCCGCTTCTCGTCGCCTTTTTGAAGGGTGTGGAAAGGCGCCTCTGCGGAAATTGTCTGCGACGGATCGAGACGAATCCCTTGCGCGTATTGGACTGCAAGGTCCCTGAATGCCGTTTGGCCACCGATGCCGCTCCCCGCTTGGCCGACTCGCTCTCTTCGACAGCCCGTGAGCATTTCGACCACGTGCTGACCGGTCTGCGTTCAGTGGGAATTCCCTTTCATTTGAACCACCGGCTTGTCCGCGGCCTCGATTATTATTGCCTCACGGCCTTTGAGGTGACCTGTTCTCATTTAGGGGCGCAAAATGCCGTGGGTGCCGGGGGGCGGTACGACGGGTTGGTAGAACAACTGGGGGGAACTGCCGTTCCAGCCGTCGGGTTTGCAGTCGGCCTGGAACGTATTGCGCTCATGCTGCCGCAGGAAGTTCCTCTGCCGACGATCCCGCGTGTCTATGTCGCGGCCTTCGGTGTGCAAGCGGTTGATGTGGGGTTCGTTCTATTGGATGAGCTCCGCCGTGCCGGCGTTCCCGCCGATATGGATTTTCGCGCTGCTTCGCTCAAGGCCCATCTCCGCCAAGCTGACCGCCTCGGCGTACTGTACACGGTTTTTCTGGGCGATGATGAAGTAGCGAAAGGCTCTGCCACCCTTCGCAATATGCAGACAAAAGAGCAGGAAGGTCTCGCCTTTTCAGAACTCTCTTCTACCCTCCTCGCTCGGCTTTCGCACAGACCTTAACGGCCTTTTTTATAGTTGACTTTCCTTCCTGAAATCCGTAGGCTCCGCTTGCCGTGAATAGATTATAAGTTATTGATTACTAAGCACTCATAAAGTTTTCCACAGACGTAATTTCCATGATATCTAAGAAGTTCGGCATCCTGTTATCCACACCCCCGTCACATCCGAGCGTTGAGACCGTTGTTCACCTCTCATCCGAGGCTCTGACTCAAGGCATTGATCTCTATCTTTATTTCATCGATGAAGGGGTGAAAAACATTTCCGACCCTCGTTATACCGAACTCGTGGGACGTGGCATGAAGCTCTTTGTCTGCGCCTACGGATGTCAACAACATGGAGTTGCCACCGACCTCTTGGATTCTCGCATCTCTCTCTGCGGTCTGGTGGTGCTATCGAACATTGTGAACGGCTGCGACCGGTTTCTCGCATTTACGTAAGTACTTCTGAGGAATGACTATGGCCGCAACTGCTTCTATCACACTCGTCATTCGTGAGGATCCCCGTCTGTCACATCGTCCTGTCGAGGCCTTGCGGATTGCCTTGGGACTGGCGGCCGGGGAAAATCCTATTACGGTGGTCCTCATAGGGCAGGCGGTGCAGCTTCTTGCGGAAGAGGCGGAGGACATCGTCGATGTGGAGATTCTCGAAAAGTATCTGCCGTCGTTCAAACATCTCGCGATTCCGTTCGTCCTAATATATCTGGCTGGTCCCCGCCCGGACCTCCAGGATGGATTCGCCGTCACCATCGGGTCTGACGATTCGGCTTGGCGAGCCATTGCAGAGGCCGACCGGGTGCTTATCTTTTAGGGATTGGGAGATCTCATGCCTGCTCGTAAAACACTCTATCTTCTTCGGCGCCCTATTGTGGATTCGACGCAGTCGCTGCTGCCTTCCGTCCCGGCTGCGTCATCGTCCGATACCCTCTCCCTGGTGCTGCTTGAGGAGGCGGTGTCGTCGTCGCCATCCTTTCCCGGACGGATCTACATGCTTCAACCTGCATCCCGTGGTTCGGCAGGGTCCGTTTCCATCCCGAGTATCTCTTACCAGGATCTGGTCATGATGATTACGGAGCATGATGCCATCATTGTGCTGTAAAAGGCTTGTCTTCTCCTAAATATCTTTCAACTAAAGAGAAGATCCGGAGTCGTCGGAGTAGGAGTAGGCTATGTGGGCCCTGTGGATGGACGAGAAGAGTGCCGTGGTTGTTGGCGATGGAAGAGCCTGGCCCATGTTAATGAGATGGTGTATAAGGCAGGGGGATTTCCGGGATAAGGTGGGGCCATGTGTGTATGAGGAATATCGATGGAGGGCATGAGGGGTGACTGTCCACAGGAACTGCGTGTCGCTTCCTTATCACGTGAAGATAATGCCTTGGGATTTTTTGCCCGCCTATGTATTTATCCACACCTGTGCATAAAGCTGTGAACATTCATAAGCAATTGAAATTGTAGGACTAATAGATGTGGAATGAAGCGCTGGTGTACATTCAAGAAAAAGTACCGAAGCAGGTCTATGAGACCTGGTTCACTCCGGTCGTATTTGATCGCATTGAAGAAACCACCGCTTATTTGGCCGTTCCGAATAAGTTTTTTGGCGACTGGCTGGAAGAGCACTATCGCGATCTTCTCGCGGAAGCAGTCTCCGTTGCGCAGGGCGGCGGGCATCTGGATGTCTCCTTCATTATCAACAATAGGAAGGCGCAGTCACCGTCTCCACAAGACAGTACGGCGCCGGATACGGCCGGGCGGGGCTTCGTGGCTTCTCGAGCGAAGCGCGGCGTGCAATTGAATCCCAAATACACTTTCAAGAGTTTTGTGGTCGGAGCCGGAAACCAGTTTGCCCACGCCGCCTGTATGGCGGTGGCCGAGCAACCGGCGAAAGCGTACAATCCTTTATTCCTCTACGGTGGTGTCGGACTGGGGAAAACCCATCTCCTGAATGCGATCGGAAACTATTTGGCTGAGCGTAGCGATTTGCGCATCGCCTATCTGACCACGGAACAATTCACCAACGAGGTCATCAATTCGATTCGATATGACAAGATGATGGACCTGCGGAAGCGGTATCGCAGCGTCGATATGCTGATGATTGACGACATTCAATTTTTGGCGGGCAAGGAGCGCACCCAGGAAGAGTTCTTTCACACCTTCAACACCCTCTACGAGGCACGCAAGCAAATCGTCCTCTCGAGCGATCGCTTTCCGAAGGACATGCCGGATATCGAAGAACGTCTCCGTTCGCGGTTCGAATGGGGACTCATTGCCGATCTGCAGCCACCGGACGTCGAGACCAGGATCGCCATTCTGCGCAAGAAATCAGAAGATGAACGGATTGCCCTGCCCGAAGACGTGATCCACTTCCTGGCCACCACGATGAAGAACAACATTCGTGAGCTGGAGGGCTCGCTCGTGCGTGTCGGCGCCTATTCGTCCTTGACCGGGCAAATCATCACGCTCGAAATGGCCAAGAACGTGCTGCGTGATCTGATCGGCGATAAGAAGAAGATCATCTCGATCGAAGATATTCAAGAAGTGGTGGGCACGAAATACCATCTGAAGATCGTCGATTTGAAGTCGCGCCGGCGCAGCAAGATGCTGGTGCACCCGCGCCAGATCGCCATGTACCTCTGCCGGGAACTCACCGACGCCTCGTTTCCTGAAATCGGGCGCCAGTTCGGCGGCAAGGACCATACGACCATCATTCATGCCTGCCGGCAGATCACGAAGGCCAAGGAAGCCGACAGCACCTTGCAGACCACGCTGGAAGGCCTCAAGGAACAGATCTTGAGGGCGTAAGCGCCTTTCAGAGGGAGACCGACCATGAAGGTACGCATCGGACGAGAGGAACTGTTGACGGGCCTGCAGCGGGTGCAGGGGGTCGTCGAAAAACGGAACACCATGCCGATCCTCTCGAATATTCTGTTGGAAGCCAAACATGATGGCGCTGAAATTGTGGCGACCGACCTGGAGATCGGGATGCGGGGACTTTACAAAGCGACGGTCCTCGAGGCCGGCGGCGTGACCATTTCGGCGCGCAAGCTGTATGAGATCATCAAGGAATTGCCCAACCTTGAAATCGAACTCGCGTCAGGCGACAACAACTGGACGACGATTCAGGCCGGAAAAAGTCAATTCAAAGTGGTCGGCCTCCCGAGCGGCGACTATCCGGCGCTGCCCTCCATCGAACGTGAGGGCCTGACACCGCTGGCCGGAGCCGGGTTGTTGGAATTGATCCGCAAAACTCTGTTTGCCGCCGGTGACAATGATGCCCGGTACATCCTGAATGGTCTCCTCGTGAGTTTGACGACGACCGAAAAGAAAGCCACCCTCTTGCGGCTGGTCGGCACCGACGGCCATCGCCTGGCCGTGGCAGAGCGAGAGGTGGGCACGGCGGGTGCCAAGCAACCGGCAGAGGACATTAAAGCGATCATTCCGAAGAAGGCCGCTCAGGAAATGAAACGCCTCCTCGAAGAAGGGGGCGACGCCGAGCCGCTGATCGGGTTTACGAAGAATCTCATGATTTTTCGCAAGAGCGGCCTGCTCCTGACTTCCCGCCTGATGGAAGGGAACTATCCCAACTATCAGCAGGTGGTCCCGAAGGAAAGCGGCAAGCGCATCGCGGTCGATCGAAGGCTGCTGGAAAGCGCCTTGCGACGGGTGTCGGTCCTGTCCAAGGACAAGGCCAATGCCGTGAAAGTGACATTTTCACCCGGCGGCATGACGCTGTTCTCGAGCAATCCGGATTATGGGGAGGCCACGGAAGAACTGGCGGCGCTCTATGAGGGCGAGGCACTCAACACCGGATTCAACGCCCGTTACCTGTTGGACGCCCTCAGCGTGATGGATGGAGAATCGGTGTCGCTGCAAATGGACTCGGCGTTGAGTCCCTGCCTGATTCAGGAGGCCGAAAGTCCGGGATTCAGATGTGTCGTGATGCCGATCAAAATTTAGCAACGAGAATGTCTTTTCACAGGATGCTCAATGGCCGTCCGGCAAGGCCGCAGTGAGGTCCGCGTCGCGAAGAAGAATGAGCGTCATGTTTGCGGACGCCGGCGAGTCGGCAGTGTCTTACGAGGACACAGGCGGCAGCCTATGTTGCCAACATCCTGCTAGGAGTTGAATGACCAAGGACGACCAGCAGGACAATTCTGCCCAGCCGAAATCCGATAGTTACAGCGCGGATCACATCAAAGTTCTCGAAGGACTCGACGCCGTCCGGAAGCGGCCGGCGATGTACATCGGCAGTACCGGGCCGGATGGGTTGCACCATCTTGTCTATGAAGTTGTCGACAACAGTGTCGACGAGCATATGGCCGGGTTCGGGGAAGCGATCGAGGTCATGATTCATATCGACGGCAGCGTCACGGTCGTGGACAACGGCCGCGGCATACCGACGGGTATGCATTCCACGCAAAAGAAGTCTGCTGCGGAAGTCGCCCTGACCGTCCTGCACGCGGGCGGCAAGTTCGAACAGGGCGCCTATACTGTTTCGGGTGGTTTGCATGGAGTCGGCATCTCGGTGGTCAATGCTCTTTCCGAGTGGCTGGAGCTGGAAATCTGGCAGGACGGACAGGTCTTCGAACAACGCTACGAGCGCGGGAAGCCCACGGCACCGCTGGGGGCCACCGGCAAAACCAAACGTCGCGGCACGAAGGTGCGGTTCATGCCGGACGGCCAGATCTTCGAAACGTTGGAATTCAGTTTCGACGTGTTGGCGCAACGGCTCCGCGAACTGGCCTTCCTCAACAAGGGTCTGGCGATCACGCTCAAGGATGATCGCTCGGAGAAGGAGCAGGTCTTCCATTACAAGGGCGGCATCGTCTCCTTTATCGATCATCTCAACGAAGCCAAAACCCCGCTGCACAAGCCGATCTATGTCCAGGCAGAGAAGTCGGACCTCATTCTCGAAGTGGCGCTGCAATACAACGACGGGTATGCCGAAAATCTGTTTTCATTCGCGAACAACATCAACACGAAAGAGGGTGGAACCCATCTGGTCGGCTTCAAGGCTGCGCTGACCCGCACCATCAACAACTACGCCAACGCCAACGATCTCCTCAAGAAGGAAACCGAATCGCTCAGCGGTGATGATGTGCGGGAGGGCCTGACCGCCGTGGTGAGCGTCAAGGTCCGCAATCCGCAGTTCGAAGGGCAGACGAAGGCCAAACTCGGAAACAGCGAAGTCAAAGGTATCGTGGAGGCGGCGGTCAACGACGCGCTCGGCACCTACTTCGAGGAAAATCCGGCGGTTGCCCGCAAGATCATCGGTAAGGCGATCGATGCCGCGCGTGCTCGCGAAGCAGCCCGCAAAGCGAAGGACCTCATTCGCCGGAAGAGCGCCCTGGATGGTGGTTCACTGCCCGGCAAGTTGGCCGATTGTTCGGAGAAAGATCCTGCCTTGAGCGAGCTGTTCCTCGTCGAAGGTGATTCCGCAGGGGGATCCGCCAAACAGGGCCGCGACCGGAAATTCCAGGCCATTCTTCCGCTCAAGGGCAAGATTCTTAACGTCGAGAAGGCCCGCTTCGACAAAATGCTGGGCAGCGACGAAATCCGCACCTTGATTCTGGCCCTCGGGACGGGCATCGGGCGAAAAAAAGAAGATTCCGACAAGCCGGACAAGGACGCCTTCGACATCGCGCGGACGCGATATCACAAGATCGTGCTCATGACCGACGCCGATGTGGACGGCAGCCACATTCGCACGCTCTTGCTGACATTTTTCTTCCGCCAGATGCCGGAGCTGTTGGAGCGTGGCTACATCTATATCGCTCAGCCTCCGCTCTTTAAGGTCAAGAAAGGCAAGACCGAGCGCTATCTCAAGGATGAGCCTGCCATGAACGAATACCTTGCGGATCTGGCTGTCGAGGAAGTCGAAGTCTATGTCGAAAGTAGTCGGGAGTTTGTCACGGGCCGTCGCCTGCTGCCGATTCTTAAAAAACTCATCGCATTTGAGAGCCTGCTTCACAAGGTCAATAAGAAGCATCACGAAGCCAACATGCTGCGCGTCTTCGTGGACGAAGTGGGCCTGACGCGTGACGCGTTGAAAGACCAGGATGCCCTTGGGACGATCGTGGCCGATGTGAAGGCCACACTGGCGCTCGTGTATCCAAAGGCCGAGCCGAGCATCGACATCCTGGAAGATGAAGAACATCAGTCGAGCAAGTTAGTCTGCAAGGTCGCCACCGGCGGGATGGCGCATCAATTGGACGTGACGCATGAGCTGGTTGGATCCGCCGATTTCCGCGAATTGCAAAAGCAAGCTCCTTCGGCCATCGGGCTGGGCAGGCCGCCGTACAAAATCAAGGTCAAGGAAGTCGAGGTCCTCAAGAACGGCGCCGCTGAACTCGTGCAGGCGATTCTGGAGGAAGGGAAGCAGGGGCTGAACATTCAGCGATACAAAGGTCTGGGCGAGATGAATCCTATCCAGCTGTGGGAAACCACGATGGACCCGGAGAAGCGGACGTTATTGCGCGTCAAACTTGAGGACGTGACCGGCGTCGACGAAATTTTCACGATTCTCATGGGCGACGAAGTGGA
>JACCYV010000120.1 GCA_013696305.1 Nitrospira sp.
ACCAGCGGAAGCGAACAGGCCACTAGAGGCGGGGGATGGCCCTGCCCTCGGTAGGTGAGGGATGTGTCGCTGTTAGAAGAGGACTGGAGATGATTATCCCGCCGCCAGGACTTTTCCGGGGGCTCGGCTTCGAGCAAGCTCGGTATGGCGGAGAGGGTGGGATTCGAACCCACGGTCCCTTTCAGGACTACGGTTTTCGAGACCGTCCGATTCGGCCGCTCTCGCACCTCTCCGCACTAGGGCCGAGGAGAAGTGTGCAGCTTAACGTGGCCTATCGCAGGATTCAAACGAAATCATGTGCTTGAATGTGGTTTTCTTGCTTTGGCGGGGGTATCTTACGAGTGAGCAAAATGAGATTCCATTTTGTAATGGCGACATTCCACCGTAGACTCAGCGCGTGCTGAAAGGCCGGTGGGAGCGCCTCATCGGATGTGCTTTCGAACCGCTTGGTTTTGGGATTTGTGAGATGAATGTTTCCCGTTCGGTCGTCAACATCGGTCAACGATATCGCGCCTCCGCACGCATCTCTGTTCCACTGGGGTTGAGCATTCTGTGGTCAGACATCCACCTGTAACCATTCCATCGGGCGATACACTTCTTGATGTACTGAAATGGCGGGCTGAGCATCAGCCTGACCAGACAGCCTACGTCTTCTTGCGGGATGGAGCCGCTCGTGATGCTGCCCTGACATACGCGGAGCTGGATGCCAAGGCTCGCTCGATCGCCGGATATCTGCTCACCCGATTCACGCCTGGAGAGTGTCTCCTCTTGGTCTACCCTCCGGGTCTTGATTTCGTACAAGCGTTCTGGGGCGCGCTGTATGCCGGCTTGATCGCCGTGCCGGTTCCTCCGCCTGACGCCTTTCGTCTCACGCACAGTACCGCACGATTACAGCGCCTCGCCCAGGATGCCCGTTCATCCGGGGCGATGAGTACGAGCCAGATCCGTTCCATGCTTCAGCAGCAGGATGTTCGGAATAGTTCGATGCGGTTGGAGAGCTGGCTCAGTCTCGATGACGTGGGCTCGAACCCCTCCGTTCAATGCACCTCGACGCACCCGCTCCCCGCGACCCTGGCCTATCTGCAATATACCTCCGGCTCCACGTCCACACCTAAGGGAGTCATGGTCAGTCACGGGAATATGACCGCGCAGAGTCGCTGCATTACCGACGCCGGAGCGTACGATGCCCATTCCGTGACGTTATCCTGGATGCCGCATTTTCATGACTACGGGTTGGTGAAGGGAGTCATCCAACCGGTGTGGATCGGCCGTCCGTCCTATGTCATGTCTCCTCTCACGTTTCTCAAACGTCCATTGCGATGGCTCGAAGCCATTCAGCGCTACCAGGTGACGCATAGCGGCGGTTCCAACTTCGCATACCGGCATTGCGTGGAGACCATCAAGGCGGATGATCGCGTACGGCTGGACCTCTCCGGTTGGGAATTGGCGAGCTGGGGGGCCGAACCCATTGCGTCCGACACCATCGACCGATTCGTCGATGCATTCGCCCCGACGGGATTCCGGCGCGAGGCATTTTCCCCTGCCTATGGGATGGCGGAATTTACCTTGCTGATTTCCCTGAAGCGACCGGGGGTGCTCCCCACGGTGCTGACGCTTGATTCTATGAAATTGGAACAGGGTGTGGTCTCTGATCCCAGGTCGGATGCTTCTCCGGTTCGGCAGGTCGTCGGGTGCGGGCTGCCGGTCGGTGATACGAAGGTGAGCATCGCCCATCCGGACACCCTGTCTCGTTGTGCAGCGCAACAGATCGGGGAGATTTGGCTGGCAGGAGCCAGTACCGCCCAGGGCTATTGGAACAATGCAGACGAAACCGCGCGCACATTCGGCGCGACGTTCCGTGATACCGGCGAGGGACCGTTCCTGCGGACAGGTGATCTCGGGTTTGTGAAGGATGGCGAGGTCTTTGTGACGGGGCGGTTGAAAGACCTCATCATCGTGCGCGGCCGGAACCATTATCCTCACGATATCGAGCGGACGGTGGAGCAATGCCATGCGCTGTTCCGAACGGGTGGAGTTGCAGCGTTTTCCGTCCAGGAAGCCGGTGAAGAAGCCGTCGTCGTCGTCCAGGAGGTCACGCGCCAGGCAACGGCGAGGGACATCGACGAACTGGCTGCCGCCATTCGTACTGCGGTATCGGAACAGCATGATCTTCATGTGTTCGCCATGCTGTTCATCAAAACGGGAACCCTTCCGAAGACCTCCAGCGGGAAGGTGCAGCGACGGGCATGTCGGGAGCAGTTCTTAGAGAGCCGGCTGTCCATCATCGGGGAGAGTCGGCTGCAACCGCCCACCAACGTCGCTGCGTCAACAGTCGTCAAGCCGGAAGATCTTCGCATGCTCTCACCCGATGCACGGCGGCAGCGAATCGAGCAGGAGCTTCACGCGATGATCGCCGAACGCCTGGGACGCAGCCGAGACGCCGTATCCTGTGACCGGCCGGTGCATCTCCTGGGGCTCGATTCCTTGATGGCGGCCGAGGTGCTCCATACGGCGGAGGAAACATTCGGAGTCACGCTTTTGCTACAGAGCCTATTAGGAGGAGCCACGATCGGCGATCTCGCTGTGATGATCGGGGACGAGCTTCTTCATCCAGTTCATGAGCTGACGTCCGATCATCCACAAAATTCGACCCCGGATACTCCGGGCTTGCTTTCCGAAAACCAGGCAGCCCTATGGTTTCTCAGCCGATTGGCTCCGGACAGTGCCGCCGCGAATGTGTCGGTGCTGCTGCATCTGCCTCACGACATCAATGTAAGCGCGTTGAAACAGGCGCTTGACCAACTCGGCGACCGGCATGCCACCCTTCGCACGACCTATGAGACGCAGCAGGACATTCCCGTTCAACGAATACGCGATTCTCTGCCTCTCACGTGGACGGTCATCGATGGTTCCACATGGGACTGGGGACATGTGCGCCAGGAGGCTCTAGAGGCCGCAGCGCTCCCGTTTGACTTGGTGCAGGGGCCCCTCTGGAGAGCATCTCTTTTTCAACGGACACATGATGGGTTGCTGCTGCTGGTGGCCCACCATATCGCGGTAGATGGCTGGTCGATGATCCAGCTGGTTGAGGAACTCAAACGACATTATGCGTCAGCCCGGGCAGGAGCCGCAGGCATGTCAGACGGAATCAGCGGTGCGCCGGTTCCATATAGTGATTTTGTCGGATGGCAGCGATCGTTGCTCGAGAGCGAAGAGGGCCGACGCTTGTCACACTATTGGAAGGAACGACTGGCCGGAGAATTGCCGAACTACGATATCTTGTATGACCGCCCCCGGGCGACCCTCGAGCCAAGCCGGTATGCCTGGCACTCGTTCCATATCGAGACCGCATTAGCGGAACGCCTTAAGGCGTTTGCCCGGGCGGAAGGCACGACGCTGTATGCCGTCTGTCTCACGGCACTGCGCGTATTGCTGTATCGCTACACGAACCAGGAGGACACGACGATTGTGACCCCTGTATTCGGTCGAAGCCGATCCCGTTTCGCCCAAACTGTCGGTGACTTCGTGAATATGCTGGTTCTGCATGGCTGTCTTCGGGCGGAATGCACCGGACGCGAACTCCTGGGGCAGACGAAGCGGACTTTGTTGGAAGCGATCGATCACCAGGACTATCCCTACGCGCGGCTCATGTCGGACTTACGGCCGGCGCGCGATCGTCAGCGCGATCCATTCGCTCAGATCCTCTTCGTCCTGCAGAAATTCAGGTTGTTGGCTGAACTCGATGCGCATATGGGCGCATCACCGTTGTCCCTGTCCGGAGTGAGGCGGCCCGAATGGGAGGCCTACGTCATGCCTCAGCAGAGCGGGCAGTTCGATCTGTGTGTCGAACTGGCGGAATCGGAACAGGGATTGAGCGGGTACTTCGAGTACAAGGAGCAGTTGTTTGATCCCGACAAAGTGATGCAGATGCAGGAGCATTTTGTGCGCCTCCTGGATGCCCTCGTGTCCGATCCTGCCGCACGCATCGACGAGTTGCCCCTGATATCTCATGCCGAGCGACGGGAAACGGTCCTTGCCTGGGGTCAGTCTCGGGAACCTGCTGAGTCGCTATCCTGCCTGCATCGCCTGATCGAAGCGCAGACCGAACGGACACCCGACGCGATTGCCGTGCGACAGGGCGATCAGATACTGACCTATCATGACCTGGATGCACGTGCGAATCGCCTGGCCCATTACCTTCGCAGGCGGGGAGTGGTGCCTGGTGTGGTCGTTGGTCTCTGTCTCGAGCGCTCGCCCAATTTAATCGTCGGCCTGCTCGGCATTCTCAAATCGGGCGGGACGTACCTGCCCTTGGATGCCGATTATCCGACGGACCGGCTGGAATATATGTTGAGCGATAGTCAGGTCCGGGTGCTGGTGACCCAGCAGGATCAACTCGCCCGGTTACCGGCGACGACCACTCATACCATCTGTCTCGATTCAGAATGGGACCAGATCGCGCGTTGTCTGGACAGCGCCATCGAAGACACGGATGCATTGGATAATCTCGCCTATGTGATCTACACCTCCGGTTCCACCGGTCATCCCAAAGGAGTCATGATCGCACACCGTTCGATTGCCAACTATGTGTGTGCCATCACCGACATCGTCGGGCTGACGGCGTATGATCGGGTGCTGCAGTTCGCCTCCTTGAGCTTCGATACGGCCGCCGAAGAAATTTTTCCTTGCCTGGCGACGGGGGCGACATTGGTGCTGCGCACCCCTGGCATGGCCGATCCGTGTCGGGGTTCCTCGATCGCTGTCGTGAATGGCAGGTGACTGTCTTGGACTTGCCGACGGCCTACTGGCATGAAGTCGTCACCCGGATGGAATTGGAGCAGATCGCCTTCCCGGAATTCGTCACGACGGTAATTATCGGCGGTGAGCGTGTTCTTCCGCAGATCGTGCAACGGTGGGCCACGCTGGTCGGCACCACCGTTCGCTTGTTGAATACTTATGGACCAACGGAAACAACGGTCGCCGCCACGTGTTCGGACCTGACCGGCCATGGAGTGGACAAAAAGGTGGAAGGCGACCTCCCGATTGGCCGCGTCATTCGTGGGGCATCCGTGTATGTCCTGGACCGGCAACGCCAATTGGTTCCGGTGGGCGTCCCGGGGGAACTCTATGTCGGCGGCCGAGGCGTCGCCCAAGGATATCGGGGGCGGCCTGACTTAACCGAGGCGAAATTTATCCCCGACCCGTTTTCAAATCAGGACGGGGCGCGTCTGTACCGGACCGGCGATCTTGTGTGCTGGCGGCCGGATGGGCAGCTCG
>JACCYV010000167.1 GCA_013696305.1 Nitrospira sp.
GTGGATTACCGCCTACCTGCTCTATCAGCATCAGGAACTAGGACGCCGCCGTAATGAAGACGAGCAACGTGTGCGGACCATGCTGCACGGCGCCTTGGACGCGGTGATCACCATTGACGCTCGGAGCATCGTGACGACCTGGAACCCGCAAGCCGAAAAGATCTTCGGCTTCACGCCTGCAGAAGCATTGCGCGCCCTCCTTTCCGATCTCATCATTCCACCGGCATTCGTGAGGCCCACCTCAAGGGCCTCCAAATCTCATTGCCAATGCACTCAAGTTTACCCGGCAGGGGCATGTCACCGTGCGCGACCGTGGGTCAATCGACCACACAATCATCCCGTATCCGATTCTCCGTTATCGACAGCGGCATGGGCATTCCCGGTGATCAGCTCGAACGCATTTTCGACCGCTTTACACAGGTGGACAGTGCCTCGAGCCGCCAACATGGCGGAGTCGGTCTGGGCCTGGCCATCTGCAAACGTCTCGTAGGACTCATGGCGGACGTATCTGAGCCGAGAGCGGCGCAAAGCGGCAGCACATCGTCGTCGACCTCCCGATCACTGCCGCCGCCATGCCGGATCTCCCCAGGTTCAGGAGAGTACGGGTCCACTCTTGCAGGCCGACCTGCCGCTTACGGCTGCAACGGCGACAGAACGGAAGCTGCACGTCTTGCTGGCCGAAGACTCCATTGAATCACAGGAGTTGATGCGATTTTATTTCCAGGGCACCCCATATTAGGTCGACATCGTCTCGGATGGAGAGCAGGCCGTCGCGGCATTTCAGGCCAACCGCTACGACATCGTCCTCATTGACTTGCAGATGCCGGGGATGGACGGCTTCACCGCCACACGCTTGATCCGTACCTGGGAATCGGCTCACCACCGTCGCTCGACTCCGATCCTGGCCCTTACGGCCAACGCGTTTTGTGAAGCGCGCGACCAAATTTTGGCCGAGGGATGCACGGAATTTCTGACTAAGCCCATCACCCGACCGCAGCTGTTGAACGCATTGAACCGAAATGGCCTGTCGGTTCCGACGATCGCTGCGCAGCCTCCGGGCATCGCGCCATCACTCGACGTCACGACTCGCATCGAGCAGGAGATTCAGCAACGCCGCCCCAAATTTCTCGAGCATCGCCGTACGGATCTTGGTGTGATGCAACGGGCTGCCGCTCAACAAGACTTCGAGGCCCTCAAGGCTATGGGGCATCGCATCAAAGGCGTAGCGGGATCGTACGGATTTCCCGACATCGGCGCAGACGGACAGCGGCTTGAGCAATCGGCACAGGCCCGCGACCTGGCAGCGATTCACCTGGCCATCGAACATCTGGCTGCGATCCTCGCCCAAGTGGACCAAGCCGCCTGAGTTCACGACTTCGTGCGGCGCATGGAAGGAGCGCGACGGACATGAGCATCCTGATCATCGACGAGTTTCAAGAAGCGCGCGATCTGCTCCATACGATTCTCCGGAGCGCCGGATTCGGACCCCTCGTGCCGGTCGCGGCGGCTCGAGAAGGTCTCCGGCTCCTGGGCGTGGGAAAACGCGGCAAGCCGGCGAGCGGAATCGATCTGGTCTTGATGGATTTAGAAATGCCTGAGCTGGATGGATTGGAGGCCTGCCGGCAGATTCGGGGGGAAGATCAGTTGCAAAGCCTCCCGATCACTGTCATCACGGCTCATACCGAAGCGGAGGACATTCAATCCGCCTATACCGCCGGCGCGACGGACTACATTCGCAAACCCGTGATCCCGGCCGAATTGATTGCGCGTACGGCGAAAGCCCTCAGCCTGAAACAGGAAATCGATGCCCGGAAGATTCGCGAACAGGAACTACTGGATCGCACCAGGGAACTCGACCATGCGTTCGAGCAAATCACCACCCTCCACGGCATGCTCCAGATTTGCGCCAAGTGTAAACGCGTCAAGACTGATGGACCCCATTGGCAACGCATTGAGGACTATCTACGCCGCCAGGCCCGCTCGAAAGTCACCGAAGCCGTCTGCGACTCTTGCATGCATCAAGCCTACCCGCATTTGAAGCAGGCTCCCTAACGATCCTGTTTTATTAGCATAGCGGCGATCACTCGCGCTCTTCCGAGGCGCCCTTCAGCACACTCCACCGCTTCAATGCGCACCACCGGCATGATGAGCCCCCGCCCCTCTTCCTCACGCGAAAAGTCATTGACCAGGGATTCCTCATAACTGAGGCGGCCGGTCATGAGCACGTCCGCATCCACCCGTCGCCTGTGCGACGTCGCTTTTTGAGACGCGCCGTATCTTCCCCTGCTAAAACAATGAGCGTGGAGGGCAGGTCTTCATGTTTGAACCGCACGTCGCCCCAGCCGGTCTGGTTGATTGTCGGGCCCAGCGCGACGTGAAATCCTTCGTCCTGTTCGTCGAACGTAGACAGCCGATCCAGACAAATGCAATCAATCGTTGCAGTGAGGGCTTTTCCTCGCGGCGTGCGTCACGCTCGGGGTTCAGCGCAAACAGTCGTTCATCATGGCCTGAGTCGTAGTGCCCCTGCCCATAGACCTTGGGTAAGTCCGGCGGCACTCCGTCCA
Organism: Nitrospira sp.; assembly: GCA_013696305.1. Lineage (GTDB taxonomy): Bacteria > Nitrospirota > Nitrospiria > Nitrospirales > Nitrospiraceae > Nitrospira_A. The sequence goes on from JACCYV010000167.1 coordinate 2,565, forward strand.
GTTCGACGAGAAACTGTTCAATCGCCGCCTGATCGAGAAGAAGATGAGTGTAAGGAGGACCAAGCCGATCCGCAGCCGCATGTCAATGGGGGTTCTGGTATAGCGCGGGGAGGACGGTCAACCGTTGAAACAACTCGCGGAGGTCTCTGGTACCAGGATGATCCCATGACAACACGCCTGCCTCGACGAGTACGTCAAGACGAGGCACGGGATCCAGCCGGGTCAAGACCGTGGAATGAAACGACTGCGACTTCAAGACCTGGGTATAGACCCCCACCCAGGACTCGGTGACGGCCCGCAACCCCGCGTCAGTGGGCTTCATCCGTCCCAGCCTGACCTCCTGCAACAGCTTGATCAACGGGTCTGACTGCTGGAGAGTCCCGATCGCACGGCGTGCCTGCTCTTCATGATCATCCATCATGGTCCTCTAGAACAGCTCAGTTCGTAGAACAGGAGCCCGGACCGCGCGGATCTCCGCAAGAGCCACAGGCGCCGCCGGATCCAGACGTCACGGGCCAGCCGCCGTTCGCCCCGACTCCGAAGGCGGAAAATTGCTTGTCTAACGTCGTGGCTTTGCAGGTCGGACAAGCCGGCACTGCATTCCCCTGTACGATGAGTTCAAAACGATGGTTGCATTCCCGGCACACGTACTCGAAGATGGGCATGGCGATATACTCCTTGGAATTTTCAATATTATAAGTAAGGTCGGTTGTACTTCGCAATCTTCAGCCGATGGGAGTCCACACATGTGGTCAGAAGATAAGTCCTTCGTGTTTCGAATCAGTCTCGAAGCTCAATTTCCCGATGACTATGAGGGGCCTCACGACGAGTATGCCTGGCTCCGCGACTGGGAAATGCAGATCAAGCCGGTGATGATCAAACATCTGTTCGA
>JACCYV010000189.1 GCA_013696305.1 Nitrospira sp.
CCTGGCATTGCTTGGTCCCACATCGCCTTTCGTGCCTGGATTCGTGAAGAGGCCGTCGCCGGACGGCTTCAAGGGCGGCGGCAGGGGTAGTCCGTGGGGTGCGGCACATTGCCAAAGGGTCGGCAGAAAGACGTCGGATAGGTGTTGTTGATCAGGCCACGGGCAGGAGTCTTCCCATCTCATCCCGTTCCTGTTGTCCTGCGGTGATCCATTCCTCGAGGGTGCCAATGACGGCACGAATTCGCATCTCCACCGGCTACACCCGCTGCGGAGTGATGACTATCTGATGCTCGACAATGAGAGCAAGAAAACTTTGAAGACCGGCTAAAAATGTGACGAGGGAGGTGGCATGCGCCTGCTTGGCAATGCCCTGGAGGCGTTCGATGTCCTGGATACATTCGCCCAACATGTTATCGGGCCCTGATGCCTTCAATCCTTCACTGCGGAGCCTGCTCAGAATCTGGGCCACGTCCGGCAATCGCTGCCGGAGCGATTCCAAGCATTGTGCATCCGCTTCATGAAGATCACAGAGTAGCTGACGAAAAATCGGAGCCTGAATCTGCCCTGCCCCTTGTCTTGCCTCATGCTCCAAACGCTGCATGACCTGAGGGATCAAGCTACGTGAAGAGCGGCCCCTCACGGCTCGGTCCTCCTGAAGGATCCGTAGCGCATTGAGAAGCGTGAGTAGATCGGCCGCCGGCTCGGATGTTGACGGAACGCTCTGCGAGGGTCCGAGATCAAGCGTAATTCCGGTCGCGGTTGTCACGGACGTGATGACGATGTGGAACTGCTCACGAACCATGGCATAGTCCTGTCTTGTGGACGTGGTCCGGTCTTTCAGAGTGTCGATGAACGGGAGAAGTGCAAAGGTAGCACGTTCGACATCGGGGAGATTGACAGTGGCCGCAGAGCCGCCCAGACTGGTAATGCCTCGTACCACCGCGTCCACGAGGTGAGTATGACGATCGAGATCAGGTTGACTCTCGAGTTCTCTCAGTGCCGAATGGATTTGAATGAGCCACTCTTGAGCTTCTAGACCGAATAGTTCAACCAGCTCTTTTTGAAAATCATCTTCGGTTTGTTGTGGTTCTGTCGACACGGTGGCATCCTGCCCCTGGCTCATGCACTCACCCCGAAAGGCGGTGAGTGAAGGTCTGCTAGCGTTTCCCGTTCCCAAGTTGGGAGGCGAGTCCCGCAATCTCTCCCAGCTTCCGCGCCATGTCTTCAAATCGCCGGGTGGACTGGTCGGCCACGTGCTCGGCTTCCGTCGCACGTTTCATCAGCTGCATTGAACGTTCACGCTCATCGGCCAATGCGAAGTCAAGGTCGTGGACACGCTGAACGGCCGATTCCAGCTGCTTGACCTGTGTCACGACCAAGGCAGCCGTCTCTCGCTCTGCCATAAGTATGCCGTCGAGTTCCGCAATACGCGCGCGCTCCTGCTTCAGGGCTTCTTCTAGTGCCGGGACACGGGCGGCGAGCATCTCAAATTCGGCACTTCGCTTTCGGCATGCTTCAGCTTGCTCGCGTTCGTTTGTGAGGGTCGATTCGAGCTCATGTGCACGGCGTTCGATATGTTCTAGAATGGTGAGTTGCTGAACCAATTGAGTGGCCGCCCCGCGCTCTGCTGCGAGATGCGCCTCCAATTCAGAAATACATGAAGCATTGCGGGTAGTATCTGAGACTTGTTGTAAAAGGTTCTGCTCGCGATGACGAGCATCCGCCAATGCGGTTTCCAGTTCATCTGACCGATGAGCCTTCCTGGACATGTCGTCTAGATTTTCCATGAGAGAGGCGCGTTCCGCGCGCTCCTCTATCAGTGTTTGATCAAGTGCTCCGGTGCGTGAGAGTAAGTCTGCCACCTGCACGCGCTGTTCTTTCAGCGTACTCTGAATCTGTTCTATCTGCTGCTGACTCTGTCGACGTTCGCACGAAAGTCGTTCTTCGAGTTCGGTGATTCGAGCATCGCGTTGTGCCAGTGCCTCCGCCTGCCGAATGTCGGCTTCCTTTAAGACCGCCGGTGCAACAGACGGGTGATCTACCATCGGTGCTGCTGCCTCATGTCTGCTCTCTGCCACCGGCATCCGGCCGGCCTCTGGAGGACTGATCGCGACGGACTCGTTCGGCGGCGGACATTCCTGGAGTTTCGCCAGGTTATGTTTAGGCTCTTCAGATGCGCATGCAATGGTGTCAGCAGGATGTTCCGCAAGGATAGACTTCTCCGCACAGGTGGGACCTGGAGGCGGTTCGGAGACCGGCGCAGGCTTGGGCTGCCGTTTCATGAGCAAATCCAGACCCGATCCTTCAGCGACGTTCCCTGAAATGGCTTCTTCAAGACCCCGTCGGCCTTGCAGGATTCAGCCTGCCGAGACACTTCGTCGTTCACAATACCGCTGATCAACAGTACGGGAATATCCGCAAGGTTTGCCTGCCCTCGGATAAACGCACAGACCTCGTAGCCGCTTTTGTCCGGCATAATCACATCGGACACGATCAAATCCGGACGATCCTTACTGAGAAGCGCTAGAGCCTCCGACCCGTTAGCAGCCAGGGTGACACCCATTCCGGCCTCGGTCAGGAGACGCTCGGCCACCTTGCGAACTGCGATACTGTCATCAGCGATCAAAATCTTTGGCATGTCGTTCCTCTAGATGATGCAGGGCTCATCTCACTGCACGGATCGATGAGATCCCAAGGTCGTCAGGTTGATGATGGGAAGTTCTTCATCGCCGGCGACACACGTCCCGGCAATGTCGGGGTCGTTCCCGACACAATAGTGCATGGCCGAGCGCGGCACCATGTGAAGTGATGGAACCTGAGAATCGATACAGATTGCGAGAGGCCCATCGACATGGTTGACAATCAGACACAAGGGCTCGTTCTCATGCATGATACGACTAAACCTTGCCGCCAGGTCGAACACCGGAAGACAACGTTGGTCCTGACGGACAAGCGAGGTGACAAATGGCGTATCACTGGTGAGGACCACTGTCGCACCAGGCCATGGCATAACGCCGCCAATCTCGTCGGTTCTGACGGCCAGCCGATGTCCGGCCACTGAAAACACGACCAGGCCCTGCATCCGTGCCTCGGCGGTGCTCTTCGTGCCAACTTGAGCCTGCCTGCGTAGTTGAGCGCGTAACATGGTTCGACCTCGGTTTCTATTTCACATGTGCCGATGAGGATACGGCATCTTCGAGGGCAATGGACGGTAGACGAGGTCTGGCGTCACGTTCTCCCCCTCGGCGTTCAGGGGTCTGAAGGACGAAGGCATCCAGGACATTCTTGGGGGGCGGGAGTTCAAGCACCCAGAAAGGATTGGCAATAAGGGCTATGTAGGCCGTATCGGCGAAAAATCCCAGCAGGCGGACGCGCTCCCCTCCTCGAAACTGTGGGGGGAGTGCCTGAATCTGCATCCGTTCGACGTCGACAAGACCGAGGACACCATCCACCATAAATGAACGAAACCGCTGATCGTTGCTGTACAGGATGATCCGTGTGTCCGTTGTTGGAATTTCTGGGGCAATGGTAAGCCGTCCGGCGAGATCGGTGCGCTCGTAGGAGATGTCCCCCCAGGTGAGGAGGTCCGCCGGTCCCGCTTCGACAAGCGTGAGGATGCCACGAATCCAGTGAGCCGGAAAGGCGACATGCGCGGGTCCGATGAGGGCCACCAAAAATCTGACCGTCTGTCCACCAGACGCGGTTGCAGTTCTATGTCCCCGGAGGCCCATGGTTGTCCTTTATGCTGCCGACGAAGCAGAGAGCTGACACGCGTTTCTATTTTCTCACTTCGGTTTCACGGCCCGTCCATCTCTGAACTTCCTGAATCAATGCCCGTTCTTCGACCGGTTTGGCAATGTAACCGGACGCGCCTACACTCACCGCCATCTGACGATGTTTCTCGCCGGCCCTCGTGGTCATCACGAGAATCGGAGTCGCGTGCGTTTGAGGCCTCGCGCGAAGTGCTTGAATCACTTCATACCCATTCAACTTCGGCATTTCGAGATCCGTAATAATGAGCTGATAGTTCTGCATCAGTGCTTTGCGACATCCTTCCTCTCCGTCCGTTGCCGTGTCGACGCGATATCCGGCTGCTTCAAGCATGCGCCCAACGAATTTCCTGATACTGAGCGAGTCGTCGATCAACAATAACGGCAGGCGCCTGTCAGACTGGTGCATGGGAGCAGCCTGCACTGCTTCGTCGGATGTTGACGACGCGGGACTGCTATGGCCTTCCGACATCGCTTCATGGTACTCACGGGTAGTCAGCCGGCTGACATCCAGAACCAGCACGATGTGTCCTTCGGGATCGATGGTCGCCCCGCCGAACACAGAGCGCTCGTACGGCTTCAGTGCCCCCAAGGACTTGATGACAATTTCTTGTCGACCCAGCAGCTCATCGACGGCACAGCCGAGCGCCCCGGTCGATGTCCGAACTACCACTACCGGCTTTGATCCTTCAATGATACCTGATTCCCGGCGAATGAGACTGCCGAGTGGATACACTTCGATCGCCTCGTCGCCGATCTGCATAACCGAACGGTCACCCATCTGCTGGATCGTGGAGGCGGTCGACATTGTCACTTCGCGCACACTCGGAAGAGGGATCGCATAGCGATCCTTATCCACTCGGACAAGTAAGGCAGTCGCGATCAGGAGCGTGAGCGGCAGATGCATTGTAAACTTTGTTCCCTGCCCGCGCATCGACTCGACTTCGATATGACCGTTCATCGTCTCAATGACTCGCTTAACCACATCCATTCCGACACCCCGGCCCGCTTGATCACCGATCGCATCTGCGGTGGAGAATCCCGGCAGAAAAATAAACTTAATGACTTCACTCTCAGGCAACGATTCCGCGACATCCGCCCTCACAAGGCCCAGCCGGACGGCTTTCGCTTTGATCTTCACAATATCGAGGCCTGCCCCGTCGTCTTCAACTTCGATGAGCACCGAGTTCCCTCGATGCGCCGCATGAAGATAAATCGTCCCCACCGCCGGTTTTCCTTGGCTGACGCGAGCGCCTGCGAGTTCAATCCCATGGTAGACCGCATTCCTCACCAGATGAATAAGGGGGTCGACGAGACGCTCGACAACGCCGGTGTCGATTTCTGTATGTTCACCGGACGTGACTAAGTTGACTTCCTTGCCCGTGGCGCGCGCCATCTCACGCACTGCCCGACGGAACCGGGTAAAAGGCGTCCCGATCGGCACCATCCGAGCGCGGGCGATTTCATCACGCATACCGAGGGTCAACTGCTGCAACTGCCCCATATCGTCCTGAGCGCGGTGGATCGACCCGGTCAACTGCGACATGGATTCCGTGATATCTGCTGTCACCTCGCTGATGCGCCGAGCCAAGATGTTGAAGTCGTCGTATTTGTCGAACTCCAAGCCTCCGAAATCACTCACCCCCGGAAGAGATTGTGGCACCTCATCGCCAGGGGACGTGGGCGATAGCTGAAAGGAGAAGGTATGTTTGTCCTCAAACGTTCGAACCGCATCAACCAACCGGCTCTTGTTGGCCACAACTTGCGAAGCCAGTTGATCCAGCGTGCGGAGTCGCTGCTCGAGTCGTCCACGGTCGATGACCAGCTCGCCGACCAGATTCAGGAGACGCTCCAATCGATCACGGCTGACCCGGATCACCTCCCGCTCTTCGGCGGCCTTTCCTTCCACGCCTTTGACCGGTTCGATGTCTACCGTTTCACTCGCGTTTTCTCCAACGGCGGCATCAGAAGCCCACGGTGCGGACTGTGGTGTTTCGTCGGCTGCCGATTGGGTTTGGCCCAGCTGCTTCAACTCCTCTAGTGATGCGGCAAATCGTTGCCGCGTGCGTCCCAGTATCGAAGGATCACGTCGCATCAGGGCACGAATGACATCGATCGCGCGCAATAGGACATCCGTGTGACCTGACAGGAGCTGAAAGTGCCCCTCACGGACGGCCCCCATGAAGTCTTCGATATGGTGCGTCAGATCCCCAATCGCCTGGAATCCCACGGTGTAGGCCGATCCTTTGAGTGTATGGGCCGTGCGAAAGAGTTGATGGATCGTCTCGGGATCGGCCGCATCCTTATCCATACGCAATAAATCGGCCTCAAGATTCTCCAAATACTCTTGGGCTTCCGGTGCGAAATACGACATCACTTCGGGATCAAGGTTTGGAATCAGATAGTCTTCTGCGAGAACGCTTGAGCTGGTCGCGCACATTGGTTGAACACCTGAGTCGACGACGGACACAAAGGCAGGTATCAGTTCTTGGACTGCTGTCGCGTCAACGTGTCCAGCCGCAGGTGACGCTGCCGGGGCTTGACTCACACCTTCTTCCAACTCCCGAAGTAATCCCTTAATGTGGGGAATTTCTCGCTGCAAGCGAGGCATCACTTGCGCGTCTCGTGCCATAAGGAAGCGGATGACCTCAACAGCATGCCGGATCACGGTGATCCAATGCGGAGCGATGATCGCACGCCCTTCTCGAACAGCGATCATGCAAGCTTCGATGGGATGGGCCATATCCCCTACAACCTGAAACCCCACGGTATAGGCCGACCCCTTCAGCGTGTGAGCGATTCGATACAAGTGATGAACCGTCTCGGGATCTTGGGAGTCGACCTCCAAATGCAACAGAAGCGTCTGAATGGTATTGAGATACTCTTCAGCTTCCGGAGAAAAGTAGGAGAGGACTTCGTCGTCGAGAACGGGAATAAGGTAGTCTTTCGACAGAGTAGGTGAGGCTTCGTCTGACCTGTTTGAGACCTCGTGAGAACTAGACGGCATCAACGCGCCACATCGTCGGACAAAATTCTCGACAACGGATGGATCCTCGTGTCCTCCTCGTCCAATCTGTTCCACTTGGCTGCGAAAGGAGGCCACGATATCCCGAATCAATTGCAGAATGGCGGGCCATCGTTCAATAGGGATCTCTTGAATATGTTCGAGTGTTTCTTCGAGCAGCGCCCCTAGTTGACCCAGCCCGGCAAATCCGTACAGCAGAGCCGCGCCTTTCAACTTGTGGCCAACCGTATGAAACTCGGCCACCTCGCTCGGTTCAGGATGCGCTTTCCCCTCGGGGTGCAACGCCTTCCAGAACCGTCCCATATCGTCGCCGGCCTCGGCGACAAAAATGTCCAGCAACTGGTCGCGATCAAAATCAGAGTTCATTGACCCACTCAACATCCGAGCGGAAATCCGTACCGCTCTTCAAGAGATCCGCTACGCGAGTTTGAACTGTGCGACGGACGAGTTGAGGCCTTCAGCCAATTTTGCCATGTCCTCGATCGTAAGCCGTGTTGAGTCCGTCTGCTTCTGTGTCGCCACGGCGCCACCGGTGAATTCCTTAATGGCCCGACCGACCTTTTCCGTCGACGAAGTCTGTTCGGATGCCGCGCTCGCGATGTTCTGGGCCAACTCTGACGATCGTTTGGCAATGTCTGAAATGTCTGCAAACACGTCACCGGTCCTGAGAGCCGAGGCGGACCCTGCCTCCACCGCCTGCGTTTCATGTTCCATGGCGACCACCGCGTCCTGCGTTTCCGTTTGAATCACTTTCACGAGATCCGCGATTTCACGTGTGGCCTGTGTGGAACTTTCGGCCAGCTTTCGGACCTGATCCGCGACGACGGCGAATCGCGCGCCGGCCTCTCCGGCACCGGCCGCCTCGATGGCGGCGTTGAGCGCGAGCAAATTCGTTTGGTTGGCGATATCCCGAATCGTCGACACGATTTGTGAAATTTCGAGTGAACGATCGCCGAGGCCTTTCACCTGTTTGGACATGCGTTGCACGGCGGACCGGATGCTCTGCATGTCCCGCACTGTTTCTTGCACCGCGACATTGCCTCGTTCCGTCGCTGAAAGCACCTGCTTGGCGGAGTCGGAAGACGCGCCGGCGGTGGTCGCCACTTGACGCATACCGGCGGCCAACTGTTCAACCGCGCCCAGGGTACGCACGGACTCTTCCGCCTGCGTCCGGGCAGTTCCGGACATCTGACCGGCTGAATCCCGCAGGGTACCGGCTGACTTGTTGACACGGTCGGCTGCTTCGCGAACCTGCTTCAACAATTGTCCGAACCGCGCGATCATGAGGTTGAAACCGTCCGCAAGGTTACCGAACATGTCCGCTGTCACTTCACCTCGCTTAGTCAGGTCTCCTTTACCAACTTCAGACACGAGGACCAGAAACTGCATGAGACGTTTCTGCATGGTGTCACGTTCTTCTTCGGTAGACACCAGGGTTGTAATACGATCAAGCATAGAATTGAATGCCGTGGCCATTTGACCCAACTCATCGTGTGACTGAATTTTTGCACGCGCCTGAAGATTGCCGCCGGCGGCTTGGGTCGCGACGTTGGCGATGTGTGAGATGCCGCGTGACAGGAAGGTCGCAAGGACATATCCGACGAAAATCCCGAGCGCCACGGCGACCAGACCGCCGACGACCAGAATGAACGTGCCGGTGGAGGCTAGAGTCTGCGCGTCGTCGTTGAGATCTTTGGCGACCGCTTCAATGCTGGTGACCTGCTCATTGTGGCGTTTCACGGCGATTTCGAACGATGGCGTCAGGTTGACGTTGATGGCCAACACGCCAAGAGCCCGCATTTGGTCGGCCTGTCCGGATGACAAGTTGCGTCGGTCGAAGCTGTCCGCCATAGCGCTTAAGGCACCTTCTGAGTCTTGAAAGTATTTTTTCAATGCCGGCTCAAACAGCGCCAGGTCCCGCGTTTCGTCTCGACCGGAACGCGAGGCACGCAGGGTTGTGCTCTTGTAGTTCGTCACTGCTTTCTCAATCTCTGTCTTGAGCGGGAGCAGCTTGGTCACCTCTTGGGCGAAGTCGGCTTGTTTGGTTGCCGCCGCAATATCCAGCAAAATCTGGTGATGCTTGGTCAACGCTGTTCCCATCTGGGCAAATTCGGCCAGCGGCACGGTATAGTCGGAATACACCGTTTGTGACTGAC
>JACCYV010000194.1 GCA_013696305.1 Nitrospira sp.
TGATGCCATCACCATGATCAAGATTACGGAAATCTTTCATAGTATTCAGGGCGAGTCCACCCTCGCCGGTCGGCCCTGTGTGTTCATCCGTTTGACGGGTTGTCCGCTGCGTTGCACCTGGTGTGACACGGCCTATGCGTTCTACGGTGGGCGAAACATGACGATGGACGAGATTGTGGCACAGGTCCGCGCCTTTGATTGTCGTCTAGTGGAGGTGACCGGAGGGGAGCCGTTAAGCCAGCCAGATTCGTTATTGTTGCTCACCCTGCTTTGCGAGCAAGGGTTTGAGGTACTGCTGGAGACCAGCGGCGCGATCGATACGGCCGCCGTGGACCGGCGAGTGCATGTGATTCTCGACATCAAATGTCCGGGCAGCGGCATGGCTGATCGGATGTACTGGCCGAACGTCGAAAGACTGTCGCCTCAGGATGAGGCGAAGTTCGTGATCAAGGATCGGACCGACTATGAATGGGCGCGCGAGATGGTCCGCCTCTGGGAACTTTCGTCTCGCTGCACGGTGCTTTTCAGCCCGGTGTTCGGTGTTGTGGATGTGCGGCAGTTGGCGGAGTGGGTGTTGGCCGACAAGCTGCCGGTGCGGTTCCAGTTGCAAATACACAAGTATATCTGGGCGCCGGACATGCGAGGCGTGTAAGGAGGCGGGCGTTCAAGGACATTGCGCGAATGACGAAGTATGATCGGTGAACGGCAGGAAGACGGGAGGATTAATGAAGACGATCCAGGTTGATGGACAGGTCGGACACGCCGGGAACGAGGCGGCAGAAGTTCTGGTGTTGCTTCGTTGCGAGGGAGCATTAGGACTCACGCAAGAAGCGGCCGCCATTGATGCTCAGCTCGGGGGGCAACTGGCCAAGCTGATCAACCGCGGTGAATTTGAAGGCAAGCTTGGCGAAGGGTTGCTGGTCCATACTCAGGGCAAAGCCAAGGCGGCGAGATTGTTGCTGGCCGGGTTGGGAAAGGAAGCGGATTTGCGGCTCGATGCGTTCCGGCAAGCGTTGGGCTCGGCAGTCAAACGTGTCCGTCAGGCCAAAGTCACGTCGTTTGTTGTGATGATGCCGGACATACTCCCGCGTGAAAGCTCCGTGTTGGATGTGACGCAGGCATTGGTGGAAGGGGCCATCCTGGGCAACTATCAATTCACCGCCTATCGGAGCACCAACGGGACCAAACCATTCGACGTCGGACGCCTGACGCTCTACACGTCTCAACGGGCGCAGCTTCCACAGATGACTGAGGGAATCAGGCGCGGAGTAGCCACGGCAGAGGCTACAGTTCTGGTTCGGGACCTTTGCAACCATCCATCGAATGTCATGACGCCGACACGTATCGTGCGGGAAGCTCAGGCGGTCGCGAAAGAATCGGGCGTGCGCATAAAGGTTCTCGAGCAAAAGGACATGGAGAAGCTCGGGATGGGCGCCCTGCTGGGCGTGGCCCGGGGCAGCCATGAACCGCCGAAGTTCATCATTCTCGAATATAAGGGTGCGAAGGCCAAGAAGGCGGAGCAACCGGTCGTGCTCGTCGGGAAGACCATCACGTTCGATACCGGTGGCATCTCGCTCAAGCCGGCCGAGAACATGGAACATATGAAGGCCGACATGACGGGCGGGGCCGAGGTCTTGGCCGCAATGCGGGCGGCGGCGCGACTCAAGCTGCCCCTGCATCTCATCAGCATTCTGCCGGTGGCTGAAAACATGCCGGGAGGGCGCGCGATGAAGCCCGGAGATATCGTGACGACCCTGTCCGGCAAAACCGTGGAAGTGCAGAACACCGATGCTGAGGGCCGATTGATTCTATCCGATGGCTTGGCCTATGCCACCCGCTACAAACCGGCGGTGCTGATCGATATTGCGACGCTAACCGGCGCCTGCGTAGTGGCGCTCGGCCAATTTGCCATCGGAATGTTCGGCAATAACGAGCAGGCGAAAGACCATGTCCGGAAAGCCGGAGCACGGTCTGGTGAACGGGTGTGGGAGATGCCGTTGTGGGAAGACTACTTCGAACAACTGCGCAGTGATGTGGCCGATATGCGAAATATCGGGGGCCGCGGCGGCGGCATGATTACCGCCGCCCTGTTTCTAAGTAAGTTTGTCGGCGATTGCCCATGGATCCACCTCGATATTGCGAGCACTGATTGGAGCGAGCGTGAGCGGGCGTATCTGCCGAAGGGGCCGACGGGGATTGGGACGCGGCTTCTTATTCAATTCCTGATCGATCGCACATTGCCCTCTCAGCAGACGAATGGGCCGCGAGTGGTCTGATCCCATTGCCACATCGATTGATCTCAGCGCAGGGTGGTATGACACTACGGGAACGGATCGGCCAACTTTTCATGATGGGTTTCACAGGAACCACGGTCTCCAACGACTTGGCCTCGTTTCTGAAAGCCTACCCACCGGGAGGAGTCATTTTTTTTAAACGCAACCTGGAATCGGTCCAGCAAATCGTCCAGCTCACCAATGGACTTCAGAAATTGTCTTCCCCTTCGCCGTTGCTCATCGCGATCGATCAGGAAGGAGGCCGGGTGTCTCGTCTGCCCAGTGAGTTCACGATTTTTCCTCCCTGTGAGCAGTTGGGACAATGCAACTCCTATGAGCTGGCTTATTCGGCCGCAGCCACGATTGCGAAAGAGTTGCGGGCTGTCGGGATCAACATGAACATGGCCCCGGTACTTGATGTGAACAGCAACCCCG
>JACCYV010000157.1 GCA_013696305.1 Nitrospira sp.
GGTGCAGTTGGCAATCCGATTGAAGTGGTACAATTAGACCACCGGGGGTGAAACCATGGGACCTCTCTCGATGCAGGATATGAAAGGCGGATTTTTTCTCATTGCAAGCTTTCTTCTGCTGGCGACGATCTGCGCGATCGCGGCCTTAGGTACAGTGATGCGCCCGCAACGCTGGTGCGAGCGAGAGACCAGACTTCACGGTTGATCCAACCGCGCCGACAGAACCACAGGCTCCTGTTAGTGGACAGAGAGGAGATTCACCGCTTTATCACATTTCTGAATCGGCTGTCCTCGCCCCTCAACGCCTCCACTTCCGTTCCATCTGGTTTAACCGCAAGAGAAATAGGCCTCACGTATTCATAATGGGAGCTTCCCCCGAGTCGCAGGAGGCACTAATTGTCTTCCATCCACCTTGTAAGATGCTGGTATCTTGTCCTACCCTGTCTTCCGGAGGCCGAGCATGGATCAAAATGATCGTTTGATAAAAACTAAAGAACACTGGGCGAAGGCCCGACGCGGTGGGGAAGAACGCGAGGTATTTTACGAGGGAGACGACCGACTGCCTCCAGGGCAACATCTTGTGGAAACCTGGCCGGTCCTGGACCTCGGCCAAAAACCGGATATTCCTCTCTCGGAATGGACACTCACTATCGGTGGCGCTGTGACCACGCCTGTAACCTGGACATGGACGGACTTCCTGGCGCAACCTCAGTTCAAGGATGTCTCCGATTTCCATTGCGTCACATCGTGGAGCCGCTACGACAATGAATGGGAAGGGGTGAGTTTCCAGCAATTGATGGCCATCGTCCAACCCCTTCCCCTTGCCAAATTTGTGCTGTTTAAATCCTATGACGATTACACGACCAATCTGTCCCTCGAGGCCTGTAACGACAGTAATGTGCTGCTCACATACAAATGGAACGGTCGTCCGCTCACCAAGGAACACGGCGGCCCGGTACGCATGATTATCCCCAAGCGCTATGCGTGGAAAGGCGCCAAGTGGATCAAGGAGATCATCTTCTCGGAGCGCGACGAGAAAGGCTTTTGGGAGGTGCGTGGTTACTCCAACAGCGCCCTCCCCTGGCAAAACGATCGCTACGGCTGATCCATTTATTCCGGCCAGGACGACCTCTGTGAACTCACACACCATACAGCGCGTTGAGATCTGGCCGATCGATGTCCCGATCACCGATCCGTTCGTCGTCGCCACCGGCGCACGAGTGACGGCGCAGAACCTGTTCATGCGTGTCACGTTGCGCGATGGGACGCAAGGCATCGGTGAAGCCGCGCCATTTCCCGAAGTCGGGGGTGAAGATCGAGCATCCTGCCTCGCCGTCGCGACTGGGCTCGCCCCCACTCTCATTGGACAATCCGCCGCCGAGCACCAGGCCATCGCGGACAAACTCTCTGAAGAGGCACCCCTATATCCTGCCGCTCGCTGCGGCCTGGAAACGGCCATGCTCGACGCCTATTCTCGCTCGCTGCGCATCCCGCTCTGGCAATTATGGGGCTCGGTCGATGTCCGGGATCGTGAAACCAACATCACCATTCCCATCTGCGATTTGGATAAGACCTTGGAACTAACTCAAAGCTGGTATGCCAAGGGGTTCCGCCTCTTCAAGATGAAAGTGGGAAAAGATGTCGAAGAAGATATCCGGCGGCTGGAAACCGTGCACTATACACTCCCGAACATCGCTTTTATTGGAGACGGTAATCAGGGCTTCTCGCGTGAAGATTGCCTTCTCTTTGCCGCAGGAGTGAAAAAATTTGGAGGGCGTTTGGTCTTGCTCGAACAACCGGTTATCCGCGACGATCTTGAAGGCCTTCAGGCCATTCGGCACCTGACAGGAGTTCCCGTCGCGGCTGATGAGTCGGTCCGGTCGCTGGACGATGCCCGCCAGGTCGCCCGGATGCACGCTGCCGACTACATCAACATCAAGATTATGAAAACCGGCGTCGCGGAGGCGCTCCGGATTGCCACATTTGCCCGCTCAGCCGGAATGCGCCTGATGGTGGGAGGCATGGTGGAAACCCGCGTCGCGATGGGATGCTCCTTTAGTCTCGTATTGGGAGTCGGCGGAATCGACGTGCTGGATCTGGATACGCCGTTACTTCTCTCCACCGACCCGGTTAAAGGTGGCTATCGCTACACCGGTCCCGTGCTTCATCCCTGGCATGGAGCCGGGCTTGATATGCAGGTATTTTGTCCCGAAGATCGCGTGTCCGTCCAATAAATCGGAGACTGAAGGCCGTCGACATCTCACCTCCCCATCAGGTATCTGCTGCACTTTTTCCGAAATCTTTTGCCGTTTGTCCACTTTTCTGAAAAGTTAACTTGGAACAAGGTTGCTCCGCACGAGCGGATCGCAGATCGCCGATCGCGGCTCATGGCACTGCACGTACCTGTGAGGAATATCTCCATGCAATCGATCACTCCATACCGAACATTCGCCACTGCTCCGCTACGGAACATCCAACGGATCGCCCTGGGTTGGATGCTCGGCTGCGCCGTCCTGACGCTGCCAGGCTGTGTCTCACAACAGACCTACGAGAGTGCCAGGCACGAGGCCAACGCTCGTTCTAACGAACTCGCGCAAGCCCGAGCTGAGATCCAGAGCCTCGAACAACAACGGGACACGTCTCACGCTTATAATCAGCGCGACGAACGCATGCTCGGCAATCTGAAGAGCGAGTTGAGTAAAATTCACACCTCGTTCGATCAGATCCGGAAAATCAATCAGTCCAAACTGGCGGTGCTTCAGCACACATTGCGGCGTTACGCGCCAGACACCAGGCCATGCTCAAAGAAATCACCGAGACAAAGCGGTACGAGAAACGATTAGAGGCGCTCACCGCTCAACATAAACATGAGATGGCCGCCACGCCGGCCGGCCCGGAAGCGCATGTGACCACCGTTGAGGGCAGCCTTCAGGGACAG
>JACCYV010000307.1 GCA_013696305.1 Nitrospira sp.
AGCGCGACCACTGTGCATGAGTCGAATAGTTCGGTCTCCAACTGTCGAGGTGTCACTTAGTAGGTGAGATCGCTTCGAGCAATCGTTCTGCTTCAGGTCGGAAAGTACGCTTCCAGGCATAAGGACAATGGGGATGCTCGACGTGGAGCACGGCCTGAAGATGAGTGCGGGCTTCGCTGTGACGATTCAGCTTGATGAGGAGCCTGGCCAAAATCAGATGGGCATTGGTGTAGCGGCCATCTGTCTGGATGGCACGCTGCAAATGCAGTTCTGCCTGTTTCTCATTTCCCCCCAGCAACCAGGGTAGCTCGGCGTACAAGCCCCCCATCATTTGCAATGCCTGCGCGTGAGTGGGATCGAGCTCGATCGCTCGCCGGACATGCTGCTTGATTTCGCCTAATACCAGCCCGGCATTCGCGATCTCCTTGAGGCGCTCCGCGCTTCCGAGAGTCGCAGCATAGAGGAAATGCGCCTGGGCGTTGCGCTCGTCCATGTGTAACGCGCGTTTCGCCATCTCCGCACCCGCTTCATAGGCCAGCCGCTTGCGTGTCTCCTCATCGAACAGGTCGTCGGCAATATTCAGATAGAGCTCCGCGCCCGAGAGCAGACGATCGACGTTGGGCCCTTGTGTGGCGAGCTGAGACAGCAGAGAAGCCAGCTCACGTTCAAGCGAGTTCGGATAATCCGACGGCAACGACTCGTGTTCCGCGCGGACCGGGACAACCAGTAAAAGACAGGCAAGCCCGATGACCGAAATCTGCCGAGAACCGAATGCTCCACGGCTGATCAAATCCGATCCTTCACCACGAACAGTGAGAGAGTCGACATCGTGACCCGGCTACGGCCGGTGAACAGAAACATGCCGATCCACAACGCATGGAGAGACAGCAGGACACCGGGTTGCCAGAGGGAATGGATTCCACGCATCAGATCCGGATGTCCTATCGGAAGCTCGTTCAGCCAAAAAGCCAGGGTCACTGCATAGAGGGTCCCGGCAAGGGCGAGGATTTGGTACCAGGACAGGGTCCCCCCTCCACGATAATCAGCCCGGAGACATTCAGATCCGACCCGCCAGAGCTGTGTGATAACTACCGTAGTCACAAAGGCGGCTACCATGTGTCCATGCGCAAACAACCAGAGACCGATCACACCGGAACCGACAGAGACGGCCGCTGTCATCGCTTGAATGGGAACCAGCGGCACGGCTTCCAAACCGCTCTCATAGGCGGCCTTCTTGGTCCGGCCCACGAATGCGACGGAATGATGGCCGAACAACGTCGACAACCACGGATGACAGCCCTGCAGAGGGACACCGTAACAACACCCGAAGCTGAGACAGGCCAGCCTCCCGGTCCCTTCTCCAAACGCATAGGCGATACTGAGCGCCGCGAGAGCCACGGTGAGCGGTAATTCTGCCTTCCCGGCCATACCCAGCATGGCATTCATCGTCGCGACGATCCAGGGGGCGAGAAACAATCCGAGCATGGAGGCCCCGCCGATCGTGAAGGTATTGGCTTTCCCCTCAATGAGGCGGGCCAGGATTTTGGCAGCGGGAACGCACAGTCCCAGCACGAGGACGGCCAGCACCACACTGTTCTCAAGCGGAACCGCGACGCTCGCCAACAGCACGATGGCAAGCGCAACGGCTAGGACGACCGCGCTGGCGGTGAAGGCCCCATAGTACGTCAGGTTGGTTCCGGTCCAGCGACCGTCAGATAGTTTTACCCGCGGGACCGATGCGAGAAATTGCCAGCCTTCCCGCGGCAGGGCGCGAAACGCCCACCAAAACAGCACCGCATAGAGGACGACGAGCAGCGCGGCGAGAGAGTCGTTATCGGCCATGACTCACCGTTTCCGATCGCCATCCGATCGTGGAGCGCACTTTGACATCGGTCTCGACGAGCGGCCGATGAAACCCTTGCGAAAATCGGCTCTGCACCCCTTGGCGAAAGCGGTTCCGGACGAGATCGTGGCTGAAGACGACGCGATCCGGTTCAAACAACAGAACATCGGTCGAACTACCCGGGCGGTAGAGACTCTTGGGACAGCCTTTTTCGATCATCATCCCGACTTGCATCAGCTTGGGATTGTCATAGGCCACCGGGGAATAACACTGATCGATCTGACCGATCATCAACGCCACCACCTCGATCATCGCCACATACCCCACTCGCGACCCGCCCGGCACCTCGGTATCGATGATCGTCACGACGCGTTTGTTTTTCGAGTACGGCGTCGCCGCGACGACGACAGGACCGGGATTACAGGAGTGATAGCGACCGGAAATCTCGTACCAATCCACCACTCGACCCGAGACCGGGCAGTGGTTGTAGTGGTACTTGTCGGGTGTCAAACGAAAGATCGCCCAGTCACCATGGTGGAATAAACGCCCCCACTGTGGCCGGTCGCCGAGCAACTCGTCATAATCAAAGAATTTGCCTTTGAGAAAAATGGACGAATCATCCGCAAAGGAGCCGATCAGCAGGCGGGCATCCGCAGGAGAGACGATGGCCCTCGGATCTTCATTCATGGGCCGCACCTGCCAGTACCGCACTCTCCGCTGAAAAAGACGCCGTGGAGTATTTAGGCGATCCGGGGTGTCCAGGCATTCGGACAGGTCGACCGCCAGGGTTCGCGCAAATCGCGCCACCGCAGCCTGTGTCGAGGAAAAGGGCCGGTCATAGTTGAAAAATCCGAGCACTTGCGTGACGCGTCGAGAAGTCAGCGCCTTCATCAGCCAGGCGGCATCTTCCCACAGCGCGCGATAGGCAAAATTGAGCCATCGGTCACCGCAGAACCGCTCGGTCCTTACCGAGTCGGTTTCACGCTCGTTATATTGATGCGGTGCGATCATGAGACGAGTGATTGATCTTCTGTATGGTGGAACGCGGCCCCGGCGCGGGCGATGGTCACGAAACAGAGGCCCAGGCACTGATGGAGGGTCTCGGCATCGGCTGTTTCCTGCAACAAGTCCGGTTGAGCCTGCGCGAAAACCTCGGCCGCAGAACGGGAACCGATCATGGCCGTCGCGAGCCCGCGATACTGCCGGTCTTTCTCGGACCCGGCCTGGTCGATCGCCTGCAGATCCTCCTGAATACACCCCAGCGCTTCGCCAACGTACTGGGTGCGCAACTGCCTGCGGTAATATCCTTCCGCCGCCCGGGCAAACTCTTCGCCTGATAGATCGTACGGACTGCCGGCCCCGACGGAATGCACGATACCCCGGGTCAATTTTCCGGCAGTACCGGCTTGTTCGGGGGCGAGCAGACGTTCGCGTAAACGACCCAGACAATCCTTGAGTTGAAACGCATCGATCAATTCTGCGGCATCCTCTTCGAGCGTCGCCAACAGCGCGAGGCGATAGTCCTCGCAGCGCACACGTAAATGCCCCGCATAACGCCGGCTGGCTCTCGTCTTCTGGGTCTTGCCCAGGATGCGCGTCAGCAACCGATTGGGGCCCGCGTCGCGCACATTCACGGCGCCGACGCCGATCGCAGACGCGAAGAGACATTGTCGCCGTTCACTTTCGGTCAACGGGTCGTCGGGAATATCGGCATGGCTCACCACTCCGGTCGCGATATAGTGAAACGCCAGCGCCGTGACCAGTGCCTGCAAGCCGGCGGCATCCGCAAAATCATCCATATGATTCCAAAAGAGACTATAGTACCGGCCTTCAAACCCCGAGAAGCCCATCACCGCCTGCGCCCGCAGCTTGTACAAAAGGTAGAGCGACATGCGTTCGTCGAACACTCCCAGTTGGCCGAGATCTCGCTTGAGTCGCAGGTCATTGCCCGGCATCCCGTTGAGCGCCGCACTGTGGTCCGTCGACAGGAGCGACACGAGGTAGTCAATCAATCGGAAATCGGGCAGGCAGTCACCGCGGAGATTGAAGGCAAAACTGATGGTGCGATCAAGCCACAGGGGGCCGAGCGGCGTGATCGACCGGCCGAACACCGACAGACCGGCTTTCTTTTTCCAGCGACGCCACAACATGCGCAGGTGCGTGAAGTCCAATTCATGCGGCAGAAATCCCAAGGCCGTTTCGGGGTGAAAGTCACGAAAGTTCATGCGATAGGGCGCCGCGCTGTACGTCCCCACGAAGAGCGGCAGAAAATGTTCCACGATCTTGATCACGAGGTCGCCCACCACCTTCTCATGCGCGGCCGAAAACCGCTTGCCGCCGGCCTGTAACGCCTCGGTCAAGCAGCGACTGCCGAGACTCAGATGCGTGCCGTTGTTGGCGAGGCTGATGTTCGAGGTGGACGGCAACACGACGAGGTTGCGCGTGATGATACCCGCATCCTTCAATCGCACAACGGCATTGAGCTGGCTCCGCGACAACACCTCATGGCAAAGCCCCATGTAGCGGGACTTCTCCTCGCCACGATCCCATCCGGACAGGCAGGGGTTCATGAATAACTCGCGATAGAAGGCGTCGGAAATCAGGTTGTTGAGCCGGCGCTGTCGCACAGGGGGGTGCGGCGAGGCATACACCACCACATGCTGCCCGCTCTCATCCAGGCCGAATTGCCGGTTGGCGTATTGCACCAGCAATTGCGTCAATAGAAAGCGGACCGCCGTCTCGTGCGCGATGCCGCTCCCCATGCCCTGCGCCGGCTCCATGCGGGATACGTAAAAGGAAAGGGTTTCGGGCGAACTGTTGTCGTTCAGAAAGTGATCCAGCAGACGCCGCCCTGCTCTCGCCACCATCGGCGCGTCTCGTTCCACCTCTCCGATGGCCTGAGCCAGTGAAAGTTTGAGGAGATAACTGATGGGAACCCTGACCCATTCCTCTTCCTGCTCCGTCACCAGATAGCGATCGACATCCGCACGAAGCGGCCCTTTGGGGTCGAGCTTGTCTGCGAGCAAATCGCCGGCGAGGAGCTGCGCTGCCGCCTTATTCAGCAGTCTCCGGGGAAACCGTACCCAGGAATTTTCCCACACCATAGCGTCGGAATCGGTCAAAAACTCCTGTAGCTGACGGATGACGGTTCCAGAACTTTCGCCGGCTGCCGTCCGCTCCCGGATGTTTTCCAGATAGTTCGAGGTGTGAATCGTGCGCGCGAGGTCTACGTCTTCCGACCGGCCACAGACCGCCGCCTGCAACTCGCTTTCAGAGCCGGCGGTGATGTCATCCTGGGAGAAGGGTAACGCGGGAAGGTCGGCGAGAAACTGCACCGCCTCGCGTTCGATCACATGACGAAACTCAAGAGAGTGTAGCGGTGAATCCGAGGAGACGGCAGTCGTTCGACTCATCAGAGAAGATCCCGGTGATCAACCGTGCGAATCCGCGCCTTATACAGACTCAGTGTACGGCGCGCCTGTTACGAACAAATCACGCTCACAGAAATGTTGTGTAACAAAATTTCGGCTCATCGGGAAGATGAGACTAACCGGGCAGCTGCTCGAGAAGACGGTCCCAGCGTAGAGCCTGCAGCGAAGGGACAATCACATCGGCCTGCGCGAGGCGACTGGCGGGAAGGGTGGTGGTCACCCCGATGCACCGCATGCCCGCCTTATGAGCCGCCTCGATTCCATGCGGCGTGTCCTCGATGACCAGACATTCATGGGCCTTCACCGGCGCTCGCCGATCCAGCGCGGCGAGCGCATGCAGGTACGGCTCCGGATCGGGCTTGCCTTGTCGAACGTCCCGGGCTGCCGTGATATGCTCGAACAGAGGCATCATGCCCGCAAGCTCCAGGCACAAGACAATTTCCTGGAGCAGCGCACCGGAGGCGATAGCCAGCCGTTGGTTGACGTGCGCGTCGCTGACGAACTCCATCACGCCGGGCAGCACCGGCAACCGCTCACGGAGGGCTCGTTGCATGAGATCCGTCTTGTG
>JACCYV010000171.1 GCA_013696305.1 Nitrospira sp.
AGCCGGTCGGATTGCCGCCCAGGTGTCCCGCTGGCAGCGTATCGCCACCGAAGCGGCGCAACAGTCCGAACAGTGGCGACCGCCGCACGTTCTGGAACCAGTGGATTCGCGGCATTTCTTTTCCACTCTCACGGCGACCGGCTCACTCATCCTAGCAGAACGCCGGGAGGCGGTGGCATTGTCGAACGTATCTCTGCCTGCCCTCCTCACGGAAAGACTGGCTCTGGCCATTGGTCCTGAAGGGGGATGGGCCGAAGAGGAGCTTTCACTGGCCCTCACGCAGGGATGTCAGGCCATCAGTCTGGGCGCCCATATTCTCCGTGCGGACACCGCAGCCGTGACGGCGCTCAGTATTGTGCAGAGTCGATTGGGACGGTTGGGGTAAATACACGCCGGTGAACCAAAAAGGCTACTGCCGGCCGTAGCTGATCGAGATGATCATTCCCCCCTCGCCTGCAGCCCATCCCGCGGTCGTGCGTGGAAAACTCAGGGCCATAAGAGAGTGTTTCACGGGGCTCCTTTCTTCAACCCAATTAAATCCGGCATCATTCGTTCGCAAAATCTGGCCATGTTCTCCTACGATCCAGCCTTGCTGAGCGTCGGTAAAGCGCACCCTGATCAAATCCGTGAGCTTGTTGCAGGTCCGCCCGCAAGGCAAGGTGCGATCCACCCAATGCGCGCCCCCGTCGGTTGTTTGAAACAACGCCCCGGCATTCCCGACCGCCCAGCCATTCGAGTCGTCTGCAAAGGCCACATCGAAGAAGGTCGCACTGCTCTGACTGTCTGGTGCAGACCATGAAACGCCGCCGTCAGAGGTCGTGAGAATGGTGCCCAACGCACCGACGATCGTCCCGTGCTGTTCGTTGGTCAAGAAGATGGAGTGCAGCGCCGCGCTCGTGCCGCTGGCCTGATCCGTCCAGTTCTCTCCCCCATCCGTCGTCTGAAGAATCGTGCCGTTGCCGCCGACCAACCAACCCTTCGAAGGCGACGCGAAGGCAATCCCATACAAGGGCGCCTGGGTAGACAGCGTCATGGCAGACCAGGTCTCCCCGCCGTCCTGACTCGTACGTACTGTTCCATTGGCACCCACGACCCAGCCACGACGGGCATCACGGAAATACACCGCCGTCAGCAGCGCCGTAGTTCCGCTGGACACTTTCTTCCATTTACGTCCGCCGTCGGTCGTTTTAAGAATTGTGCCGCCGGAGCCGACCGTCCAGCCGAGTAGAGAGTCGCGAAAATACAATCCCAAGAGGGTGGCCTCGGAACCGCTCTTCTGCATGGCTACGGTGACCTGCGTTTCTTGAGTAGATGCCTCCAGCGCACCGGACATCCACAGTGCAAAAAGGCAGAACGCCAACGCCATCGTGCGCAATGTGTGATGCCTCATTGTTGGTGGTGGGTGTTCTCAGAGCTGGGATTGCGCCAGTAACTCGCATCCGGCAAACCGGTCGAATTGATCATAAATGTCCCTGCCTCCAGCGTGATCCATTTCTTCGCCGTGCAGCAAGACCCGTCCGGTAGGAGATCCCACGACCCGCGACGGACGACCAAGGGCCCCGACGAGAGGTCGGGATTGAATTCGCCCGCCTTGCCGACTCCGTACACATTGCGGTGCGGGATACGGACCTTGATTTCACTGTCCGTCCAGGAGAGCACAATTGCCCCCACTCCATTGAACAAGACCTCGGTGCGTGACACATTCTCCCCCAGCTCCGGGGCCGTCCTCGCGTAGACGTTGTCCGTGATCACCTTGCTTGCCTCAGCGGTCTTGAGAAACTTACCGAACCCGCTCCCCGTAATCGTCACCACGTCATCCAGTCCTCCTGAAGCCGGATTATAGGAATCGATCTTCGGAACGGCCAGGGTGAACATGCCGATCTCGGTTTCCAGCAATCTGCGATCGGCGCAACAGGTTCCGTCAGGTTTGGGAGTAGTGGCGGCGCGTTTCACCACCACCGGACCGCTTTCCGCGCTATAGGGTACCCAGACATCAATTCGGTCGTTGCCCCACCGATAGACGATGGCCGGCACACCGCCGATCTCCACGGTATTTTCACTCAGCGAAAAATCCAGATAATTATAGGGAGTCGCTCCCGCCTCGGAATAAAACCCGAAATTGTCCCCCGTAATCTTCAGCAACGTCCCGATCGGGGCCTGAGACGGCGTGAGGCCGGTGGCGCGCGGCGTCTGCACCGTGTAGGTTCCAACGGTGCGCTCCTGGCCGTTTCGTTTCATAACGACGGGACCGCTTTGCGCATCCAACGGCACATGCACGACGATGGCAGTATCGTTCCACTGCGACACCGTTGCCAGGCGACCCCCGAACGAGACCCCGTCTTCCGGGTTCCGCATCGTGCCGAATCCGTTACCGAAGAGCACGACCTTGGTTCCCACCGGCCCGCTTACCGGATCGACGCGCACGGAAGCCAGGACCCGGATCGGCATGGCATTACTGACCACATGCCGAACCGGCGCGCAGCAGGATCCATCAGCCAGGGGGTCGGATGAGGCCATTCGTATGACGACATCGCCCGTCTGGACATTGGCCGGTAGTTCGACCTCGATTTTCTCGTCTCTCCATTTGCGCACGCGAACGGTTACGTCGCCAACGACCACGCTATTGACGCCAAAAATAGTGTTCGGATCGCGCGGACCGGCAGTGTTACCGAAATGTTCGCCGGTAATCTCCAGAACCGTCCCCGGCTCCGCTTCCTCCGGCATCACAGCTTGAATCGTCGGCTGCAGGCGGGTGAATGCCCCCGTTTTCAAGTGCTTCCTACCGATGATGACCTCGACCGGGCCATTGGTAGCAAGGGAAGGGACTCGGACCTCGATGATATCGGGCTCCCACCGTTGGATCAGAGCAGCCGCACCGTGGAAAGTCACCTGGTTGAAGCGGGTCGATTTAAACGGGCCGAACCCCTTGCCCGTGATCGAGAGGGTCGACCCCGGGACGGCGGCATTGGGATGAAGCGCCGGTGCCTCCGCCTGGGCCTGTTCGGCGAGGACCGGACTCGCGAGAAGAATAACGCCGATGATGACACGTGCAATCGATTTCATGGGGTGGTACTCCCGAAGAACAACCTGCGTGCGAGCCGGATGGGGGGTGCGAAGTCAAGCCGCCAGTGAGCTACGGAACTATAACAAGCGGATTTTTTTGATGTCAAGGCGAGAGAAAGGGCATGGGAGAGAACAGACAAGAACGTCTAGGATTTTTTGATCTGAACCAACAATTCGAGCTCAATCGCCGCGTGCATCGGCAACTCCGCCGCACCGAGCGCCACTCTGGCATGGCGACCGCTCTCACCGAAAATCTGCACCAGTAAGTCCGACGCCCCGTTGATCACCGCCGGCTGCTGTACAAACCCTGCGGCCGACGCCACATGACCGACTACACGCACAATTCGCTGAACGCGGTCCAACGAACCCAATTCGTGTCTCACCACCGCCAGCGCATTGAGGAGCGCCAATTTAGCCGCTTCGGCTCCGCGCTCCACCGAGATCTCTTCTCCGAGCTTCCCCGTGATGACCACCTGCCCGTCACGGAAAGGCAACATGCCGCTCAAATAGAGCAGATCGCCGGCAAGGACCGCCGGCACATAACTGGCCACTGGTTTGGGAGGGGCCGGCAATTCTATGCCGAGGGTGTTCAGCGTGGCCTCAACCGACACAATCTATCCTTTCGTTCATGTCTTAACGGGATCGGAGGGCATCGAGGAAACTGTCGCCCCAGGGCAACCTGATCGCTCCGAGTGCTTCTCCGATCGTCTGTCCAAGGTCTGCTGCCGTGGTCCTGATCCCAAGATTCACCCCGCGCGCGAGTCGAGGTCCGATGACCAGACAGGGGACGTACTCACGCGAATGTCCCGGCGCCGGTCTGGCGCAATCGAACCCATGATCGCCGGTGATGATCAAGGCATCGCCGATCTTGAGGCATTCCTGAAGGTCGCGGAGCCGGCGATCGAATTGTTGCAACGCCGACACCGTGTTATGGAGATCGGGACTGATAACCGGAAGATTGGCGTAGATCAACCCTCGGGGCACCTTACTGAACATTCCAATCACTTCGTCCATGACCGCTTCCGGCTGAAACAGGGGAACGGATCTCGTCACCCCGCGTCCGCTAAACAGGTCGCCGACCTTTCCCACCCCGATGACGAGCTGGCTGGCCCGGCTCAAGTGGTCGAGCAACGTGAGGCCAGGCGGCTCTACCGCAAAATCCCGCCGTCTCTCCGTCACTGTCAATGTGCCCGGCTCCCCGACGAATGGGCAGGCCACGACGCGCACCACGGGCATGAGTTGCTTCAGGAATTTTCTGGCTTCACGAGCCCAGCGATACAGTTCTTCTACCGGGGTCACTTTCTCATGCGCCCCCAGAAAAATGGTGCCCGTGGTATCGATCCAGGCGATCGGTGAGCCTGATTTCTGATGCTGCCCCCCGAACTCGGCAACCGGCTCAAGGCTCACCGCCCTGCAATTGCCCAGCGTCTTCTGGCCCAGTGCAGCTTCCAGTGCCGTGGTTAATTCAGCGGTAAACGTCTCGCAGGGGCGCTCGCCCGCTTCGATCAGGCAGCCGGCCAATTCCCAATGTCCCGAGAGCGAATTCTTTCCTATCGTGGTAAATCCAAGTGCACCGAAGCAGCCTTCCGGCTGAACCATCGGCCTGATGCCGTGAAATTGTCCCAGGTGCCCAAGGCCGAGTCGTTCGAGATTCGGCAGGGCCAATTCTTTGAAAATAGCCGCTAACCGCTGGAGAGTATTGCAGCCGCCATCGCCATAGGAATTCGCATCGGGCAACGCCCCGATGCCGAACCCATCCAATACTAGAAGGACAATTCGAGTCATCATGAGCGCACTATATCAAATTCGCCGCCACGAGCAAGACAATCACGCGGCATCGCCGTCAACCAGCCATGATACGACGAAGGTGACAGCGCAACGACCTCACGCTCTCCTGCCTGGTCGGTTACCGTCCGACGATACCTTGCGCACGCCACTCCTCCACAATCTTCACACTCGCACTGGTGCCAATCCGGTCGGCGCCGGCTTCGAGCAAATCACGCGTCGTTTTCCAATCTCTGATCCCACCCGACGCCTTGACCTTTGCGCGACCGGCGACCGCTTCTTTCATCACCCGTATGTCTTCCACTGTTGCACCGGCCTGGTTGAATCCTGTCGAGGTCTTCACATAATCCATGCCTGCTTCCACCGCCAAGTGACAGGCGGTGATTGTTTCCTCGCGTGTCAGTAAACAGGTCTCCAAAATGACTTTATGATTCACTCCCGGCGTGGCTTGGACGACGGCGGCCATATCGCTCCGTACCAGATCGTAGTTGCCGGATTTTAAACGGCTGATATTGATGACCAGGTCCAGCAGGGTGGCGCCATGCGCCACCGCCTCAATGGCTTCAGTCACCTTGACATGGGTCGAGTGCGCGCCGAGCGGAAATCCGATCGGAATCCCCACCTGAATCTCCGTCCCCGCGACGGCTGCAATGGCCTCATCCACATAACAGGGCGGAACAAAAATGACGACGAACCCCTGGTCCATCGCCTCGGCACAGAGCCGCAATACCTCAGCCTTCGTGGCTTCCGGACGCAGTACGGTATGATCGAGATAACGCGGCAATGTCTTATTCCACGGCCGATCGTCCATAAAAATATTCCTTTCAGGTTCACGTCAATGGCGGAGATGGTGACCGGCGTGCGGTGAGGCGCTGAATCAGCTATCAGGCGCCGTGGGCCATGAGGCTTCCCCTGGCGCGTTTGCGGAATGGCTGCTTCTGATATTTCTCCACGGCTTGGTTGTGCTCGGCCAGGGTAGAAGAAAAGTGATGGGTCCCGTCGTTACGCGACACGAAATAGAGGTATGACGCCTGGGCGGGAAAGAGCGCCGCATGAAGCGAGTGGGCCCCGGGACTCCCGATCGGTCCCGGCGGGAGACCATGCACCCGGTACGTATTGTACGGACTCAGACTGGAGAGATCCTGTTTGTGAATGTTTCCATCGAAGGCGGGCAAGCCATAAATGACGGTCGGATCGCTCTGCAGGGGGATCTTTTTCCGCAACCGATTGTGAAAGACCGCCGCAATCAGTTCCCGCTCATCCTTGGCCCCGGTTTCCTTTTCGATCACCGAAGCCAGCGTCAATACCTGGTGGAGGGACAGATTCATACGAGCCGCTTGTGCCTGAAGGTCGGCCCCCCACACATGGTGAAGGCCGTCCACCATCGTCTTGATGACGTCTTTGGGCTTGGTTCCACGAGCGAAGAAATAGGTCTCGGGAAAGAGATACCCCTCCAGCGAATCGGCTTCGATGTCGAGCGTCGTGATAAACAGGCGGTCTCGAGCCAGTTTCGTGAATTCGTTCGTGTCGGTAATCTGCTGTGCCGCCAGCACTTCGGCAATTTGCGCCAGCGTATAGCCTTCTGGAATGGTCACAGGATGCAGAACCACCCGACCTGCCAGCAACTTGGCGAGGATGTCCTTCGGCGACATGCTCCCGTCCAGCTCATATTCACCGGGATGGATTTTTCGATCGATGTCACGCATTTTTCCGAGCAGAAGAAAGACCCAGCGACTGCGGATCAGTCGCTCACTCTTCAATAGACTCGCAACCTGTTGGTAGGTACTACCGTCGGGAATGAGGACCACGCGGGGGAAAGGCTTGAGTGGCCCGCTAACAACCGGACTTTGAGCCCAGCGCAGGATCTGATATCCCGCGAGGCCCGCAAGAACCAGTGCCACCAGGATCAGCCCTTTGATCGATCTCATGTGTCTCATTAATTCGTGCGTTACTCAAAGCCCACGGATCAGAGGTCTCGAATTCGTTCGGTCCGTCCGCCGGAGAAGCCGCATCCGGCTTCTCCAAACTCGCCAGATAACTCTGTAACAGAATCGCCGCGGCGATTCGATCGACGATGCCCTTCCGTTTCCGGCGGCTGACATCGGCGGCAATCAGCAAGTCCTCTGCCGCGCAGGTCGTCATACGCTCGTCCCAGGTGATGACCGGGACGGACAATGCCGGCTCCAGCAGCTGAATAAACGCCTCAACGACTTTGGCCGCCGGCCCGATCTCCCCATCCAATCGAAACGGCATCCCGATGAGAACCTGGCCCACCTCGTGTTCACGAACCAGGTCCTGAATATGCCGGATGTCGGCATCCGGATTCCGCCGGTGAAACGTCTCCAGCGGCTGCGCCGTCCATCCCAGTTCATCGCTCAGGGCAAACCCGATCCGTTTGGAGCCATGGTCGACGGCAAGAATGCGTTGGCCTTTCATCAGCTTACCTCTCCAAGGCCTTCTGGACCAGCCCAAAAACTTTTTCCAACGCGGTGTGAAGCCCTTCGGGATTTTTTCCGCCGGCCTGGGCCATCTCGGGACGACCCCCCCCGGTTCCGCCCACGTCGGTCGCCATCTCCTTGATGAGCTCGCCGGCCTTGAGACGGCCCACGAGATCTTTGGTAACCACGACCAGCAGGGAGACTTTCCCGTCATTCGCTCCGCCCAGCGCCACCACTCCGCTGCGAAGTTTGTCGCGGAGTTGGTCGGCCAGGACCCGCATGCCGTTGACATCGAGTCCGTCCGTACGCTGCGCATGAACCTGCACACCATTGATCTCGCGCGCCAGCGCGTCGCCTGACGAGGTGCTCGCCATCTTCAACTTCACGTCGGCCAGTTCGCGCTCTTTTTCCTTCAACTGCTCGGTCAACTTGCGTGCGCGTGACACGACTTCAGCCGGCGCCACCTTCAGGAGCTCGGAGAGTTCGCGGACATCCGCTTCCAATCGTTTAACCGAATCCGATGCTCCGGTTCCGGTCAGACATTCGATCCGGCGGACACCGGCGGCCACCCCCGCTTCCGAGACGATCCGGAACAGGCCGATTTCTCCGGTGCGACTGCAATGCGTACCGCCGCACAGTTCCTTACTGAAGGTATCGATGTGGACGACCCGCACCTGATCGCCGTACTTGTCGCCGAAGAAGGCCAGCGCCCCGGCGGCCACCGCCTCCTGCACCCCCATCACATCCGTCTGCACTGTCTGGTCGTAGCGCACCTGCTCGTTCACGATAGACTCGATCTCATCGATGTCGCGTGACGCGAGCGGTCGAAAGTGGGCAAAGTCGAACCGCAGACGATTCGGCGCCACCAGCGAGCCATACTGTTTGACGTGCGG
>JACCYV010000345.1 GCA_013696305.1 Nitrospira sp.
GCCTCGGTTTCAGACCATACCCTACCGGGCTGCTCAAGAACACCGCCCGCACCTCCGAATGATCTATTGAAGCTTGGATAGGAGGGGAGGTAATCTCTGAATGGATGCGTTCATTGAACTCCTGGACATTCCTGTTGATCGCCGGGCTACTCGAAATCTGTTGGGCGATCGGCCTGAAATATTCTGAGGGGTTTACCCGGTTCTGGCCGACGGCGGGAACCCTTGCGGCTATGGCAGCGAGTATCGGGTGTCTGGCTCAAGCCTTGAAGACCATTCCCGTGGGCACAGGTTACGCGATATGGACGGGGATCGGAGCAGCCGGCACCGCTATTCTTGGAATGGTCCTCTTCGCGGAATCTGCCTCGACCATCAAGGTCCTCTCCCTGTTGTGCATCGTGCTCGGCGTCATAGGGCTGAAAGGCAGCTCATGAACGATTCTACCCATTCACCCGGGCCGACAGGTTCACGCCGCTGAATGTTGCCTGTAACGCCATCTGATCCCACGAGCCCGTCGCTGTTGCGCTTCCCGAACCGCACTCACCTGCCCCGTCGTGAATGGAAGCTAGGTGAATGGCTGTTGCTCGTGCCTATGGGAACCGCCGGTGTGTTTTTCGTCTATGGACATGAGTGGTTGAGTGATCTCTCGAATCCCGTTCGGTTGGGAGCCATTCTAGGATGGCTCCTGGCTGTGATCATTCTCTCGGCCTTTGCGGTGCTTCGCCATGCGGAGATTCTTGCCGCACGACTCGGTGAACCGATGGGAACCGTCATCCTGACATTGTCCGTCACCGGCATCGAGGTGATGATGATCGCCGCCTTTATGTACACCGGCTCCGGCAACGCGTCGCTGGCGCGGGACGCCATGTTTGCGGTCGTGATGATCGTCCTGAACGGTATGGTCGGACTGTCGCTTCTGCTCGGGGGTTTGCGTTATCACGAACAGACCTACAACCTGCAAGGAGCGAACGCCTTTCTTGCGGTCATCGTGCCCTTAGCGGTCCTAGGGCTGGTGATGCCGAGCTACACGATCTCTTCGCCGGGTCCGACGTATTCGGTCCATCAATCCATCTTTCTGATCGTGATGTCTTTAGGACTGTACGGCGTGTTCCTCGCGATTCAAAATCTTCGCCACCGCGATTACTTTGTCGCGCCCCACAGCCGGGGGAAACGCAAGGCCGCACTGCTCCACCTCCATGACCCGTCTCCCGACGCCTCCATCTGGCTGCACACCACCCTCCTCATTGCCTATCTCCTTCCTCTGGTCATCCTCTCGGAACATGTGGCCACGCCGATCGATCACACACTTCGTCTGTGGTACGCTCCGCCCGCACTGAGCGGCGTATTGGTTGCCGTGCTCGTGTTGGCACCGGAATCCCTGGGAGCGGTACGCGCGGCCTTGGCCAATCAATTGCAACGTTCTGTCAATATACTTCTCGGATCGGTCCTTGCTAGTATCAGTCTCACGATTCCCGCCGTACTCGCCATTGGGTTTTTTACCGGCACGACGATCGTTCTCGGCCTGGACACAGTCGATACCATCTTACTCATCCTGACCTTCCTGATGAGCATGTTGACGTTTGCCAACAGGCGCACCAACGTGCTCCTTGGGGCGGTCCATCTGCTCTTATTTTTGGCCTACCTGATGTTGATTTTCGAGAAGTGACTGAAGGGAGCGGAGATTTATCCGTTTCTGCACAACCGCCGATGAGGCGCGGCATTTCGGCTTTCAAACAATTGATGCCGTTTCAGTCACAGAGTTGATTTGCCTGACGCCCCCTTTTAAGATGTGATCGATTTACGTGGTTGCGCCCTCGATGGACGATCGCTCGACAATCCGATCGATTCCTCTGGCGCGGGAGCACCGGTCAGCCCGGAACGAACAGATGCTCACGTATCGGCTGGTTTCGTGCCTTTGTCGCATGCCAAAATTATGGCACGCCACCCGACCACATGGAGAAAACGGAAGAGACCGGATCGGCCGTGACCGGCCCCCTCACGCCAAGAGATCAGACTTTCACGGCTCTCGTATGATCGGGCCAGGGTGAGGGTCGCTGCCGCAGGCGGGATTACAAAAATCGCCGAGGGAGACGAGGATGTCAGGGAGCAAACACAAAGCCTTCACCGTTCTGCTTGTCGAGGACGATGCGGGGGACGTGGACATGTTCTTGCGGACCGTCGAGCATGAATTGCCTCGTC
>JACCYV010000346.1 GCA_013696305.1 Nitrospira sp.
TGGACCGGGCGACCGGCCAGACCAGGCGGTTTCTTCGTGAAACGAACCAGTGGGGCGACGATATCACTCATGAGAAGCTGGCCCTTCGATGGGGGTACGAGCTGGTCGAACGCTTTGTGGTCTTCGGTCGTACCGAAGTTCCCTGCCGACCGTTCTTCCTCCTGGACAGCTTAATTGCCAAATCGTTCAGTCAGCCCGACCCTCTCTGCTATCACAAGGAGTTACTGACGCCGGTGGGGCGTTTTTTAGACGGACTGGCCTCGCGTGCCGTCGTCAGCCGCGATGCGTTGATCGCGCTGTTTTATCATTTCTACGGATTCAGTCAGGCCCATGTGGTGAAATTGCTGGGCTTTGGTCAGGCCGAAAGCCAGCGGGTCTATAAAAATTACGAGCGCTGGCGCCAAACCGGATGGCAACGCACGATGAATGAAACCGGGTTAAGTGTGTCGGAAATAGACGTGCTGGAACAGGAGTTGCGGACAAGGCCCGCCCGTTTGAACCACGAAGTCGACCGATTGATGCCGGTGTTGCAGTCGCATTATCGAAAAAGTGAACCGGAACATTACCCCTGCCTCTCCGAACCGAAGTGGGGACAACTTTTCCACGATGACTACGGCCATGACTACCGCGTCTGGCACCTGGCTTTTTGCCGCAACTGTTTTATGGAAGTGGCAGATCGCCGGCAAACTGAGGTCAGCAGCGGGTTGAAGCCGCAAGTCAGTCTCCATATCCATCCCCTGAAAAAGGGAGGGGTTTTCGCTCTCTTTGGAGGCGATCGAGGAGGACGGTACCATGGAAGCACCAGAGCTCACCGATTATCGCGAACATCTGCTTAGCGCCCTGGATGACCAACCGCGACGCGCGGCTGAAGAACGCACGAGATTTCTCCAGGTGCTCGTCAACCATGAGCGTGTGGGGACATTGGATTGTGCGCAAGCCGATCCTTCCTTTGCCTTCACGGGCCGCGAGCGAAGCATTCAACATCTCGAAATTCGGAACGAGTCCGGTGCGCTGATTGGAGGCTGTGTCGCGCCCGAAGCCGGCCAGAAAGAGGTGCGCGTTCCCGTCGGTAAGGCCGCCGTGACTATTCGCGTCCAGAACCATTTCGACGGTGGATCGCTCCAGGTGAGGTATGAGACGGCTCCCCCTTGGTGGGCTCACGTGGTCGCCGCCATCGGCGTACCATCGGGCACGTCCAAGCCGGCCGCAACGGTCGCTCCCATCTGGACCATGACGACCGCCTTCGCCCAGATCATGCTGGCCGTGGGCGTCGTGGCATTGCTGGCTGAACGGGCGCCAAGTTGGATGGGATCGGACGACCGGGCGCATCAGCTCGAAGAAGAATTGGCCGCCCGACAATCGACACAGGAGCAAATCGATCGTGTGCACCAACAGCTCTCGCAGTTGGTCGAGGCACAGGCAGCGGCCGTAGCCGTTTCTCGATCCGAACAGGAACGGATCGCGCAATTGAATTCGCTCGTCGATACCGTCGCCCATACCCAGCAGAAACTGACGACCCAAGTCACGACCGTCCAGGAAGATCTCCAGTCGGTGAAGACCGACGTCGCGCAGGAGGTTCAAACCGGCATGCGCGTCGCGGTCAGCGCGGTTGAAACCGATCGAGAATTGGTTCGCCAGGATCTGCAGTCGATCAAGTCGGTCAATGAAACGTTGATCAAACAAGTTGCGCTCCTGGAAAGCCGCAATCGAGAATTGCATGCTCGTTTGGCACTGACGTCGCTGGAAGTGGCGAAAGCCAATGCGTCGCCTAAATCGACGGTGCTGACCAAGAATGACACAACGAAAGACGCGGCGGTGCCGATCCCGGTTGCAGACGGGCTCCGCGAAACAGACCGTCAGGCCTTCATGTTTTGGGTCGCATTCCAGGATGGCACCACCGAGAAGAGCATCGAGGATTTGGTGCAGGAAATTAACGGGATCAAAAAAGGACCGCCGAAGTCGGGCTGGTACTCGGTCGAAGTCAACTTGCCAAAACCGGAACCTCCGGATCGCTTCCTGGAATCCGTCAAACGAGCCAAAATCGTCAAGTCGGTCGTGACCAGCAAGGCTATGCCGCCGGCTCGCTAGAAGCGGTCTCCCTCTCCGCAGATTCAGCGTTACGCGCAAGGCACCTGCGAGTACCGCGTTGAGATCTCCCGCAAGCCGGTCTTCGATCGCTATTCACCATTTGTTCCGAACCCTGCAGTGGAGGGAGTATGTCGGATTTTCACCAGAACGGACTCGTGACGGTGCTGCACCGTCTGGGCGTTTCCAACCTCGATCAATTGGAAAAGGAACTCGAACGGCATGCGGCAGCAAATCCGATTGCCCTCGTTCTTCCTTCTCTGTATTCAGAACTGGAAAACCCCGCCCTCAAGCACATCGTCCGGGTGCTGAAAGACATTCGCTATGTCAATGAG
The DNA here is from genome assembly GCA_013696305.1 of Nitrospira sp. Classification (GTDB taxonomy): domain Bacteria; phylum Nitrospirota; class Nitrospiria; order Nitrospirales; family Nitrospiraceae; genus Nitrospira_A. The sequence goes on from JACCYV010000346.1 coordinate 2,421, forward strand.
ATCGTCATTTCGCTGGATCGAGCTTCGGCGCTGGAGTTTCGTTTGGCCAAACAGTTTTTTTCGGTGCTGCCTCAGCGGGTAAGGATCGTGTGGAACGACGGGACCGGTATTCAGGATATCCTCAAGCTGTTGGCCCACGCTGAAATCGATACGGGCCTGCAGGGCAAAGGGCGGGGCTGCTGGATGGCCTTCGGATACGTCTTAGCGCGCGGTCAGAGCAACGTCATCGCCCTTCATGACTGTGATATTCTCAGTTACAATCGGGAATATCTTGCCAGGCTCTGCTATCCGATCGTCAACACGAATCTGGGCTATGAATTCTGCAAGGGATACTATAGCCGGGTGACGGATCGCCTCCATGGCCGGGTGACACGCCTGTATCTCACGCCGCTGATCCGAAGTCTCCAGCAGGTGGTCGGATCGCATCCGTTGCTGACATTTCTCGATAGTTTCCGCTATCCCCTCGCGGGTGAGTTCGCCATGGTGCGGGATTTGGCCTGGATCAATCGAATTCCTGGTGACTGGGGATTGGAGGTGGGAGTTCTGGCCGAGATCTATCGCAACTGCGCGCTGAGAAGAATTTGCCAAGCCGATATCGCCGATGCGTACGAGCATAAACATCAGGTTTTGTCGGCGGACAATGCCGATCAAGGGCTGCAAAAAATGTGTGTGGATATCACCAAGTCTCTCTTTAGAAACCTCGCGAGTGAAGGCGTGGTGTTGTCGGAGGCGGTTCTGAAGGCGTTGCGCGCAACCTACCTGCAGGCAGCCCAGGAAGCGATCACCCGTTACCAGAATGACGCTGCCATCAATAGCTTACAGTTCGACCGGCACGAAGAACGGATGGCCGTGGAGGTATTTTTGAGGGGGATGAAGATCGCGACCGAAACATTTTTAGAAGATCCGCTCGGGGTGCCGATGATCTCAAATTGGAGCCGGGTCACCGGGGCGATTCCCGATATTTTCGAACGGCTGATCGATGCCGTTGAACGCGACCACGAGTGGGACCCCGTCGGCGATCGGGTGTCACGATGAATTCGCCGGGGAATTCTGGATCGGCATTACCTGCAGACACCGCGCGCTGAGGACTGGCCAGTTTTTTGATCGTGAACACCCTCGCATCGCAGACGATATATTGGCTCAGAAATGATATAGAGACTTGAGTGGGATTAAGCAAAGGTGGAGCGCTATAATACGTTAGTCTTTCACGTTTATAGGCTCATTTGTTACAAGTCAGGGGTATTAGGACGGACTGGCAACGGGGACCAAACCGAGACTTGTTCTACGTAGATCATCCATACAGATGAGGCGAAACGGTCGACCTGGATTCCTTATTGCCCCCTCCAACCGATCGCATAGGATCAAAGCATGAACTGGACCCAAGACAAACCGACTAAAGAAGGCTGGTATTGGTTTCGGATAGACAATGAAGAAAAACGCATCGTCATTGTGTACGTGATCGGCGCTGATCG
>JACCYV010000349.1 GCA_013696305.1 Nitrospira sp.
TTCGTGCCGGGATCGTATACGAGCAGGGGAATGCCGCGGGTATCCTTGGGGTCGGGGCGTGGATCCAGCGGCGCCATATCGACGCGGAACGGTAGGGTCTGCAATTTTGCCGGCAGCGCGTTCTGGATTTGTTGTCGGAATTGTTCATGGCTGGGAAAATCCATTCCCCGCTCAATCCCTTTTTCTTTGAGCACCGTGCTATAAGCCATTTTCCACTTCACATCCCGCCCGAGGATGTGCGCCCACTCTTGATGCAGGCGACGCAGGGTGCTCTGGCCGGCCTTCCTCCATCGCCGAACATCTTCCAGCAACGACCAGTCTGTCAGCGCCAGATACTCGTCCATGTGTGTCGCTGGGTTCGACGGAAACAGCCGCTTCATGGTGTCTCCGAAGATGTCTCGCAGGTGAATGTCGATGGCCCTGGTCGTCCGGTGATAGTAGACGTTTGAGTAGAGATACATTCTGGTGTTCAGGAACATGTGCAGGGCCGGCAGGCCGGTCTTATGAATCGTAAAACCCCTGTCCGTGATGATGGTGTAATGAATCAGGCGGGTCAGATCAACAGGACCGACGGCAACGCCGCACATGTACGCGTCGCGCAATACGTAATCCAGGTTGTCGGCGGTGTAACTTCCCGAAATCACCGGCTGGAGAAAATTGACCCAGCGTGGAATACGAGCGTTGTCCTTGCCCTTTTCCTTCAGGATGACATGGGCGATCAGATCGGGATTCAGTTCTTCGCCCAGCGCGAACGGTCCTGACGGGCTGCGGCGGATTTTTTTGATGAGCGGTCCCAGATGCTCGCGCACAATGATCTGGCCGAGCTTTTCATGCGAAAGGCCAAACTCGTGCAAGTAGTTATCATCGAAGAAATGGCAGAAGGGACCATGGCCGATGTCGTGGACCAGCGCCGTGATCCGCAGGAATTCCTCAACGAAGGCCGCCGAGGGAACGTCGGGCACGGCCTTCTGCAAGAAAGGATACAGATGACGCGCAAACCGGCCGGCCACATGCATGGTGCCGAGCGAGTGGACGAACCGCGTATGTTCGGCCGAAGGGTAGACCCATCGGGCACTCTGGAGTTGGTAAATATACCGCAGCCGCTGGATCCAGGGAGAATCGATCAGATCTTTTTCGGTGCGTTCCGAGGGATCCGGGGCCGCATAGGGAACGGTGAACGAGACGTATTCGTGGATGGGATCGGCGATGAGGGCCGACCCGTCATAAGGAGCGAGAGGATGTGTGGGCGGTGGTTTCATGTCATTCGTGGAACGTCGATATTAGCGCAGCCCCGGCGAAGGGGGCAATGGTTCATGCTGTTCGATCGACTTGCTGCGGCGGTATTTGGAGAGGAAGACGTAGGCGACAGGATAGGACAGGAAACCGCCGACGATGCTCAAAACCATCCCGCCGACGAAAAACGGCCAGGCATAGGGCATCACCTGATGATAAATTCCCATGAAGGACAAGTCGCTCCAATCGAAGGATGGAAACTCACGCACGCCCAGCAATGTCGCTCCGGTCCAGTAGGTCCCTCCCAGGATGGGAATGAGGGTCCAGGGATTGTTGAGAAAGGCGCCGGCGAGCAGTGCGATCAAATTCAATCCGAAGGCCCAGGCACAAAAGCCCACCATCAGCATATGGAGACCATAGGCCGGAGAAAATCCTATGAAGATACCGACTGCAAAGGCCAGCGCCGTACGATGCGGCGTTTCATGAAGATGGAGAATTTGACGGAATAGCGACCGAATGTCTGCCATTGGCGATCTGTTCCGGATGCTACGAAGACGGTTTGAGAAAATGTTCGTAACTGGTCATCGGCAGGGCTTCGGTCGCACCTTTGTCTGTACGCATCCGTAGGCCGGACCGTTTGGGAGTGATCGAGCCGATGCAGGTAAAGCGAAACCTGGTTCTGATCACCAGCCTTTCGAACCGTGATTGCTTGCTGAGAGGCACCGTGAACAGCAACTCGTAGTCCTCGCCGCCCTGTAGGGCGATCTGTTGTGCATCGAGGTGGCGCGTCGCGGCATACGCTCGACAGGCCGGGGAGAGGGGGAGTGAGGCTGTCACAATATCTGCTCCCACGCCGCTCTCTTCACAAAGATGACGAAGATCGCCGGCCAGACCGTCGGAGAGGTCGATCGCGGCACCGGCGAGGTCGTGCTTGACGAGCCATAGAGCTTCTGCGATGCGGGCGGACGGCCGATGGTGCCGAGCCAGAAGCCACCGGGTCTGCGCGGGCCGCATGACCGGCCGACCCGGGCGCCGGCGTGCCGCCAAGAGATTGAAGCCCGCGTGAGAGTCGCCGAGCGTCCCGGTCACATAGAGTCGATCCCCGACTCGGGCGCCGCTTCGAAGTAAGGCCTGACCCGGCTTCACGATTCCGGTCAGCGTGATGCTCAGGAACAGTCCTCGCTGGGATGCCGAGGTGTCCCCGCCGACGACAGATACTCGATAGGGATAAGCCGCTTGCATCATGCCGCGATAGAGCCGCCGGATCTGTTCCGTCGAACAGGTGGAAGGAATCGCAATCGCGACGAGCATGAAGCGCGGTGTGCCGCCCATGGCGGCGATATCGCTCAAGTTGGCGATCGCGGCACGGTATCCGATGTTTTCGAAGGAGGAGCGCGCAGGATCGAAGTGTATCCCTTCAGCCAGAAGATCCGTCGTGATGAGCGTCCACTCGGAGGGCGAGGTCTTGAGGATGGCGGTGTCGTCGCCGATCCCTCGAAACACCTGCCGGTCGGGCCTGGCTACCTGCGCCTGCAGGAGACGGATCAGCCCGAATTCGCTGCTGACCGGGCTGGTCCCACGGGATCGACCTGGTGGCATGCTAGCGGGAAAACGCCGGAGAGGCCGCCGGGAGGCGGAGGCTTCTTCGCGGTGAAACGGTCGTGCGCTTGGACGTGGTTGCCCGTGCCGTCTTCTTTCGAGAATTCTTCGGCGCCGCCGCTTTCGGCTTGCGCGCCGCCGGTCGTCGGAGAGCAGTTCTGATCACATCGTCCACCGTATCGACAAAGATCAGCTCAATGCCCTTGAGCAAATGTTTGGGAATTTCCTCCAGGTCCTTTTTGTTGCGTTTCGGAAGGACGACGGCTGCCAGCTTGGCGCGTTTAGCGGCGAGAATTTTTTCCTTCAGGCCTCCGATCGGCAGGACGCGTCCACGCAGGGTAATTTCCCCCGTCATCGCGAGATCTCGCCGGACAGGGATCTGTGCCAGGGCAGAAGCGATCGCAGTCGCCATGGTGATACCGGCGGAGGGCCCGTCCTTGGGAGTCGCGCCGGCCGGCACGTGGATGTGAATGTCGTTCTTGGCGAAGATGTCGGGGCTGATCCCCAGCGTTTTCTCCCGCGACCGCACATAACTGAGAGCCGCCTGGGCAGATTCCTTCATGACGTCCCCGAGATGTCCCGTGAGTGTGAGCTGGCCTTTGCCTTTCATCACGGTGGCTTCGATGTACAAGACATCACCGCCGCTCTCCGTCCAGGCGAGGCCGGTGGCGACGCCCACTTCATCTTTTTCGAGCTCCGCTTCAGGGACGAATTTCGGCACCCCCAAAAATTTGTGCAGATTGTGTTGATCGATCGAATGGCACTCGGTCTTGCCTTCCGCGACTTTTTTTGCCACTTTCCGCATGAGATTGGCGATCTCTCGTTCGAGGTTGCGGACACCGGCTTCGCGCGTGTAGTGCGCAATGATATGGCGAATCGTCGTTTCTGCGATGCGGATGTGTTTTTCGGTGATGCCGTGTTCGTTCATCTGCCGGGGAATGAGGTATTTCTGCGCGATGCCGAGTTTTTCTTCTTCCGTATACCCCGGGATGTCGATGACTTCCATGCGATCCCGCAAGGCTGGCAGGATGGGATCCATCAAGTTTGCCGTCGTGACGAACATGACTTCCGTCAAATCGAAGGGCACACCGAGGTAGTGGTCGGCGAAGGTATTATTCTGTTCGGGATCCAACACTTCCAATAAGGCGGCCGAGGGGTCTCCACGAAAATCCATGCCGACTTTGTCGACTTCGTCCAGCATGAAAACGGGATTGTTCGTGCCGGCCTGCTTCATACCTTGGATAATCCGTCCCGGCAGCGCGCCGACATAAGTTCGGCGATGGCCCCGGATTTCGGCTTCGTCCCGCACTCCTCCCAAGCTGATGCGAACGAACTCACGGCCCAATGCGCGCGCGATGGATTTGCCCAGCGAGGTTTTGCCGACACCGGGGGGGCCCACAAAACAGAGGATGGGGCCTTTCATTTTCTCCTTCAGTTTGCGCACGGCGAGGTACTCAATGATACGCTCTTTCACCTTTTCCAAATCGTAGTGGTCTTCGTTCAGGACCTTCATGGCGGCTTTCAGGTCGAGGTTATCCTTCGACTTTTTATTCCACGGAAGTTCGACCATCCATTCCAGGTAGGTCCGGACCGTAGCAGACTCCGCCGTATCCGGATGCATTTTTTCCAGCCGCTTGAGTTGCTTTTCGGTTTCCTTGAGCACCTTATCCGGCATCTTGGCGTCTTTGATGCGCTTGCGGAACTCCGCAACCTCTTCCGCTCGTTCGTCCAACTCGCCGAGTTCTTTCTGAATCGCCTTCAATTGCTCGCGCAGGAAGTATTCCCGCTGGGTCTTGTCCATCTCCCCTTTGGCTTGCGCCTGAATCTTCTGTTGCATGGAGAGGACGTCGATCTCTTTCGCGAGAATCTCGCTGATCCGCCGCAGCCGTTGAATCGGATCCACGATCTCCAGGACGGCCTGCGTAATGTCGACTTTCAACCCGAGATTGGAGGCCACCATGTCGGCCAGCCGGCCCGGGTCTTCCAGGTTCTCGATCACGACCATGACGTCCGGGATCAGCACTTTGCCGAGGCTGACGATTTTTTCGATCTGCTCCTTGACGGTGCGCATGACCGCTTCCGTCTCGAGTGTCGAACCGGGTTGTTTCACCTCGACCAGCTTTTCGATGCGGACCGAATAATAGGGATCGTTCTGAATGTATTCTTCAATGCGCCCCTTGGCGAGTCCCTGCACCAAAATCTTGATGCGCTCGTCGGGCAGCTTGAGCATGCGCATGATAATGCCCACAGTGCCGACCGGGTGAATGTCGTCGGGCTGCGGGTTTTCCACATCCAGGGATTTCTGGGTGGCGAGGAACAGCATGCGGTTGCCTGCGAGCGCCGCTTCGATCGCCTTGATCGACATTTCGCGTCCGACGAACAGGGGGAGCACCATATAGGGGAAGACCACGATATCCCGCACGGGCAGCAGAGGGAGCTGGTCCGGAGGTTCGAGGTTCTGATTGTTTGAAAAATCTTGTTCTACTGCGTCAGCCATGAGGCTCCAGTCTGCTGAGTGTGTAGTCTAAATGACGATGTCGTGCTGGGCACGATATTGGGCAAAGGGTAATCCGTCATGCCCAAGGCTAGCTGGTGGCGCGTGTCCGACTTGGACGGGAGCGTCCGGTGCTGAGAGGACGAGCGTCGGTGGCTGCCGGTTGGAGTCGTTGTTGCAGAAACTCGGCGAACGCAGGTCCCAGGGACGGATTCTTGAGTGCCAATTCGACGGTGGCGATGAGAAATCCGAGCTTATCGCCTGCATCATGCCGTTGCCCCTGAATTTCATGCGCGAACATCGGGGTGTGCCGCACGAGTTGCCGCAAGGCATCGGTCAACTGAATTTCTCCGTTCTTGCCCGGCGGAGTTTTCCGGAGGATCGGAAAAATTTCCGGCGGAAGCACATAGCGCCCGATGACGGCAAGATTCGACGGGGCATCGGCGGGCGCCGGCTTTTCAATCAGATCTTCGACCCGGTGCAGCCCGTTCCGCACACGGCGGGCCGAAATAATTCCGTATCGGCTCACCTCTTGAGGTGGTACTTCCTGCACGCCCAGGACGGCGCCTTTGCGTTGCTTGTAGATATGAATGAGTTGCGCGAGGCCGGGAACTGCCGCATCAATGATTTCATCGCCCAGGATCACGGCAAACGGCTCATCGCCGATCAGATGTTGCGCGCAGAGCACCGCATGTCCCAATCCCATGGCTTCCGGTTGGCGGACATAACAGAAATTCGCCAGATTCGAAATGTGTCGCATCTGATTGAGGACTTGGCCCTTGCCGCTGCCCTTGAGATTTTCTTCCAATTCCAATGAGCGGTCGAAGTGATCCTCGATCGCGCGTTTGCCCCGGCCGGTGATGATGATGATGTCTTCGATGCCGGAGGCGACCGCTTCCTCCACGACATATTGAATCAGCGGTTTGTCGACCAGCGGCAGCATCTCTTTCGGGGATGCTTTGGTGGCGGGAAGAAAGCGTGTGCCCAGTCCGGCAGCGGGAATAATAGCTTTACGTACGTCTGTGCGTGTCATACGGGCGATACTATGTGATGGGGTAGGTGAAGTCAAGATTTCGTCCGGTCTTTTCCCTCGCTGCGGATGCGCGACTCTGCCGGGAAACTCCTTTACATTGAAAAATGTGGTCAATATAATTCGAGAGTTTTCCTGCAGATGTGCGGTGATGCTGCAAAGAAAGCGGCCCATCGGTGATTGTCCAAGAAACAGTTCGTGAGTGCCTGCGCGAGGCCGGTCGGCACGGTGCACGGGACGCGATAGGGACCGTGACGGTTTTCTATCTCGGGAGCCCGTACGACCAGTGCGTGCATTCCCAGGCGGTACAGAAGGATTGCGGTGATCAAGGCGGGAGGCAGGCGGTGGGTGCCGGTTTTCATTCTGGCACTGGTGGCACTTTACATGATCGGTGTTGGGGAGCTCCTGTACGCCCAGGACGGCGTACCGCTGGTCACCTCGGCCACGATCCGTGGCCAGAAACGCATTGAATTGCAGGCAATCGAGGGGCGTCTCACGCTCAAGGCGAACGACCGGTTTACCGCCGACGCGCTCCGAGAGCAGGTCAAGATTCTGTATGGAACCGGCTATTTCGAGGATGTGCAGGTCGAGACGGAGCCCGGTCAGGGCGGCGTGGCCGTCGTCTTTGTCGTCCGTGAAAAGCCCTTCATTACAGAGATCGTGTTCGATGGGAACGAGGAGTTGAGCGACGATAAGCTGAAAGAGAAAATTACCATTAAGAGCCAAACGTTTCTCGATCAGCAGCAGGCGAAAGAGAGCGCGGAGAAAATTCGGCTCGCCTATCAGGAAGACGGGTTTTATAACGCGCAGGTCATTCCGGTCATTCAGGCGGTGGACGAAGACCGCAAACGGCTGACCTATTTCGTCAAGGAAGGCACGAAGGCCAAAGTCAGACGCATCAATCTCGAAGGGATGCGGGCCGTGACCAAGGAGGAAATGTTCAAGGTGACGGCCACCCGGGAGTGGATCCCGTGGTATGGCATCATTACGCAACTA
>JACCYV010000176.1 GCA_013696305.1 Nitrospira sp.
CCTGCTGCTCACAAGATTGCGCTGCACCATGCGATCATGGGGACCTTGGCCATCACGGCCGGCTCATCCAAACTGATGTCCGGCTGGCGCGGACGGCAATTCATGAGAGAACGGTCCTCCTGGGAACTCATCTGGGCAAGCCTCGTGTTCGTGATTGGTCTGCAGCTGCTGATCTATTCACAGTAAGGGCACAGGCGATCCCTTCCGCCGAGCCCATACAACAGCCAGTCGAGCGAAACGATCTTCCCAGCCACGTAGTCGTTGCGTAAGTGGTAGCCTTGTCGCGTTGACACATTTGTCAGGACTGTGTTAGCTGTATTTTTTGAGCTGTGATTTCGATGGTTGCCTGGACTTGGTCGAGAGTCGGCCGGTTCAGGAAAGAGGAGTCGCCATGGGTGGCCACAGTCATTGGGCAACAATCAAACGCCATAAATCGGCTGTCGATGCCAAGCGCGGGAAGGTCTTTACCCGCATTATCCGCGAATTGACGATTGCGGCACGGTCAGGCGGAGATCCGGACGGCAATCCACGTTTGCGACTGGCGATTGCCAAGGCCAAAGAAGCCAATATGCCCGGCGATAATATGAAGAAGGCCATCCAGCGTGGCACAGGGGAATTACCCGGCGTCACGTATGAAGAGTTTTCGCTCGAAGGATACGGCCCCGGCGGAACAGCCGTGTTAATGGAAATTACGTCGGATAATCGTAATCGCACGGTGGCCGAAATCCGCAATTTGCTGACCAAGAACGGCGGTAATATGGCTGAGGCCGGTGCCGTGGCGTGGCAGTTTCACAAAAAAGGTGTCCTGGTGGTCGAAAAGGGGAAGGTTGAGGAGGACGCGCTCCTGACCATTGCCTTGGAAGCCGGCGCAGAGGATGTCAAAGTAACCGAGAAGACGTTCGAAGTGCTGACCACGCCGCACGATTTTGAGGCGGTAAAGAAGGCGCTGAGCGACGCAAAAATCGAGTGTTCGCTGGCCGAATTGAACTTCCTCCCCCAGAATACGATTGCATTGGAGGAGAGGCCCGCTGAACAAATGTTACGGCTCATGGAAATTCTGGATGAACACGAAGACGTTCAGAAGGTGCATGCAAATTTCGACATTTCCGACGAGGTCATGGAGAAAGTTGCCGCCGCCACCGCCTAATCCGGGAGTACCGGCACTGAGTATCGAATCTCTCTCCGCGCGTTCAACCGTCCGACCGTCTCACGCCATCCTGCTGCTCTCATGATTGCCCTACTGACGGGGCTCATCGCCTTCAAGACGACTTCCCAGGTCACGCTTGATGTCCACGGCGTCGGCTACGAAGTGTTGATTCCCCTCAGCACCTATTATTCGCTCCCGAATCAGCACGAGCTTGTGACGCTCAGCATTCATACCCATGTGCGTGAAGACGCGATTCAGCTTTACGGGTTTTTGACCACAAGCGAGAAAGAGGCCTTCCTCCTGCTGACCGGAATCTCCGGCATCGGGCCGAAATTGGGGCTCAGTGTCCTCTCCACCCTGTCTGTCCGCGATCTCTTCAACGCCATTCAGGCGGGCGATATAGAGAAACTGGGAACGGTCTCCGGAATCGGCAAGAAATCTGCGGCGAGGATCGCTTTGGAGTTGAAAGACAAGGTGGCGCGACTGCATCCCGCGGGCGAACCAGTCGAGCCGGAGAATGGACGGGTCGACAATCCTCTCTACGACGACGCGTTGTCGGCCCTCGTGAATCTCGGGTATCGGCTACCGGACGTAAAAGAGACGCTGAAGAGAATCGAGCAATCAGGGACAGCGACGCAAGAATTGAAGGATGTGATTCGCGAGGCACTCAAAGACCTCGCCAAGGGGTGATGCATGACGACACAGGCTCGTACAGGATGGACCCTCCGCCGATTAGGCGGTGCAAGGCGACTTGCGCTGTGTGGATTGGTGTTCTGGTTTGGAGCGATCGACCTGGGTCTCGCGACGGAAGGTGGAGAGGAACCCAGGACGATTCGCAAGACCTGCGGGGTGTGCCCGGAAGGGTACGCCACTACCGGCGTGACCCATGCGCCGGAGCTCTGCAAGGATGGGGAGCCGACCCTCGTGCAGTGTGTGCCGTTGGGCGGGAATATGCTCTCCATAGCGGAGTCTGTCCTGAGGGATACAGTGAAATCGGCCATTCGAATGTGCCGTCGCGCTGCGGAGCGAAAGACGGCGGACTCATGTCACAGTGTCAGTCGACGCAGATGGGGTCAAGCATGCCCGATCCGAATCAAGGCGGTATGAAATGCCCGCCCGATTGCGGGAGCACGGCCGCTCCCGGACAAGGGGCGGCCCCGCCGCCGCCAAAATTCAGGCCGTCACCGGAACACAAATCGCAGTGAGCCGTCTGATCGGCGGGACCCTCCCATGTCCGACCGTACAGTGACCAACCAACTGACCGACGATGAACGTGGCATCGAAGCCGCGCTCCGTCCGCAAAGCCTGCGGGAATATGTCGGTCAGCCTCG
>JACCYV010000179.1 GCA_013696305.1 Nitrospira sp.
TACATGGCAGCGGGAATCTCCGGTCTCACCGGCATCGTCGGGACCTTCTTCGTGAAAGACTATCTGGGCCTGTCCGCAGCCTTCCTCGCTGCCCTGGGATTCTGGGCCGGCATACCCTGGGCGCTCAAAATGCCGTTCGGTCATCTCGTCGATCTCCTGTGGCGCTGGAAAAGCCTGCTCGTCTATTTCGGCGCGGGGGTGATCGCGGTCAGCCTGTTGATCATGGTCGGTCTGATCGGCCATCGCGAAGCGATGACCGCCGTGATGCCGGCCGAAGTTTGGTACGTCCTGAGTGTCCTGCTGGCGCCGATCGGCTATGTGATTCAGGATACGGTGGCTGACGCCATGACCGTGGAAGCGGTACCCAGGATCGACGAACAGGGCTTTCCTTTCGATGGAGCCAAACTCAAGCTCATGCATACCACCATGCAGACGTTGGGGAGGGTCGCCATCATCAGCGGCGGTATTGTTGTGGCGCTCATCAATCTGTACGTCTTCACCGGCGTGGAGAATCTCCCGAAAGAAAAAGTCGCCGGGATTTATCAACAGGTCTATGCGATGGCGCTGGTCATTCCGGCCGTGTCGGTTCTGGGCGTGATCGCCGCGTGGATTCTGCGAGTCCGCGAGAGGCGGCGGCTTTTACGCCAGGGGATGACCGTTTCGCAGGTTGCGACGTGGATGGAACGGCCGAGCGAATTGACCAAACCGAATTGGTGGATTCTGGGCGGCAGTCTGGCATTCGTGGTCTTTACGCTGACGGTTGGATTCGGAGATTTTCCCTACAATGAAGAAATCGTCTTTGCCGGTTCGATGGGCATCGTGTCGGTGCTCATTCTGCGGCTGACTCGCGAACTGACCACGGAGGCGAGACATGTGTTGCTGGGCACGGCGCTCGTCATCTTTGCGTTTCGTGCCATTCCCGGACCCGGCGATGGACCCACCTGGTGGATGATCGATACGCTGAGATTCGATCAACAGTTTCTGTCGGTGTTGTCCCTTATCGGCAGCGCGCTGACCCTCTTGGGCATGTTTCTGTTTCGCCGCTTCATGGCTGAACGGTCCATCGCCTACGTCGTGGGCTTTTTAACGGTGGCGGCGTTCCTGCTGGGGCTTCCCATCGCCAGTATGTATTACGGCCTGCACCATTGGACCGCGGCGCTGACCGGCGGCGTGGTGGATGCCCGATTTATCGCACTGGTCAATACGGCGTTGGAGTCTCCGCTCGGCCAAATCTCCATGATTCCCATGCTGGCCTGGATCGCCAATTCTGCACCGGCGAATCTCAAGGCCACCTATTTTGCCGTGATGGCCTCCTTCACCAACCTCGCCTTGTCGCTGAGCCAACTCGGCACGAAATATCTGAATCAAGCGTTCGTTGTCACACGGGAAGTGCGTGATCCGGGAACCAATGCGCTCCAAACTCCGGAGGACTATACCCAGCTTGGAACTCTGCTCGTCGTGCAGATGATGCTCGGTCTCGCGCTCCCCTTTGCCGCGATCCTGTTTGCCCGGTGGACGCGCTTTCGGAGCGCCTGAAATAGGAGACACTCTACAATGAACGCCCTGCAATTTCTTGCGGACCACGGTGCCACGATGCTCTTCTGGGTGATTTTCGTCGAGCAAATCGGCGTGCCTATTCCAGCCATTCCCCTCCTTATCGCGGCGGGTGCGCTCGTCGGCGCCGGCAAGATGAGCGTCACCACGGCCCTCCTCGTTCCGGTTGCCGCCTCGCTTCCGCCGGACTTCGCCTGGTATTACCTCGGCCGTATCAAGGGCGGGAAAGTGCTGGGGTTTTTGTGTCGGATGTCTCTCGAACCGGATTCGTGTGTCAGAGACACGGAGAATTTGTTTCATAGGAATGGGCCGCGAGCGCTGCTTCTGGCCAAGTTCATCCCCGGGTTCAGCACGGTGGCGCCGCCCCTTGCAGGTATTGTCGGTATGACCGCCGCCACGTTCATTCTGTACGATGTGGGAGGCACCTTGATCTGGGCGGCCGTCAGCGCCGGAGTCGGGGCGTTGTTCAGCAGTCAGCTTGAGCAGCTGGCGGGACTCCTCGACCAGGCCGGTGGATTGGCATTGGCGATACTAGTCGTCGGCATAGCGGGATTCATCGCCTATAAGTACTATCATCGCCAAAAA
>JACCYV010000183.1 GCA_013696305.1 Nitrospira sp.
ACCTATCTCGCGTTTGCCCCTCGGGGCATTCGATCTTTCGTTGCAGCGATGCCGGTATGGTTGAAAGAGAAGCTTCTCCTAAAAAGTCTGCTTCAGAAAGAATTCCTCGTTCACGCTCCGGATATGACGACTGCTTCCCTGCCGCAGATTCTGTTCTCAGAGCATCATGAATCGCATGCTGCGTCGGCATTTTTCCCCTCACCCTATGAGAAGGCAGTGGTGTTGTGCATGGATGGGGTCGGGGAGTGGGCCACAACGTCGGCTTGGTTAGGGCAGGGAAATACTTTGACTCCTCTGTGGGAGATTCCCTTTCCCCATTCCATTGGGCTCCTCTATTCCGCCTTCACGTATTACACGGGATTCAAAGTGAACTCCGGGGAATACAAGGTCATGGGGCTTGCTCCGTATGGTGAGCCGAAGTATGTGAAAGCGATTTATGAGCACTTGCTGGATTTGAAGCCGGACGGGACGTTTCGCTTGAATATGGACTATTTTAATTATTGCACCGGCCTCACGATGACCGGAAGCAAATTTGATAAAGCCTTTGGAGGGCCTCCGCGAAAGCCTGAATCCAAGTTGGCGCAGCGTGAAATGGATCTGGCACGCTCGGTCCAGGAAGTGACCGAGGAGGTCATGTTGCGCCTGTCGCGAACCCTGCATCGGGAGACGGGCGCGGACTATCTCTGTATGGCCGGAGGGGTGGCTCTCAATTGCGTGGGTAACGGGCGGATTCTGCGAGAGGGGCCCTTTAAGGATCTCTGGATACAGCCGGCGGCAGGAGATGCTGGAGGCGCTCTGGGCGCCGCCTTGACTGCCTGGCATCAGTATGAGCAGCAACCGCGAAAAGTACACCCGGGGAAGGACAGCCTTAAAGGTTCATATTTAGGACCCGCTCACACCAACGAGGAAATCGAAACATGCCTTAAAAAGGCCGATGCGCCCTATGTTCGGCTTGATGATGACCAATTGTATGTTCGTGTGGCGGAAGAACTTGCAGCGGGCAAGGTCGTGGGATGGTTCCAGGGACGCATGGAATTCGGTCCACGTGCTTTGGGCGGCCGAAGCATCTTAGGCGATGCCCGCAATCGAGACATGCAGTCGGTGATGAACCTCAAGATTAAGTATCGAGAGTCATTTCGACCATTTGCACCCTCTGTCTTGCGAGAGCGGGCATCCGACTATTTTGTCCTGAACGCTGACAGCCCCTACATGCTACTGGTGGCTCCCGTCGTCGAAAAGCGGCGGCTACCCATCAGGGCCTCACAGGAAGGATTGTGGGGTATCGAACTGCTCAATGTCCCGCGGTCAGATATTCCCGCCGTCACCCACCTCGACTATTCGGCTCGTGTGCAAACCGTACATCAAGACACGAACCCACGGTACTATGCTTTGCTGAAAGCGTTTGAAGCAAAAACCGGTCATGCGGTCCTGGTGAACACCTCCTTTAACGTTCGAGGGGAACCGATTGTCAGCACACCGGAGGATGCTTATCGGTGCTTTATGCGAACCGAGATGGATGTGCTCGTCCTTGAAAATTGTGTCTTGCTCAAGACGGAGCAGAAGCCGCTTGAGGGTGATTCGGAATGGAACAAAGAGTTTGAGCTCGATTAACGTTTGGATATTGAGCGCGAAGGAGGAGATGATTCATGCGAGTTCTTATTACGGGCGGGGCAGGGTTTCTTGGCAGTCATTTGTCCGAGCTGCTGATCGGGCAGGGACACGACGTGATTGCGCTGGATAATTTAATTACCGGACGGGCGGAGAACATTGCTCATTTGATAGGGAATCCGAAGTTCAGTTTTGTGAAATACAATGTCTGTGACTATTTACATGTTGACGGACAATTGGACGCTGTCATGCATTTTGCTTCGCCGGCCAGTCCACAAGACTATCTCGAGATGCCGATTGCCACGTTAAAGGTGGGTGCGCTGGGGACGCATAAAGCGTTGGGGCTGGCGAAAGCCAAGGGCGCACGCTTTTTGTTGGCGAGCACCTCTGAAGTGTATGGAGATCCGTTACTCAACCCTCAGCCGGAATCTTATTGGGGAAACGTGAATCCCATTGGCGCGCGTGGGGTTTATGACGAGGCCAAGCGATTTGCTGAGGCCATGACGATGGCCTATCACCGGTATCATGGTTTGGATACGAGGATCGTCAGGATTTTTAACACCTATGGCCCTCGAATGAGACCGAAGGACGGCCGAGTCGTGTCGAACTTCATTGTACAGGCACTTCAAGGAAACCCGCTGACGGTCTTCGGAGATGGCTCCCAAACTCGCAGCTTTTGCTATGTCGATGATTTGGTTCGTGGTATCGTGGCGCTGTTGATGGTCAAGTCTGATAAATCAGTTGCGGAGCGAACGGATCGCACGAAGTTTCTTACCCAGAAACCCGATGCGGCCATGGATAGCATTCATGACCCGGTCAATATCGGCAATCCACGGGAACTCACCGTGCGTGGGATTGCGGAGATTATCCTGAAATTGACCGGTTCAAAAAGTGTGATCGAAGAACGTCCCCTTCCTGCCGATGATCCGAAGGTGCGTCGGCCTGATATCACGAGAGCCAAGAGCCTGCTGGGCTGGGAGCCGAAAGTGCAGCTCGAGGATGGCATCAGGAAAGCTACCGAGTATTTCCGACAGGCTGTACCCAAGTAATGTGTGATCACTGAGGCGTGTCACATCGAACACGGATTGTTCCTATGTGTGGTATCGCAGTTGCCATAGGGTTCAAGGGAAGACCGATTGAGCGAGTGGCTGTCGAGCGGATGGCCACGAGCTTGTTTCATCGAGGTCCTGACGATGGCGGCATCTATTTGGATGGTTCCGTCGGGATGGGGTTTCGTCGTCTTTCAATTCTTGACTTGTCCGACGCGGGCCACCAGCCAATGGTCAGCGAGGATGGTCAGTGTGTGCTCGTGTTCAACGGTGAAATTTTTAATTACGTTGAACTACGTTCTGAGCTTCGGCAATTGGGACATCGGTTCCGGTCGAGCGGGGATAGCGAGGTACTGCTTGCCGCGTATCGTCAATGGGGCCGTGCGTGCCTGTCCAGGCTGAACGGGATGTGGGCGTTTGTAATCTATGATCGCCAACATCGCCTCCTCTTCGGTTCGCGCGACCGCTTCGGCGTCAAACCCCTTTATTACAGCCGCAACACAGAGGTTATACAGTTCGCCTCCGAGATCAAGGCGTTGCGAGCATCGGGATACCAGCAGAGCGATCTCAATTGGCGGAATGCCGCCAGGTTCCTGCTCGAAGGGCGCCTGGATAATCAAATTGAAACCTTTTATGAGGGCATCCGGCAAATTCCTCCAGGGAGTGGGTTTGAGGTCACGCTGGACGGCGCTTGGTACCAGTGGTCCTTTTGGTCTCTTGATGCCCTGCCTCCCACGGTATCAGATAATCCTGCCGCGACGTTTGCGGACCTCTTTGAAGACTCGGTTCGGATTCGCATGCGTAGCGATGTTCCGGTAGGGGTGTGCTTATCGGGTGGCCTGGACTCGACGGCTATCATGTGCGCCGCTGCCCGCCAACGCGGCCATCGCGCCGCCGAGGGAACTGAATCCCTTCAAGCCTTTTGTTATATGGCCAAGGAGTTCGATGAGTCGAAATACATTGCCGATACGCTGCGACAAACCGGCGCCCAATTAAGACAGCTGGAAACCAGTCCCGCTGACTTGTGGAACGATTTGCGTAAGCTTCTGTGGTTTCAGGACGAGCCGGTGCACACGATGACCGCTGTGGTTGGGTATCAATTGATGCGCCTTGCTGCGTCACAAGGGATTCGTGTGGTGCTGAATGGGCAAGGGGCCGATGAAACGATCGGCGGGTATTCGAGCTACTTTCAAGATTATTGGGTGTCTCTCATTCGACAAGGTCGTATGAGAGAAGCTTGGCAAGCTGTGACCTCCTATACCTTGGCCCATGGCGGGAATTCACGTGTCCGCTTTACCGACGCGGCGAGTCGATGTCTTTCTTGGGAAATGTATAAAATCGAGCCCTACCGACATTGGGCGCAGGCAAGGCGTCAGGCACGTCTTCGCCATAATGCATGGTTTTCAAAGGATTTGACCAAGCATTTCATTAATGAAGATGCTCCACCAAACTCGGGCACGTTGTCGACTTCGCTGAACCAGTCGGTCGTGTCGGCCCCGTTGCCCCTGTATCTACGGATCGAAGATCGCAATTCCATGGCTCATTCAGTTGAGGCACGGCTTCCATTTCTTGACTATCGCCTGGTGTCATTTGTCTGCGGTCTTTCTGACGACTGGAAGGTACGTGGGCCGTGGAACAAGTATGTGCTTCGAGAAGGGATGAAAGGTCGAATTCCTGAATCCGTGCGGCTACGGGTGGACAAGATGGGATTCCCTACCGCGAGCAAGAAGTGGTTTTCACACGATCTCTATGAGCCACTCCGCGATATTCTGGGAAGCCGAACCGTTCGAGATCGCGGCATTTACAATGCCGACGCCTTGCTGAAGGATTTAGACCGCCACCGTCGAGGAGACGTTGATCTCGCCAACAGGCTGTTCCATGTCGCCGAGTTTGAAATCCTTTCAGATTTGGTGGCACAAGATCCTGTTTCTGCCTCCTAAATTCTTCCTAGACATGGGACGTCTGAACATACCAGAGCGTTGGCTCGACGCAAGGGAGCGGAAGGTGACACTATGAAAAAAGGGCACGCTGAATGAAAGTACTCAATATCGTGGGGGCCAGACCCAACTTTATGAAGATCGCGCCTTTGATGCGAGAAATGCGCAAACATCCTGACATCACACCGCTCCTGGTTCACACAGGACAGCATTATGATGTCAAGATGGCTGGACAGTTCTTCGAGGATTTACAGATTCCATTGCCGGATGTTTCACTGGATGTGGGGTCGGGCACCCATGCCGTTCAGACCGCCGAGGTCATGAAGCGGCTGGAACCGATCGTGTTGCGGGAGCGCCCCGATCTCGTGGTGGTAGTCGGGGACGTGAATTCCACCATGGCAGCGGCGCTGACATCGGTGAAATTGCATGTGCCGGTCGCACATGTCGAGGCTGGACTACGAAGCGGAGATCGGTCAATGCCGGAGGAAATCAACCGCATTGTCACTGATGCCGTGTCCGATTATCTCTTTGTCACTGAGGAAAGCGGGAAGCGCAATCTTCTTGCGGAAGGAGTGTCGGAGAAAAAAATATTTTTTGTCGGGAACGTGATGATTGATTCGCTTGAGGCATCTCGTCGATTGTGGGCTCATTCAACGATCCTGGCACGACTACAGTTGAGTAACGCGCAATATGCAGTGGCGACGCTTCATCGTCCGTCTAATGTGGATGATATCAAGGTGCTGAAGGCATTGATCGACACGTTGCTGGAAATATCCCGGCGGATGCCGATTATTTTCCCAATTCATCCACGGACCAGAAAGGCGCTGGAGTCAATCGGGAGTTTTGGTCCTGGGCTATACTTCGGCCCTGGGCCGATTCCCTCCAAGGGTGTGCATTGTATGGAGCCGATCGGGTATCTCGATTTCATGTCACTGGTTGCCAATGCCCGTCTTGTCCTGACCGATTCCGGAGGCATTCAAGAAGAAACGACCGTGCTGGGAGTCCCTTGCTTGACGCTCCGGGAAAGCACCGAACGCCCGATCACCGTGACGCATGGAACGAATCGAGTCATTGGGGCGTTGCCGGCACGAATTCTGAGCGAAGCCATGAAGGCGCTCGACAGTCCCAGTATTCCGCTTGTACCTCCTCCGATGTGGGATGGACATGCCTCTGAACGGATTGTTCAGGTGCTTCGTGACCACCTTTGTGCCGCGCAGCTTGCCTGACGAGTGCCACGGCGCTCAGTCTTTGAGGTAATGGGCGGTGAGCTTATGAAGCGAGTACTCATAGTCGCCTATTATTTCCCGCCGGTCGCCGCGAGCGGCGCGATGCGGCCGCTTGGATTCTGTCGTAATCTACCGGACTACGGGTGGCAACCCCAGGTACTGACGACGACCCCTGAGTGCGTATATCCTGCACACCAGGTTGATATGAAACTGGGGGAACGTGTGCCGGGCACGATCGATGTCATGCGTGTGCCGTACAAGGATCGGCTTCAACAGGTTCTGCAATATCGTGAGCGACTTCGAGGACTGTTACGAAAGACGGTCGATACGGACTGGGAGAAACGACAGGACAAGACCCGGGGGGTGACCTCAGCGGGCCAATCAGGAGCACTTCGTGCGAGCGTAAAAGATTTGTTGCTCGATTGGGTATTCGCATTTCCAGATCGACAATGGGGATGGTATGCCCCGGCTGTACGACACCTGCAGCAAATTGATGAGAAAGAGACACCGGATGTTGTATTTGCGACGGGGGGTCCCTGGACGAACTTTTTAGTGGGCTGCGCCCTGGCGAAGCGGCTCAAGCGACCTCTGGTACTGGACTACCGCGATCCTTGGAATTGCAACCCCTATTATTCCTTCAGTTCTCCGATGCTGACCAGAAAATCACAAATGGCTGAGGCGCAAGCCTGTCGGGCAGCTAGTCGAATCATCGCCAACACCGAGGAGCTTCGTGATCGACTCGTTAAAGAATATAGCGACCTTCGCGAGCGTTGTACCTGGATCCCCAATGGATTTGACCGGGAAGTGCTTGCAGCGAAGGATGCCTTTGACCGCAAAGCCGCTGACAACCAGATCTCCGGAGGCTATGAGCTGTGTCACTTCGGGACGGTCTATGGAAAGAGGACGCCGCGCGTATTGTTTCAAGCGGTCTGGGAATTGTTTCGGGATGGTCACCTGAAACCGGACGCGATCCGGTTGCGCTTCGTAGGCGGGTGGGATTCGACCGACCAAGAGTGTGAACGATACGCCCTCGACCTTGAGCAACATGGTTTTCTCAGACGGGAGCCGCCGGTTTCACACAGTCGATGCTTGAAGGAGATGAACCGATCCCCCGTCTTGTTGGTGCTGCAGCCAGATTCGCCATTGCAGGTGCCCGGTAAAATCTACGAATATGTGGCGACCGGACGTCCGTTGCTTCTCATCGGTGGTGAAGGTGCGACTGCCAATTTGGTCAATCGTCATGCTTTGGGCGTAAGCTGTCCTAATCAGATCGCGAATATTAAAGCGCTCTTGAACGAGCTCTCGACAGGAACACGGAAACTTGTTCCGCCCGATGCCACGAGGGTGAATCGATTTGAGTATCGATCGCTGACCGGAGAATTAGCGACGGTTCTTGATGCCGCCATGCGCGGAGGCGAGGGCCCGATCCTCGTGCCATCATGAGTACTTCTGTCCCTTCAACGTTGGGTCGAACAGATGCCGAGATCTTGGCCTGGGATTCGTATGTGCTGAGGTCTCCTTTGTCTGCCGGATACCACCTTTCCGGCTGGCGCCGCGTCATTGAGGAAGCGTTCGGGCATCGTACGTTCTACCTTGCTGTGAAAGGGAATGAGGGAACTGTGCAGGGCATGGTTCCGATGGTGTTACTGGCGAGCCGGGGGTTTGGCCGATTTCTTGTGTCGTTGCCGTTCGTGAACTACGGGGGGTTGATCGCGGACTATCCGGAGGAGCGTTCACTGCTTGAGACCTGTGCCATTGAACAGGGCAGAGCACTGAATGCAGACCACATCGAACTGCGACAGCAGGAGCCAATGGATACGACCTGGGCTTCCAGTGAGCGAAAAGTATCCATGCGTCTTCCCTTGCCGGGCTCGTATGAGCAACTCCTAAAGGGATTCCCGTCCAAGTTGCGGAGCCAAGTTCGGCGTGCGCAAAAAGAAGGCATGACTGCGCGAGTGGGAGGGAGCGAGTGTCTCGACGAGTTTTATGCTGTTTTTTCGCGATGCATGCGCGATTTGGGAACGCCGGTGTATGCGAAAGGGTTTTTTGCGAAAATCCTTGAGGTCTTTCCAAAGGAGGCCCGCATTTGCGTGGTGTCGCATGAGGGCGCGCCGATCGCCGCAGGGTTTTTATACGGGTTTCGATCTTCGCTGGAGATTCCCTGGGCGGCCTCCGATAAACGCTTCAATAAGCTTTCCCCCAATATGTTGCTCTATGGCTCTGTGCTGGAGTATGCCTGTCAGGAGGGGTTTCAGACGTTTGACTTTGGACGCTCCTCGCCGGAGAGTGGAACCTATCGTTTTAAGGAACAATGGGGAGCCCAACCACATCAACTTCATTGGTACTACTGGATGAAAGCCGGATGTCAGATGCCGCAACTCAATCCCCAGAATCCGAAATACACCCTCGCCATACGTCTGTGGCAGAAATTGCCCCTGGTGGTCGCAAATATGCTCGGCCCTCACGTTGTAAAGCACCTGCCATGAAGGTGCAACGAACACTTCCTCCCTCGGCTGCTCCGGTCGAATGGCGTGACCTTATACAAGGATTGTTGGGGCTCATGCGTCCGCGGGCAACGATTCACCGACTCGAAGGCGAGTTTCGCGAGTATTTCGGTGTGAAGCATGTGTGGTTTGTATCATCGGGAAAAGCTGCGCTCAGTCTGATCCTTCAGGCCCTGCACGGTCTCTCCGGCCGGCAGAAAGTTGTCGTTCCGGGGTACACGTGTTTCTCCGTGCCGTCGGCTGTCGTTCGGGCGCGATTATCAGTGGTACTGTGCGATGTGAACCCAAGTTCGTTGGATCTCGAGTTTGATCAACTCACACACATGGCGGACAGCACAGTGCTGTGTGTGTTGGCGACACATCTGTTAGGCATTGGGAACGATGTGCCGCGGATTGTCGATCTCTGTCGTCAACGAGGCATTTTTGTAGTGGAAGACGTAGCTCAGGCTTTTGGCGGAGATCGTGAGGGAAGACCGTTTGGAACCATGGGCGATGTGTCCTTCCTGAGTTTTGGGAGAGGGAAAAATATTACCTGTGGATCAGGTGGCGCTATTCTTTCAAATGATGATCGGATCGGCGAGGCTATCACGCGTGAGTACGCTCAGCTCTCCGAGGAATCGATGCTTGGCATGTTGAAGAATTGGCTGGAGGTAGCGGCTATGCAGTTGTTGATCCACCCAGGGCTTTACTGGCTGCCGGCCGGGCTTCCGTTTTTAAAGCTGGGAGAGACAAAATTCGACACCGAGTTCCCGGTCACTCGTATGGATGCGATACGCGCAGGATTGCTACGACGCTGGAAGGAACGGCTTGCCCGTTCGACCGAGAATCGTGTGGCACATGCCGAGCAGGTGCTGAAATCTCTCGGCCCAACCCCGGTTCAAACCATCAAGCCATCGTGGCGAGGTCACTCAGTCTATCTGCGATTGCCTGTCCTAATGCGTTCTAGGCAAGAGAAAGAATCGTTGTGTCGGATGTCGAGGGAACAGGGCCTTGGGGTGAGTTCCATGTACCCCTCGTCGGTTCAACAGATTGCTGAACTTCGCGAGACCCTCTCGTCCCAGAGTGTGCCCCAGTCGACGATGATTGCGGACAGACTTGTCACGCTTCCCACGCACGAATTATTGTCTACGCACGACCTGGAGCGAGTATGTGGTGCGGTTCAAGGTATTCAGCATGCTGCAGAGGTCGGATCTGCGCGTTCGTCCGAGGTTCAAGCCAAGCCCTGTAGTACGTCTGAACTGCCTCAGAACAATTGAATCGTCTAAAATGTATGTGGTGAAGGCTCACATAAAGGTGAGTCGTAACCGCGGGATACGAACCGATGTGGTTTGCTGAATGGACATTTTGGGGCTCCCTGGGATTTGTTTTTTATGCCTACGCCGGGTATCTGCTCATCTTGCTGGTTCTCTCAGGATTTAGGAATCGACCTGCGGTGATCGGTGACATTCAACCCACGGTTTCCTTTATAATTACGGCCTATAACGAGGAATTGCGCATCAAGGAGAAGATAGAAAACACCCTTCAGCAACAGTATCCCCGCGAGCGCATTGAAATTGTTGTGGCATCTGATTGCTCGTCGGATCGCACCGACGAGATTGTACGTTCCTATACGTCTTCAGGTGTGCATCTCATACGGGCGCTGGAACGAAGGGGAAAGGAAGCGGCGCAGAAGTTGGCAGTCAGCCGAACAAGTGGAGAGGTGCTGGTGTTCTCGGATGTGGCCACTACGCTATCGCCTCAAGGCATTGCCAATATCGTAAAACCGTTTCATGATCCAACCGTCGGCTGCGTAAGTAGCGTGGATCGATTTGTAGATGCGGAAGGAAATTTGAGCGGCGAAGGTGCGTACGTCAAGTATGAGATGTTGCTTCGTCAGTTGGAAACGAGGGTGAATACGTTGGTCGGTCTTAGCGGGTCATTCTTTGCAGCTAGGAGAAGCGTCTGTACTCCCTGGGCGGATGATCTGCAAAGTGATTTCAATACACTGCTGAATTCGATAAAGGCCGGGCTCCGTGGCGTCTCGGATTCGGGAAGTGTCGGATATTATAGGAATTTGACGGACGAGAAGAAGGAATACCAGCGCAAGGTCAGGACCGTCCTAAGAGGGATCGCCGTCCTCATGCGAAGTCTGCCGATGTTGAATCCTTTTCGGCATGGGATCTTTGC
>JACCYV010000008.1 GCA_013696305.1 Nitrospira sp.
AAAGACGGTATGACCGTCTCGCCCACACGATTGCCTTCACGCTCATCCTGACGACGGCCGCCGTCTCGTTTCTAGGCGTGACGCTCGTGTTTCTGCTCAATATCTTCTGGCCCCGCTTTTGGGCGACGCTGTTCCGCATCATGTTCTGGCCCCTCTTGCTGGAAGCGATCTTGTTCCTGGGAGAGGCGATCTTCGCCTATGCCTGGTTTTATTCGTGGGACTGGGCGGGAGACAATCCCAGGCGTAAACGGCTACCACCTCGCCTTCGGATGGCTGGCCGCCGGATCTGCGCTGGCCGCGATGATGGTCATCGACATGGTGGCCTCCTACATGCTGACGCCCCGATCGCCGGACCTGTTGTGGGAACAACTGTTCAATCCGACGATGATCCATTTACACCTCCACCGGTGGTTCGGGAATCTGACATGGACGGGGTTTGGCCTCTCAGCGCTGTGCGCGACGGCATACTGGCGCGCCAACACGGATGAGGACAAGCGGCACTATGATTGGGCAGGCGGCTACTGCTTCACCATCGGATTCGGCGCGCTGCTGGCCATGCCCATCATCGGCTATGAGTATTTGCTCCGCATCCGGTATGAACAGCCGCAAGCCTTCCAGACCCTCATGCTCGGGGGTCGCTCGTGGCTTTTCGATGTCGTGGCCTTCCTCTATAGCCTGTTGGTCATTCTTGGATCGTTCTATATCGCTCGCCGCCTCACGGCTGCGTCCCCGGGCAGTTCATCGCGCGTGGTGCTGCCGGTTTCATTGGCCGTCGTGACGATAGCCGGCATCGTCTTGTCTATGCCCTACCATCTTCAGCACATTCCGGGACTCCATGTCCTGACGGACCGCGCCATCAACCCGCTCGGCAAAATGCAGCCGAACAAATACTTCGCCATCGCGTTCCTGGTCTTGTTCGGCCTGTTGAACTGGACCTATTTCTTCCGGTCGTTTTCGGGACGCCTCCCCTGGTGGCAGGCCGGGCCCGAGAACAGCAAGGATCGGCTCAATCCCGCACTCTTGATTGCCTTGTCGCTGTGCGCCATGTTGATCATGCTCACCATGGGATGGACCAGAGAGACGGCGCGCGCCTATAATGGCTATTTGATTTATGGCGAACTATCTTTTGAGGATGAGCGGCGTACCTACGAGGGACCCCCTCGGTCTTCACCGCAGGGGAACGGCGTGATTGAATAAGTCTCACCGTCGCCAGAAGACCCGAGCGCGGGCGGCGGGGGAATTTTTGCTATTCCGCTTCATCGAGCGGCGAGGATTCGTTTCAGCTCTTTGGCGTTCTTGACGGCATAGCCCGCCTCGTCGTTGTCGAAATAGACATACACGTCGATGTCGGATTCTTTCCAACGGTCGATTTTGACGGCCCAGGATTTCAAGGTCGCAGTCGAATAGTCACCCTGGTATTTGTTTCCCGGTCCATGGAGCCGCACGTAAACGAAGTCCGCCGTCACCTCGACCGGAGAACGAACTCCGCCTAGCTCATACAGACAGAAGGCGACATGGTGGTCCTGCAGCAATCGATAGACGTCCCGGTTGTGCCAGCTCTGGTCACGGCATTCGATACTGTAGCGCTGCCCGGCGGGGAGCGCGTGAAGGAACTGCTGCAGACGGTCGAGATTACAATGCCAGTTCGGAGGCAGTTGAAACAGCATCGGACCGAGTTTGGCGCCTAACCCGCCTGCCGCCGTCAGCAACCTGTCGAGGGCCGGCTTGGGATCGAGCAGTTTTTTGCGATGGGTGAGGTACCGGCTGCCCTTGACCGCAAAACAGAATCCGGCGGGAGTCGTCTCTTTCCAAGCTTCGAAGGTCGTGGTTGAAGGCAGGCGATAGAAGCTGTTGTTGATCTCCACGGTATCGAAATCCCGCCCATAGTAGTCCAGCATGGAACGCGGCGGAATGCCCTGCGGATAGTAAGGACCGATCCAATGTTTGTAATGGTACCCCGACGTGCCAATCCGTACAGAAGCCATGTCATCTCTTATCGCCCCTGTTGGATTCTGCACATGGAAGAACCATGGGTCTCACCCCTTCTCTATCGCGTCACGCGTTTTCCGGCATGCCCGTAGCACCTCCGCCATACTCCAGGCTTGGGCAATGCACCCTCGCGGGTGGTAGGGAGCTTCCGCGTCGAAGATCTCGCTCACGGTGCCGATGCCGTCTTCCAGCAGATGGGCTCGAAATCCTTCCAGCATCTGGCGCGCCGCCGGAGCATCCTTGTAGACCTTGAGCCAGGCATCGATGAACGGTCCGATGAGCCAGGCCCAAACTGTTCCCTGGTGGTAGGCAGCGTCCCTTGCGCGAAGGTCGCCGAAATACATCGGCTTGTAATCCCGATGATCCCTGGCCAGGCTCCGGAGTCCCACGGGCGTGAGCAGTTTCTCCGCCACCGCATCGACCACCGCGCGCCATCGCTGCTCGTGCAGAATGGGATACTGAAGGGCAATCGCCAAAATCTGGTTGGGACGAAAACTGGCGTCGTTGCCTTGGTCTCCATCGACCACATCGAACAGATACCCGCCGTCTGAATGCCAGAAGCGTTGATTGAACGATTCCTGCGCCTGGGCCGCCATGTCGGCCCAGTGATTCGTCGGCTCACCGGCAATGTTCCCCCATTGAACCATGCAGCGGAGCGCGTTATACCAGAGCGCTTGAATTTCCACCGGCTTCCCCCGGCGTGGCGTGACCACCCACCCCTCCACCTTGGCATCCATCCAGGTCAGCTGGTATCCTTCTTCGCCCGCGTGCAACAAACTATCCCGCTGATCGACGCCGATGCCGAAATGGGTGCCCTTGACGTGGTGCGCGATCACCGACTTCAAGACCGGCAGTAACGCCATAAGCGTCTCGCGGTCGCCGGTGACCCGGTAATAGCGATCCACTGCATGGAAAAACCACAGCGTGGCATCCGCCGTGTGGTAGAGCGCCTTCCGTTGTCCCTCAGGAAAGAGATTCGGCAGCAGGCCGTCTTGCATATAGTGGGCGAACGTGCGCAGGATCGATCGCGCTTCCTGATGGCGGCCGGTACAGAGTGTCAGTCCTTCGAGACTGATCATGGTATCGCGCCCCCAGTCGGTGAACCAGTGATAGCCCGCGATGACCGTGCGGGCTTCGTCGCCGGATGCCCGCGCCAGCGCCTGTTCTTCCATGCGGGATCCGGGAAGCACGATGAACTGATCGGCGGCCAGGGTCAGCCATCCTTCCAGATCATCCTGTCCCGTTTTTTGCACAGGCGGCAACAGCTTGTTCAACCGTTGTGCTTCGGCCTCGAAAATGGCTTCCCCATTGTAGCCGAGCAGCTCCCAATGTTCAGTGCTCGCGACGAAGGCAATCGGCCGCTCGGATGTGATCTCCGTATCGAAATAGCCGGGACTCGCCAGGTTCTCGGAATGTTTCGACCCGCGGTCTCGGTCGACCCGGTAGGACACGCCATGACTCGTGAGCGAGTCCGCCACGAATACTCCACATTGCGGACGGAGGCACATTTTCAGTGGTGGAGCAGTTTCGGAAAGATGCATCTCGTACCGCCCGTCGAGCACGGTCAGCGGGAACGGAGGTTTCCTGGCCTCACTGAGTTGCGCATCCAGCATGCGAAAGGTCACGAACGGACGGATATGGAGCCGGAGCGGTTCGCCTTCCAACAAACGATATTCCACATAGACCGAATTGTGGCCGTACGGCATGATGACGCGCTTTTCGAGACGCCGCCCTTTGATGACACAACGCCACACCGGTGTTTGCCGTTCGCGGCGGAATTCGGACAGCACCTTCGGAAGATCACTCTGCACGCGTCCGTCTTCGAACTCCACCCCGCTCAACAGGAAGGACTCACCATCGACGATGGCAATGTCATCCAGTCGCGGAATCATGACGGATCGCCCGCAGGGAGACGGCAAGTCCGGCACGAACATGCCGTGATAACGCCGCGTCGGGGCGCCCAACAGAGTGCCTGACGCGTAGCCGCCGAGGCCGTTCGTCACCAGCCATTCCTTGGAGAGAAACGCCTCGTCGTCACGAAGTCGATCGCGGGGAATAGTCAGCGTCATATCATTGCCGTGATCCGTGGCAGTCATCAGCCTCCTTCATCGAATTCCCCCTATCGATCGTTCCATGGGGCGTGGTGGCATAGAAGACAGCCGATCCACCCGGCAACAGCCAGCCTTCCTGAGTCAGCGGTTCGATGATACCGGGACCTCCATAATAAGGCGCATCGCTGGACCAGACGAACGACCACGACCGCCCTATGGGCGGAGCCAGCAACGGCTCCGGCGCCGGCCGGCAGGGAAGATCGGCGCCAAGATTCACCAGCAGGAGACGGTCATCTCCCTCCACACCGGTATAGCGCAGCACGAATGCGGCCGGTCCGATCACGGCGCCATCGACCAGCTCACGCGCCTGTTGGACGATCACCGGATCCTCCCGCCTCAGCCGGAGGAGATCTCGATGCAACACCAGCCATTCCGCATGCCGATCGCGTTCCGACCAATCGAGTTTCGAACGCTGGAAGACCGCGGCCTCGCAAGGATCGGCGATCGATGCCTGCGCATCCGGCGACCCGTAACTCGGAAATTGGGCCAGGAACTCCTTCCGCCCTTGATAGATCTGTCCGGCCAGTTCACCCGGCGGAAAGTCGACGAAAAATAGAAATGGAGCGGAAGCCGCGAATTCCTGCCCCATGAACAGCATCGGGGTTTGCGGGGCGAGCAGCAGCAGGGCCGTCAAGGCGCGTAACACGCCGGGGCGGGTTTTGGCATGCAGCCGATCTCCTCGCAACTGGTTCGCAATCTGGTCATGATTCTGTATGAAGAAGACGAAATGTTCGGCAGGCTCGCGCGTGACGACGGTTCCACGCGGTTTGCCTTGCCACTCATACCGCTGGCCTTGATACAAGAATGCCCGCTTGATGCATGAGATGAATTCCTGAGGCATTCCACGATAGTCGGTGTAATACCCTTCGCTCCGGCCGGTCGCCGCCACGCGCGCCGTATGGTGGAAATCCTCACTCCAGACGCCGTCCAATCCCCATCCGTCCTGCGCGATCGGCTGAACGGTGCACACCCATTGGGCTTCGCATTCCGCGATGAGAATAATCGACCGCTGACCCGCCGCCTTCCTGGCCGCTTGAGACAGTTCCGCGACCACATGCAAGGGGCCGGCGTCGTGAAAGGCATGGACCGCGTCCAATCTGAGACCATCGAGGTGGAATTCATCAATCCAGTAACAAGCGTTCTGAATGAAGAATTCGCGAACCGCGTGAGAGCCCGGTCCATCGAAGTTGATCGCCTGTCCCCATTCATTGGGATACCGGTCGGTAAAGTAGTCATCGCTGAACGCCGGCAGATAATTTCCGTCAGGGCCCAGATGGTTGTAGACCACATCCAGGATGACGGCGAGTCCACGCCG
Organism: Nitrospira sp.; assembly: GCA_013696305.1. Classification (GTDB taxonomy): domain Bacteria; phylum Nitrospirota; class Nitrospiria; order Nitrospirales; family Nitrospiraceae; genus Nitrospira_A. Next base: position 5,416 of record JACCYV010000008.1, read on the forward strand.
GTGGGCTTCGTCCACGAATCGTTTCAACGCGTCGGGATCACCATAGACATGGGCCGGCGCATACACACCGACGCCGTCATATCCCCAATTCCATCGACCGGGAAATTCGGCCACCGGCATGACTTCAATGACGGTAATCCCGAGATCCTTCAGCGCATCGAGCTGCGTCACGGCCGAATCGAATGTGCCGTCAGGCGTGAACGTGCCGATGTGCAGCTCGTAAATCACCTGCCCGCGCATCGTGATGCCCTGCCACGCGTCATCGCGCCATCGAAAGACGTCAGGATCGACGATCAACGACGGACCGTGGGGCCCCTCCGGTTGAAAACGTGAACAGGGATCCGGATAGACCGCCTCTCCGTCGAGACGATACCGATAGGTCATGCCGGCCGCTGCCTCGAGCACCAGTCCAGTCCAGTATCCTTCGGCCTCCCGCGTCAACGCGTGGACCGTTCCTTCTTCTTCGAGCAGGATTTCCACTCGAGCCGGCTTCGGCGCCCAACAACGGAATTGCACGCCCTCCTGAGTGACGGAGGCTCCGAGCGCCATCCGGTGAACCGACCGCCGCTCGCGGTCCCCTCGCGGTTCTATTGCAACCGGTGTAGTAGGAGCCTTCATATTCACCTTCAGCTGTTTGTCACGCTGGTCGAGAGATTGGATGGAGGATGCGTTCACGCAGCAACAGGAGAATGGCCGCTTCCTCAGGCGGGAGATGCCTCACCGGCCGAGGCGATGCCTGCCTGATCGGCCGGCGGAGGCTCTGAAACAGCGTTCCGTCAAAGTAGGCCTCTAAAATTTCAGGATGCACATAACATTTGCGACAGACGGCTTTCGTGTTGCCCAACTGCATGGCGACCACCCCGATGGCAGCCGCAACATTCCGTTTAGCTTTCGCAAGCGAGTCGCATTGATGCTCATATTCCCGAAGCGCGCGCGCCGCCAGTACCGTGCCGGCCCAGGTGCGAAAATCCTTGGCCGTGAAATCCTCTCCTGCGATCTGCTGTAAGTACGCATTGACATCATTCGACGTGATGCAATGGCGCGCCCCCTGTTCATCGATATATTGAAACAGTTCATAGCCCGGCAGGTCCCGGCTTTGTTTGACGATGCGGGCCAACCGCCGGTCGGTGATATCCACATTATGGCGAACCCCGCTTTTCCCCCGGAACTCAAATCGCAGCGTCGAGCCCTTCACTGTGACGTGACGATCCCGCAAGGTCGTGAGTCCGAACGACTCATTCGTCCGCGCATATTCCTCATTTCCGATACGAATCAACGTCGCTTCGAGAAGACGAACCACGGTGGCCAGAATCTTGTCTCTGGGCAAGCCGGGACGTCTCAAGTCCGCGGCCACCCGCCGGCGTATCCTCGGCAACAGTCGGCCGAAGGTGAGCATGCGATGGTATTTGGTCTCATTTCGAACGTGGTTCCATCGGGGATGATAACGATACTGCTTGCGGCCCCTGGCATCACGGCCGGTGGCCTGCAAATGACCATGGGGATCCAGGCAGATCCAAATGTCGGTCCAGGCCGGGGGAATGACGAGTGATTGAATGCGACGCAGGCAAGCCTGCTGCCGTATGACCGTGCCATTGGGACGAACATAATAGGATCGCCGGCCGCGTCGTTCACGGGCGATGCCCGGTGTGAGGTCCAGGACATAACGCAGTCCTGCGACGCGGGCCGAGCGGACGGATTCGGCGAGTGAACGATTCGAATCAAGGGTGGTCACGGTCATGGCGGAGACAGATCTCATCGAGTGATTCATGCGGTTTTGCGACCGGCATGTCGGTCACTTTGGTGGGCCGGTCGTTTCGGTTTTCCGGACCGTTGGACGCTTTGCTTGAGAAGCGCCATCAAATCGATCACCTTGGCTTTGCCCGGCTTTTTCTCTTCTTCCTCCTCCGACGGCGGTGAAATGACCTCGGTCTTCCCCGCTTTGATCCGTTTATTGATCAGCCGCATCAGATCGTCATGGTAGGTATCCTTGTACTGACCAGGCTTCCAGGACTCGGACATTTCCTCCACCAGCTTGGTCGCCATATCCAGCTCGCGAGAGGTGACGCCGGCGGCTTTCAAGCTCTTCGTCGGTATCTCCAGATCTTTACTGGGCCGCAGCTCGTTGGCATAACGAAGCGTATTGAGGACGATCACGTCATTCCATGGGATCAACGCGGCGATATATTGTCTCGTGCGGATCACGACTGTGGCGATCGCCACCTTCCCAGTCTTTTTCAGCGTTTCCCGTAGAAGGGCGTAGCCTTTCTCCCCCCGTTTGTCAGGGGCCAGATAGTAGGGTGTCTCAAAGGCCGTCGGAGCGACCTCTTCAGCCTTGACGAAATTTACGATATCCACGGTTTGAGTCGCTTCGACGTTGGCGCGCCGGAAATCCTCGTCGGTGAGGACGACGTACCGCTCCTTTTCATATTCATACCCCTTGACGATGTGATCCCAGGTGACCTCTTTCCCCGTCTCCTTGTTATACCGTTTGAACCCGACCGGCTTCATATTGCGCCGGTCGAGCATGGTCAAATCGAAGCTGTTGCGGTTTTCCGCCGAATAGAGCACGACCGGAATGTTCACCAGGCCGAAACTGATGGCGCCCTTCCAGAGTGATCGAGGCATGCTCAGCCCTTCTTGGAGGATTGCAGCTCCAGGCACAATACACAGAGCCGCACGCAATTCACACAGCCCACGGGCTCCCCGCAGCCGTCGCAGATCTCATGCATGATTTCACCGATCTGCCGGCATCCTTCCACCCGGCAGGTGGCGTCGCGACAGGGACTACAATCAAACGGACATATTTGCATGCACCACCGTTTCACCCCCATCACTGTCAAAACGCATGTAACGGGACGATGTGCGCCCAAGATACCATGTGGTGGTGTCACGCCAACTCGGATAACCCCTAGCGAATAGCCCGTGACGAGCCGGGGCCAGGAAGACTAGGCGCATGCCTAGCTCCATCCAGAGAATCTCCGCGATACTGTCATTTAAAAGCATCAGCGGCGTAGTCCATTGCGCCTTTCTATCAGATGACCAGCTTACCTTCCGCACACTGCGGATCTTGGAGGATCGACCATGAAGAACGGCGCCGGGCAGTCGGTTTCCCTTTGGATGTCGGCGGACGTACCTGCGTCGCCCCCGCTCACGACCGGTGTTCATGCCGATGTCTGCATCGTGGGGGCGGGTATCGGGGGGTTGACCACGGCGTATGGCCTGATGCAGGAAGGGCAATCGGTCGTCGTGCTGGATGACGGCCAGCCGGGTAGCGGGATGACGCAGCGGACCACGGCGCATCTCTCGAACGAGATCGACGACGGGTATGTTGCAATCGAGCGCCTGCACGGGGAATCCGGGGCCCGCTTGGCGGCGCAAAGCCATACCTCGGCCATCGATTGGATCGAAGCGACGGCCGCACGGCATTCAATTGAGTGTGATTTCGCGCGGGTGGATGGGTACCTGTTCTCTCCACCGGATGAGCCGGATGACGTCATCGGCAAGGAATGGCAAGCCGCTCGCCGCGCGGGACTCACGGGTGTGGAGCGTCTCGACCGGCTGCCGGGAAACATGTTTCACACCGGCCCTTGCTTGCGATTTCCACGACAGGCACAGTTTCACCCGATGAAATATCTCTCCGGCCTTGTACGGGCCATCCAGCGAGGCGGCGGTCGTGTATTCAGCGGTGCTCATGTCACCAGCGTGGAAAGCGGAAAGCAGGCGCGGCTGGAAACGAGCCAGGGCTGCCTGATCACCGCTGATGCCGTCGTCGTGGCCACCAATTCGCCCATCAACAATATGGTGACGATTCATACGAAACAGGCAGCCTACATCACCTATGTGATCGGGGCGACCGTACCGGTCGGCTCGATCGAACCCGCATTATATTGGGATACGCTCGATCCCTATCACTATGTGCGAGTCCAGCGGCGGTCGCTGAAGCAGGGAGGCGAACAGGACGTGCTGATCGTCGGGGGTGAGGACCATAAGGCCGGCCAAGCCGATGACGGCGAGGCCCGGTATGCTCGACTGGAGGCCTGGGCCCGTGAACGCTTTCCCATGATGGAGACCGTCGAGTATCGATGGTCCGGGCAAGTGATGGAATCCGTCGATGGCCTGGCCTTTATCGGCCGGAATCCCGGGGATGCGGACAATATCTACATTGCGACAGGCGACTCCGGCATGGGGATGACCCATGGCACCATTGCCGGCATGTTGATCACCGACCTCATACGAAGACGTGAGTCTTCATGGGCATCGCTGTATGACCCCTCTCGCCAACCCGTTCTGGCGGCGGGGACGTTCGTGCGGGAATCTCTCAATGTGGTCGCGCAATATGCGGATTGGACGACGGGTGGCGACGTGAAGGCGGAGAGTGACATTTCACACGGCAGCGGAGCGATATTGCGAAGCGGACTGAAAAAGATCGCCGCCTATCGGGACGAACAGGGAGAACTGCATAAGTGCTCAGCCGTGTGCCCGCATTTGAACTGCATCGTGGCGTGGAACCACACGGAAAAAACGTGGGACTGCCCTTGCCACGGCTCCCGTTTCGACAGTTTCGGGAAAGTACTCAACGGGCCTGCAACCGACGATTTGAGTCCGATTCAAGTCGAATGATAATCCTGGACGCGCATCTTATGCCGGGTTGACGTCCGGCGTGCCCGTGTCCCCCCATCCGCTCTTTTTATTGAGACGGGCCTTCTCAGCCAATTCTTGATACAAGGCTCGGATTTCCTCCAGATCATGTGCGCTGAGTTGTTCCAGATCGAGCAACGCATTGTGCGCCCCCTGCGTGGACCGTATGAGTTCATCCAGTTTCAGCTGTATCGCCGCGCTGTCCCGATTTTGGGTATTTTGAATCATAAATACCATGAGAAATGTGACGATGGTCGTGCCGGTATTGATGATTAGTTGCCACGTATCGCTGTAAGCAAAGAACGGCCCCGTCACCCCCCAGACAATCACAACCCCCAGCGCCGCTCCGAATGCGGTCGCGCTTCCAAATACCCCCGATGCATAATTCGCGAACCGGGAAAAGACATTTGAATCCCGACTCGCCGTACTCTTAGAAACCATGGCGTTCTCCTAGTAAGAATCAGACTTGGAAGATTGAAGGGGCATCGTGCTGTCCGAGAGCACGGGATACAACAAGAGGACTACACCGGCATGCCATGGACAGCCACCGTGGTGATGAGTCGCCGTCGACGAGAGGGCCCTATGCGGTATGAATGCCATGAACCAGAGGCATTTGCCAGCTCGGAACCTCCCTAGGACACTTCCTAGCTGCCCCTTCGTCCTGAAGAGGTATAGATTCAGCCGCATCATAAACAATGAAGTGCATACCCGGTTATGAAGAAGGGACGAGCGATATGCGGTATTTGGCCTTGGCATCGGACTATGACGGCACGCTGGCAGCCGACGGAACCGTGGACAGCGGCACGGTCGCCGCCATGGAAAGCCTGGTGGCATCCGGTCGCAAAATAATCCTGGTCACGGGACGTGTGTTGCCTGAATTAATGGAGGTGTTTCCACAGATATCGCTCTGCGCGCGCGTGGTGGCGGAAAACGGGGCCGTACTGTACCGGCCGGCGACGAATGAACACACCCTTTTGGCGCCTGCCCCTTCACCGGCATTCGTGGCGGAGCTGCAGCGTCGAGGCGTACGACACCTGAGCATCGGACACTCCATCGTGGCCACCCGCGTCCCCTATGAGACGGTGGTATTGGACGTGATCAGAGATCTTGGCTTGGAACTCCGCATCATCTTCAACAAAGGCGCCGTCATGGTCCTCCCCGCAGGAATCAATAAGGCCACCGGTTTGACGGCCGCGCTGAAAGAATTGGAACTGTCACTTCACAACACCGTCGCGATCGGGGATGCCGAAAACGACCATGCCCTGTTGATGTCCTGCGAATACGCCGTAGCGGTCGCAAATGCCGTCCCTATGCTGAAAGAAACTGCAGACCATACCACTGTCGGCGCCCGCGGCTTCGGAGTGGCGGAATTGATCGGCGACCTCGTGAACAACGATCTCGAAACGGCCGAACGTAGCGTCTCCCGGCATGCCATCCTGCTCGGCCAACGCGAGAGCGGCGACGTGGTGACGTGGCTTCCTGCCCGGAAAAATTTCCTGATCGCCGGCACGTCAGGCAGCGGAAAATCCACGCTGGCAACCGGCGTGCTGGAACGGCTCTGCGAACGGGGCTATCAAATCTGTATCATCGATCCCGAAGGGGATTATGAGAATTTCCCCCAAGCGGTCATGTTGGGGACCGCCCAGGGCGGCCCCAGCCTCAATGAAATCTTCATGGCATTGGCCAATCCTGGAACCCATGTCGTGGTGAATCTCGTCGGTTTGCCGATCCAGGATCGGCCGGCTTTTTTTCTTGGCTTACTGCCCAAGCTGCAGGAATTCCGTGCGAAAAGCGGCCGTCCCCATTGGATATTGGTGGATGAAACTCATCATTTGCTCCCACCCGATGCCAACCCCGCTTCATCCCTGCTCGCCAAGGAGTTATCCTCGATGATCTACGTGACCGTGCACCCGGACCAAATTGAGCCCTCCGTACTGGCCACCGTGGATACGGTGATCGCTCTCGGGAAAACGCCGGACAAAACGATTCACATGTATTGTGATGCGATCCACCAACCGGCGCCGCCGACTGAGGTGACCGAACTTGAGCCGGGTCATGCCCTTCTCTGGAATCAAGCGTCTCATGAGGCGCCCTTTGCCCTCAAAATTGCTCCTAGTGCGACTGAGCGGCGTCGGCACCGGCGGAAATATGCGGAAGGTGAACTACCACCGGATCGAAGTTTCTATTTCAAGGGCCCTGCCGGCGCCCTTAATCTGCGTGCGCAGAACTTGATCCTATTCATGCAGATCGGGGAAGGGGTGGATGAGGCCACGTGGCTCCATCACCTTCACCAGAACCAGTATTCCGCATGGATGAGGGAGTTCATCAAGGACGACGCGCTGGCTGACGCGGTACGGGATGTCGAAGGCCAACGGGACTTATCGGCTTCTGAGAGCCGCCGGTTGGTCCGCGTTGCCATCGAAGATAGGTATACTCTTCCCGCAGACAGCAACGACCACTCGGCCTAGGTTTGTGGTCATTCTTGCCGTATATACGGCCTGACTAGGGCAATATCTAGATGCGCATGCCTTGCCCTGCACGTATGATTGGAGATAGGCAATGAATGTCCGCTGCATCCCGCAACGGATCGATCAATTCTCTTTCGTACCTTTTCACCAAGGAGCGCATCATGAAATATGCAACAGAACTGGGATCAGCGGTGCTGGCTTTCGCAGGGCTGTTGGCCGTCTGCGGAACGGCGGCAGCGGCAGATGGAACGGCCAAAGGAGAATCGACCGACGAAAAGGGACAGCAAGGGGTCGGATTGAGTTCCGGCGGTACGTCGTCCAATGTCATCATGGGCGGGCCAGAAACCATCATCGGGAAAATCAGCCGCATTCAGGGAGAGGAATATTCCATAAAGGGGGATCGCGGTCAAGACATGAGCCTGCGGGTTACGAAGGA
>JACCYV010000019.1 GCA_013696305.1 Nitrospira sp.
AATCATATTCTTCAGTGTTCTCATGGCCGGCTGCCAATGGTTTCAGCCCTCCAGTCAGCCGCCCGCTCCCCGTGCGGTCTCGGTCATGACGATGTGGGAATTGTACCGGCATTGTCAATCCAGTGTCGATGTCGAAACGGTTTTATCTGCCGCGAAGCAGCTTCAGCAATCCGCCGATACTCATGTCGTTCCCGCTCCGGATGTGCCGAAGACTCTGGATCGGTTCGTCACCAAACAGCCGGTACGAACCACCGTTGATCCCAGGGCCATGGCCGCGTCTTGCACCCTGCAGGCGGCTCGGACGAGTCTGAGCGCGGGACGAGAGCAAGAAGCCGAACAACTCCTGCATGCCGTGGTATCAAGTTATCCGGAAAGCGACTACACATTCTATGTCGCGCAAGCGAAGGTGTGGATCGAGGAGCTGCGTCACCCCGGCACCCGTGATTCGGTGATCCATCCTATCGCCAACTATTGATCTGCAGTTCAGTGAAACCCGACTCGATTTTCCTTCCTTGTTGCGCTGATTGCTCTATTCACCTCGCCGTCTATCTGTGATTACGCAAGAAATTGCGGAGCGGAGCCCTTACTCGGGCTGGGTTCCAGTAGCAGACTTCGCGTTGTCCGAGTATTGACAGACCGGTTGTGTGGCCGTAGGCTCGCGCGTCATCTATGTGGGTGCACGCGTAGGAAAGATTTGCTCACTTCAGGATAAGGAGGTCCGTAATGGTGATGGGGAGGATACTGCGATCGTTGGGACGAGGATTAGGATATGTCGGAGTCATCGCGGGGGCATGGTGTCTGGTCGGCGGGGGGGCTGTCGCGAACGCGGCCGAGGATTTGCCGAGGGAATCCGTCTTGCCGTCAGCCCTGGCTGTGAAAGCGGTACAAGCGGCTCTGGAGTTCTGCAAGAAAGACGGCTATCGGGTCAGCGCATCGGTGGTGGATCGCGCGGGTGTGTTGCGGAGTATGTTGCGTGCAGACGGAGCAGGCCCACACACGGTGGAAAGCAGCAGAAAGAAGGCGTATACCGCTGCCAGCTTGCGTCGCGCCACGACCGACCTTGCCGAGATGATCTCCAAACAGCCTTCGCTGCAGGCGCTACGCGATATGAATGACAGCATTTTGATGGTCGGGGGAGGCCTGCCGATCGAAATTGCCGGCGAGGTGGTGGGTGCGATCGGGGTTGGAGGTGCACCGGGAACCCACCTGGACGATGCCTGTGCCGAGGCGGGCCTCGATGCCCTTGGCGCGGCTTCGAAGGTGCCTTCCGCCAAGTGATGCGGTTGCGAGGACCAGGCTGTGGCATGATCGGTCTGGTTCTCATCCTGTCGGCGTGCAACAATGCGCGTCCCGAGCTGGCCCATGTCGATCTTCCCGCCTCGGGGTTCCGTTTGAGTGTGACTCGTCTCGCCACCCATCCGTTTCTCGCTCGTTATCGCTTAACCCTTGAGATCGAAGGACCGCATGGATGCCGGGGATCGACAGAGCTATTCCCCGATACGGGTCATGCTGGCCGGCGGAATCTGTATCTTCAGGGGTCCGGCGTCATCACCGTCTTAGGTCAATACGACGCGCGAGTGATTGATCCGAATCATTGCACCCTTCGCCTGGTGGAATTTCACTCGTTGATTGGTCAGGCTGCATTTCTCGGCGCGTTTGACATCGATGCACAAAAGCGGTGGCGCTATTTCCCGGCGTCGGAGAGACCTGAGCGGCAGTTTGAGAAACCCTAGCCGGCGCAGGTTTCTCCATTCAGTCGCATTGAGCCACGAGCTGGATAAAGTGAGGTAATGTACGCCGGGATCGGTACGGTGTGAGACGCAATCCGCGCGCTCCACCGTTGAATCGGGACTGGCTTGCTCCTGAAGGCTGGATATGGCTAAGTCAGCCGTTCGTGAAAAGTCGTTTTATGAATTCAGTCGGTTTTTAAAGGTCAGTTCGGCCACAGCGGACTTATCCAACTCACCTTTGCCGAGATCAATCAGTCGCTGATATTGTTTGAAAGTGGCTTGAGCCACGGGCAGATCCACGCCGGCCTGTTGAGCCAATGCCAAGGCGATTCCCGAATCCTTCCTTGCGTGGGCGGCGGAGAAGTAACAGTCATGGGCACGTTGCTGCATGTCTTCGCCGTCGGTCTCCAGCACTCGTGAATGGGCGCCGGTTTGTGCGAAAACTTCGCGGAGCATTGTGAGATCCAGCCCCAACGCCGATCCCAATCCGAGCCCTTCCGCAAGGGCCGCCGTATTGGCGTTCATCACCATGTTGACCAAGGCCTTGACTTTTGCGGCTTCGCCGGCCGGTCCGATATAGCGCAGGTCGACGCTGAGGTCTTCGAGCAGCGGTCTCGCGCGTTCGAACACCTCCGGTCGGCCGCCGCACATGAGATACAGGGTTCCCTGACGCGCTTGAGTGAGACTGCCGGCCATGCAGACTTCGAGACAGTGGCCGCCCTCCTGCTCCACCAGAGTGTGGACCTCTGTGTGGATGTCTGGTGAGAGCGTGGCGCAATTGATAAACAGGCGATTTGCGGCCTGCCGCAATAAGCTGTCCGGTCCCCCGGCTGAGTAGATCTGGCGCATGGCCTCATCGTTCGACACTACCGTAAAAACCGTGTTGGCCAGTCCCGCGAGACGCGCTGGTGTCGGCGCGTCTTCGCACCCCAGGCCTTTGGCCAGGCTCTCTGCACGTCGAGGGTCGGCATCAAACAGGGCGACAATCGGATACTGGAGCTCATCCAGTCTCTTAGCGATATTGGCTCCCATCCGTCCCACTCCCACGACTCCAATACGATAGCCAGATTGTGTCATCTACGACCTCCTGGAACATGCTA
>JACCYV010000047.1 GCA_013696305.1 Nitrospira sp.
CGATCCCGCCACGAAACAGCGTGTCCCCTGCCAGCACTAGTTTGGCCGCCGGAAAGTGGAAACACATGGAGCCCGGCGTATGACCGGGTGTGTGTAACGCGATCCCTTGCAACTCACCGATCTTCAATCGCTCGTCGTCGGCAAGCCAGCAATCCGGCGGGGGAGCCGGCACATAGGGCACGCCGAACATGCGACATTGCGTCTCCAAGATGTCCCAGAGGGGGCGATCATCGGGATGCAAGCAGAGTACGGCGCCAGTCGCCTGTTTCATCGCCCCGGATGCGAGAAAATGATCGAAATGCGCATGGGTATGCAGAATACTGACCACCGTCAAACCCAATGCACCCACTTCCTGCAAAATGCGTTCAGGTGCGCCGCCTGGATCGACGACGATCGCCTGTTTGGTCACCGGGTCTCCAATGATCGAACAATTACAACCGAGCGGCGGAACTGAAAACGTTTTTCGAATCACACCCTCTCCTACAAATGGAACGCATCGGTACCGATGCTCACGAAGCAGCAGGTTTCTTCAGGGCGTGCGGCCTGAATTCCCCTCGATTTGTGCGGCCCAAATGACCTCTGCGTCGTACACCTCCCAGACGGCGCGACGGCGCCCAAGCCAGAACAGAAAACCGGCGCCGGTCCCGTCGCGACGGTGATTGGCCACATACAGCAATGCCTGGTCGCTGCGCAACGTCAGTCCCACACGAGAGAACGCCAGCCGGTCGATCGTTTCTAACTCACCCTCCAGGTCCTGGACCGGCCAAGCAGTAGGAATGATGACCAGAGACGCCTCGGCCTCAGGCACACCCTCGCCGGACACGAACCGATAACGCACCCCAAAGGCAAAGCGGGCATCCAATTGAGACGGACGTTGGTTTTTGGCGACAAAGTCCCGAATCAGATCCTGCGGTAATCGGCCATCGAATAACGCCTGCTCTGCAAACCAGGCCACCGACGGGACGAGCGGCTGATCCGGATGGAGTCGCGTCGTCGTCATCCGTTCAAGAACGACCAATCTGGTCTGCGAAGTGAGGAACTTCGCGTCGACCGCCACATCATAGAACGGATATTCATCGGCGGGCACCGACTCCGCCTGCTCCGGCAGCGCACTAGCCCATACCGTGACCATCGCCGGTTGGAGCAACGCCAGACTCAGCACCCACCATCCCTCGCGCCAACACCACATAAACACAGAATAGCCGCTTGTTTCACTCTTGGTCAAACCGCCTCTCGCGAATGAGGATGGACAAGGAGGGCCCAACTCTGGTAATGCTCTGCCTGTTTACCCAAACTATGATCAAGGCTCTCCAGCGATCGCTCGCTCCCCTCTTCAGCCTCGCAGTCCTATCGTGGTGTGTCGGATGCACACCGGACGAGTCTCCTTTTCGGCAGGAGAACGAAGGCCTGCGCAAGCAACTCGCCAAGCAAGAGTCGGTCATGAATTCGTTGCAGGACGGCAATAAGGTCATGCAGCAGCAGATCGATCTCCTCAATCAGGAACTGCGGGACGCCAGGAAGCAGACGGAACATGCTCAAGCAGAAACGAAGTCGCTGCAGGTGGAAGCCAAAACACTCGGAACGAAACTCGAATCCCAACTGGCCGAATCGAAAAAGTTGTCAGGAGAAATTCAACGGACCGCAGCCAAGGCGGCCCAGGCCACGGACAACATTCGGGTGGAGGAAAAGGCTTCGCAGGTGGAGGATCTCCCGCGTCCGCTGGCCCTGGTCGGAAAAGCCGCCGAGGAAGCCCTGGCGCGGAACGGCTACCATGTGAGGGTCAGCGTGAAGACAGAACAAAAAGCGGTCTTCGTCACGGAACGCAAAGTCTCCACACCGGCCTCGCTGGAAATGTCGGGGTTCCGCAATCAGTATGTGGTGTCGCTCCAGGCCTTGCCCTCCAATGTAACCAGACTGAGCGTGAAAGCCGAGTTTGAGAAGTTGGTGCAAGGCGGACGTGTCTCACCGGTGAATGCCGAAGACACGGCTGACATCGAACGCCGGCTCATTATCGAAATCGGGAAAGCCCTCTCCTCACCGAGTAAGTTGTGAAGCCTGGGCGCACGGCTTGGTCGGGAACGGCGTTCATCGCACACGTGGCAACCCTCACGATTCTATGCCTCGCTTCTTCCTGTCAGAGCCCTGTCCGCGCTGCCACCGGTCGAGCTCCCAGTCCCGCGCCCGCTCCGGAACTGGTCACACATCTGGCGTCGATCACCACCCTCGCCGTCACGTCGCCGGCCATCCGAATCCCCGAAGGCTCGTTCCTGCTGGGCAGCACGCGGGTCGATGATGATCCCTACGGCATGGGGACGCAATTTGATGATACGGAACTGCCGCAGCATCGTGTCTGGCTCGACACCTATGAGATCGATCGCGACGAAGTCAGCCTGGGCGAATACCTGACCTATCTCCACACACGCTCACTTCATCCCTCGGTGGAATTGCAGAAGCTCATCTGGCACGTCATCACGGTCCATGCTGTCCGCGACGACACCCTGGCGCAATGGCCGGCGCTCTATGTCACCTGGAAAGAAGCGGACGGCCTGTGCCGCTCACAAGGCAAGCGACTGCCGACCGAAGCGGAATGGGAAAAAGCGGCCCGCGGGCCGGACGGCAATCGGTTTCCCTGGGGACAAGCTCTGCCGGACAGCTCCTTAGCCATGTTCGGACAACATCACGTGCATGAGATTCCGATCCTGGCCGCCGTGAACAGCGGGGAAGCGGGAAAGAGCTACTACGGACTGCACCACATGGCAGGAAACGTGGCCGAATGGGTGAACGACTGGTTCGGGTTCGACTATTATGCCTATATGCCGGAACGCAATCCGCCGGGTCCCACCAGCGGTCGATACAAGAGTCTGCGCGGGGGAT
>JACCYV010000077.1 GCA_013696305.1 Nitrospira sp.
TCTGTTGCAACCGGTTCGAGCAAGCAGTATTCGATCTGAAGCTCGCGCACCACGCGCTGGAATTTTTCACCTTCCCTGACGGGATCATGTAGCGAAGCCGTGACGATCACGCGTGCGGTCGGGAATGTCTTTCGGAGTTCTGCGAGGTCCTCGGGACCCTGATCGTCTTCCGCCACGAGACGGGCGATGACGAGATCGAGTTTGGATGACAAGGGCTGAAGATGGGCCGTCTGCAAGGTGGCCGTATGTCGGACAAAGTGTTCCATCCCCGGCAGGGCCAGCTTGATGAGTCGCTTCAGGTTAGGGTCGGCGTTGACGATGAGTATATTTGCCATCATTCTCCGAAGCGAGGTCCTGATTCATGATCGTGGTTCATGGTGGGCGACACCTGTACGACTGTCAGTGAGCTGCGCGTAGGTGCCGGTCCGCTCGAAAGAATCTGTTCTGGTAAATGGGCTGGTTTTTCCGATCCATGTGGCATTGGAGGAGTTGTTGACTAGGGCCATCTGGTTGCAGATACTTGAAAATGCGGAACGTCCAGGTCAGGCAAGGTCGGATCCTGAGCCTCGACGGACGAATATATGTTCGTCTGGGATTAGAATCTTGCTGCTCGATCGGAGATGACTCAGCTCCTGGAACAATTCCATCTTAGGCGACCTCTCGGCGTATCCTAGAAACTGTCTTGAGCGGTCCTTGCTAAGGTTCCCTCACGATTCGTGAGCCGACGGAGTCGACTATCGAGCCGGTGCTTAATGCGTGAAAGGGGCAGCGAAGACAAAGTCCCTGCGCGTGGCTGTATCGACCGGGAGCGAGAAAATCCGCATCGGTCCTGGATAGCCTTAGCTACGCATTTCAACATTCCTTTTGGTCAAAGTGCCGGTCACCGACCACGCTGGTACCTCGGAAGAGACCCCCTACGAGAACGCGCGTGACATATAACAGAGTGGCGGCGATTGACATAGAGCTGATCGGCTCTAATAGGACCGGGGCTATGACCGGTGTGAAACTTGTGAATTCAGAGTTTTTGCAAGGTTGGGCAAGACGGATTCTGGCTGAGAAGAAAGGTCCTTATGGTCAAAGACGATACAACGCCCCGTATTTCTTTTCGAGGTAGAGTAGAAACGGCTCCGGGTTTATCCCGGACCCGGTCACGCGACGAGCCAGGTGATCAGGGGTGAACATACGTCCCCAGCGGTGAATTTTTTGTTCCAGCCATCGCCTCAGCGGCAGCAAATGCCCCGTTGCTATGTCCTCGTCCATCTGAGGAAGTTCCTGCTTCGCTTGCTCGAAAAATTGCACGGAGTAGAGGTTGCCTAAGGTATAGGTCGGAAAGTATCCAAAGGCGCCCATCGACCAGTGCACGTCCTGGAGAACGCCATCAGCGTCACGCTGCGGCACGATGCCTAAATAAGATTGCATCTTCTCATTCCACAGGTCGGGTAAATCCTCCGGTTTCGCCCGTTCCTCGATGAGAGCTTGTTCGATTTCGACGCGCAGCATGATATGAAGGTTATAGGTCAGTTCGTCTGCTTCGACCCGGATAAGGGATGGGGCGGCCCGGTTAATCGCGGCATAGAACCGGTCGAGAGGCACGTCTGCCAGCTGCTGCGGAAATGTGTGCTGCAACATGGGGTAGAAACAGCGCCAGAATGCGTGTGACCGACCCACGCAATTCTCCCAGAGTCGCGACTGGCTCTCATGGAAACCCAGCGAAAGGGATTCGCCGAGAGGAGTGCCATAGTATCGCGGATCAAGCCCCTGATCGTACAGGCCGTGTCCACCTTCATGAATGCAACTGAACAGGCAGGAGGGCAAATCCTTTTCGAAGACACGCGTCGTCACACGAACATCGGAGGGATGAAACGAGGTTGTGAAAGGATGGGCTGAAAGGTCTAGCCGTCCACGATCGAAGTCATATCCCATGGCCGTGAGAACGAGCCGTCCAAACTCCATCTGCTTGGCCGGATCGAAGGCCTGGTGCAGACAGCCGTCGTCGATCTTCAACGTACTGCCTTGGACTTTTTTCAAGAGCGGTACCAGGCGCTCCCTTAGTCGATCGAACAGAGGCACAAGCTGTGAGATGGTCGCTCCCGGCTCATAGGTGTCCAACAGCGCATCGTAGGGAGAGGCTTGGTATCCTAAATAGTGTGCTTCGTCGCGTTTGAGACCAAGCACCGTCTTCAGCGATGGGAGAAACTTCGAAAAACGACTTTCCTCCCGTGCCGTGACCCAAGTCTGTTGGGCCAAGGAACACTCCCGACTCAGGCGGCTCACAAACTCCGACGGCAGTTTTTTCGCGCGGCTGAAGTCGCGCCAGGTTTCGCGCAACAACGCGCGCGACGGCTCATCCCAACTTTCGCCAGGGATGTGGGCGGCCTCACCGGTGGCGGGATCAATACACCAGGCCAGCACACGTTCGACCTCGTCGGACACGAGACGCTGATGCGCGAGACCCTCCAACACGGCGATCTGTTCAGCTCGAGCCGCGCCGCTCCCTGCGGGCATATAGGTTTCCTGATCCCAGGACAGCACGGAAGCGGCGCTCTGGATACGTCGGATTTCTATGAGCCGAGTCGTCAGCGGTTCCAATGTCGCCAGTGTCTTCACCTTCGCACTCCTTGTCCCGATACGACCATGTTATGATTCCGCGGCCGAGGCGAATTGTTGCACAACTCTCTCACGGAGTGAAACCTATGGCCGATCTGGTTCTGCCTGCTATTAATATCTATGCCGCCGCCCATTCCTTGCCGGAATCCCCGGTTCGCAGGGCCCTACGCGAGGAAACGGACCGGACAATGGAGTTTTCCCGCATGCTGGTCGGCCCACTGGAAGGAGCATTTTTGCATATGATGACTCGCCTGGCGCAAGCCACGCGGGTGTTGGAAATCGGCATGTGTACGGGATACAGCGCACTCTGTTTTGCTGAAGCACTGCCGGAGCATGGCCGCGTGATCACCTGCGAAGTGGATGAGGAGTCTGCGGCTGTCGCCCGTCGATTCTTCACACAGTCGCCGCATGGCTGCAAGATCGAAATCCGCATGGGCTCCGCGCTGGAGACGATGGCGGGGTTAAAGGGGCCATTCGACCTGGTTTTTATCGATGCCGACAAATTGAACTATCTCCATTATTACCGGCGCGCGCTGGAGTTGCTGTCCCCTCGTGGCGTGATCCTCATCGACAACGTGTTGTGGGACGGAGAGGTACTGTGCGATCCTCCGCTCGACGACCGTACCGCGGCGATTCAGGAGCTTAATCGAGTCGTCACCGCCGATCCTTGCGTGACTGCCGTGTTGGCAACAATTCGGGACGGCATCTGGATCATCACACGGACGCCGTCATCGCTCTAACCGTAGTGAGCGGTTGAGGAAATGTGCCATGAAGAAACCGACGGCGTTTGCCGCCTACGCCGCTCTTACCACGTCCGCGCTGGTGTGGGGCGGATCCATCGTGGCGCAGAAGCTGGCGCTGGGGGCGTTCTCGGTAGTGGAGACGTCGGTCCTACGTGGAGCCGGCGCGCTGGCGATTCTGATCTCGCTCTGGTGGTGGACCGAGGGCGGCCGGACCACATTTACGGCCCGTGATCTCAAACTTCTGTCGCTGTTGGGACTCGGGGTGCTGGGCAACCATCTCCTGACGTTATTCGGGTTGCGCTACATCGGCGCATCGACAGCTGGTGTCATTATCGGCGCCAGTCCGGTCATTACAGCATTGCTCTCTTCCCTATTCGCGCGCGACGTTCCTTTCAGGAAGGTTGCGGCCGGCTGCGCGGTGTCGTTCGCAGGAGTCGCTCTCGTCTCCGGTGCGGGAGGAAGTGGGTTGAGCGGCGAAAACCCCTGGCTCGGCGGCATACTCGTGCTGTTGGGGCTCGTCAGCTGGGCATTGTATTCTATCGGGGGCCGGCAGGTGATGGACAGGTTGTCTCCCTTGACTGTTAACTGGACGACCTTGCTGTTTTCTTTGCTGCCACAGATCCCCTTGCTCTGGACTGATCAAAAACTGCTGCTGCCCGGGATTGCCCCGGTGCCCATTTCCGGGTGGCTGGCGTTAGTCTATCTCATTGTATTTGCGACGGCATTAGGGCAACAGGCTTGGCTGTACGGGGTTCAAGGTGTAGGCCCTTCGCGGGCTGGGGTGTTCGTCAATCTCATTCCAGTCTCGGCGCTGCTTCTGTCCGCTCCGGTTTTGGGTGAAGTGATCGGGGTGCGGGAGGTCGCGGGAATGGTCCTCATTCTGGCCGGTGTCTGGTTAGTCGGGTGGCAGTCTGCCGAACAGAAGCAAGCGGCATAAAAGACGCATTCCATGGTTGCCCACCTCCCATCATTGATGTGGCTGGAGTATGATGCGGCCTCAGGCAGGGGGACGTGTAGCAGGGGATCCCAACCCCATGGATCATCGGTGAGGCGTAAGAAGGTCAGACCGATGACGGTCGCTGCGGCAAGACGGAGGCCGAGATGATCGAAGATAGCGTCGGTAAGGTTAATACCCCGGCGATCATGTCGACCACAGCAGCCGGGGTCATTACCAGTTTCAATCGAGCTGCCGAGCGATTGCTTGGGATTGCCGTGGAGCAGGTTGTCGGCAAAGTGACGCCGGTCTTGTTTCATGATCAGGCCGAGTTGGATCGTCGGCGGGAGGGCCTTGCGGCCCGATCCGGAAAGGGAGCGATCAATCCTTTTGAGACCATTGTAGCCCGTGTGACTGTGGGGCACACCGTAGAAGACGAGTGGACGTATGTTCATCAACGGGGTCATCGGTTTCCTGTTCTTGTGTCGGTGAGTGCGCTTCCTGATGGGACGGGCAACGTGGTGGGATACTGTATCGTCGCTCAAGATAAGCGGGGGCAGTCGCAAGCCGAAGAACTCCTTCACCGGCAAGCTCAACTCCTGGATTTTGTCAACGACGCCATCTTCATTCGTGATCTGGAACGCGATACGGTCACGTATTGGAATGATGGAGCTGTGCGACTCTACGGGTGGACCTCCGGAGAGGCGCTGGGCGCCTACATCCACGATTTTCTGAGGACACGGTTCCCGCGCCCTTTGGAACAGGTGATACGGGAGTTTTTGAGTGCGGGATTCTGGAGTGGAGAGTTGGTGCATACGACACGCGGGGGAGACGTCATCACGGTTGCAAGCCGGTGGACGTTACTGCGTGACGGGCGAGGCGTTCCGAGCGGAAGCCTCGAATTGAACACCGACATCACCGAACAAAAGCGGGCTCAGGAAGCCCTGAAGGCCGCGCACGAGGAATTGGAATTACGTGTCACGGAGCGGACGGCCGCGTTAAGCGAGGCCAATGAGCGGCTGCGAGTGCTGTCCCGTCGTTTGATGGAAATCCAGGAACGGGAACGTCGTGCCATTGCCCGCGATTTGCACGATGAAATCGGGCAGGCCTTGACGGCGATCAAACTGAATCTCCGTGAACTTCGGACGCTTCCGAATTGCGAGCCCGTCGAGGAGCAAATAGCGGATAGTCTGGAAATCCTGGCCCAGGTGCTTCACCGGGTCCGCAGTCTGGCCTTGGATTTGAGACCTTCGCTGCTGGATGAATTAGGTCTCGTCCCTGCACTCAGGTGGTACGTCGGCCGGCAGGCGGAACGTGCGGGGTGGGACCTACACTTCGTGGCCGAGGGAATCACGACAAGACCGTCCCCCGAGCTTGAGATTACCTGCTTTCGCCTGACTCAGAAGCCTTGACCAATGTCGCGCGCCATTCCCAGGCCACCAAAGTCGAGGTGCGGTTAGAGTCCGGAGATCGCGAATTGGCTCTCGTGATACGTGACAACGGTATCGGGTTCGATCCTCAAGCGATTCGCGTTGGAGCTCGTGCCGGCACCAGTGTCGGGCTGTCCGGGATGGAAGAACGGGTTTGTCTTGTGGGCGGACAGTTTGACCTCACCTCAGCTCCAGACAAGGGGACAGAAATTCGGGCACGGTTTCCCATGGCGTCGGAATCGATTGCGGGGAGGGCCCCCTCACTATGAACAAGGTTCGGGTGCTACTAGTAGAAGATCATACCTTGGTGCGAGCCGGTTTTCGCGCGTTGCTGGAAAAGCTGGAGGGCATTCAGGTCATAGGGGAGGTGAGCAATGGTCGAGATGCATTGAAAATGTCCAAGGAAATGGCGCCGGAAGTGGTCTTGATGGATATCGCGATGCCTGAGATGAATGGGCTCGAAGCCACGAGCCGAATGCGACAGGAATGCCCCGGAACTAAGGTCCTGATGCTCTCCATGTATACGAACGAAGAATATCTCAAGGAAGCCCTTCGCGCCGGTGCGGCCGGCTACCTGCTCAAGGACGCCGACCGCGCTGAGCTCGAATTGGCCATCAAGACGGTGTGCCGAGGCGAAACCTATTTGACCCCCGCCGTCGCTAAATTTACTCTTGACGCCTACTGCCGCCAGGATGACGCGCAGTCAGGTCCGTTAGGTCGATTGACCGGCCGCCAACGTGAAATTCTTCAGCTCATCGCGGAAGGCTGTTCAACGAAGCAGATCGCGCAACGTCTCGATCTGAGCGTGAAAACCGTTGAAACGCATCGAGCCCAATTGATGGAACGTCTGGAGATCCACGATGTTCCAGGCCTTGTCCGATTGGCCATCCGCACCGGGCTTATTCGATCTGACTCCTGATCATACATAGGCATAGTTTTGTTTTAGTTGACCCATCACTGCGCGGTGTTACGGCGTATGACATGATGCCGAGAGAGTCGTATTCGAGATGAAAAAGATACGCATTGGAGTGATCGGGACAGGGGCCTTCGCCGAAACGTGCCACGTCCCGGGACTGCAA
>JACCYV010000105.1 GCA_013696305.1 Nitrospira sp.
TCCCCGGCTCACGGGAGCAGTTCGTTATTTCAATATTAGAACGGACGTCGCGCCGCGTCACCTCATCGTGCGGATCGGTGATGAAGTCCGCTGGCAAAACTTGAATCAACACCCGGTCCGCCTCAGAATGCTCGAAGATAATGGACCCGAATTGATCGCGTGTGACAAAGGGTTCTCGCGATTGGGAATACTGCAAGATACGGTCACGATTGCTCCTCTGCAGTACGTCAGCCTCTGCTTTTCGAAAGCCGCGACGCTCCGCTTCAATGTCTGGCTCGATGCCGACGATCCGCAAGGCACGATGACTCCCACCGGGAGCATTCGCGTCGAACCGGCCGCCTCATCAAAACGTTCCTCCTGACGTCATGCTCATCGAACGACCGTGCATCGAGGGATGATTGGTTTGTCTGGAACAGCTCGGTAGCAGCGACTATTCACAAAAGTGTGGCGCAATCACGGCGGGAGGCAATAGCGTGACGGCGGATCCTAGCTCCCATCGGAGGGGTAAGCGTAGGCCCAGTCGTCATACCGTGAAGCCACAGGACGATCATTCAGGAACGACTACGCTGGTTGGAGGGATTTTGACTCCTTGCGGCGCACTGGGTTTGGTCCAGGTCGAGTTCGCGGTCACTGATTCCCCTTTTTGGCTAGATCAACTGCTTGCAAGGCCAGATAAACAGCATGATGGACGGCTTCTTCCCCCCGGCACGCTGCGTCACTTCATCACACCACGCTTTCACGCTGCGCTCAACTCGCTCTGCATGCATCGTCTACTGCAACCAGGATGACACTATTGACGCCGGGATAAAAGGACCCCCCTTCCGCCGACCCCATCTGTCCCGCTCCAATCGTCTCGGGGATCTCCGTGTAGGCGCGCACATCACACTGCTCCAGCAACCCATGAACGCGCTCCTTGAGCGACGATCGGAACACCAGCATCAGCATATTCATGCCGCCATCCCTCCAGAATCCGGCCACCGCACCTGCTGCCGACTTTCGCGGAGAGCGCGGAAGAGCGGATAGACCGGTGTCCCGCTAATCCAGCCAGTCCTTTTCCTTTAACTTTCGCGGCAGGTATTTCTTAGTCAGGTATTGAAAGTCCTTATTCGCCAGCGCATCCAGTTCAAACTTGAGCCCGTTTGCGAGCATCCGTTTGATTTCCTCTTGCCAGGCCGGTTTCTGGAACCACCGATAGTTGAGCAGCTCCTTGGCGCGGGTGATGTCCTTGTCGTTCAGCTTGATACCCACATTGCGTGGCAGCTCATAGGCCTCCGGGTCGGCGCTGGAGAGGCCGATGAACTTCGCTTTTGGAATGGCCATTCGCTGGCTTTCGAACGCCAGGTTGATCGAGCCCTGCTTGACCACCGAGTAAATATAATATCCCCAGGGATCGTTGTCGACGAGCACATAGACCGGCAACCGGTACTCTTCGTGAAGCCGTCGCGCCAGCCGCCGCACGCCACGCGGGGGCTGGCCGTTCCCCGTCAGGAGCACACAGTTGTACCGTCGCCAGAACTTGTCTTCGGACAGCCGGTTCCACTGGGTGCCTTTTTCAACCAATAAAAGAAAGTCCGCCGTGCAGCGGCGAATCTCGAGATACTCCGGTTCGACGATCGAGGGCACGGAATACCCGCCCTTGCCCAACCTGGCGCAATCCACCCGGTCGCCATCGTCGCCGAAGACCACCGGTCCCACGATGCTGCCGCTGTTTTCCGCCCGGACATGAAGTTCCTCCCGCAGGGCCACCAATGAGACTTCCAAATCCTCGATGATCGGATCGGATTCATCTTGCGTGTCGAACGTGTTCTCATGTGAATCCTGAATCGTATGTTTCGTGCGATAGTAGATTTCCCGGAGCGAGGTTGTCAGGTCGGCCCGCTGTAGCTCAGAGAGCGCATCCGCGACCAGCATCGTCTGCATGAACTTTTTCGCCATCCCGACATTGAAAAATGAACGGGCCTGCTTCTTCTCGCCCATCTCGATCAAACCCTTGCGAGGATTGAACGAGACATTCGACAGCGCGCGAATCGGAATCGCAAATGTGGGATCTTTAGCGCGCTGGGCCGCTGAGATGACCACGTCGGCCATGCCAATGAGCTTTTTCTCCACCGCGCCGTTCTTCTTTGGTTTTACCTGTGCCATAGCCTGTCCTATTTCCCCTTGCGGATACCGGTCGTCCTGGTGCGCCTCGCCTTCGGAAGGGCCGCCTTCCTGCCGGGTGATACGTTCCCGACAAACAAATCCTGCTGCACGACCTTCGCCTTTGATGCCGAGGGAGGTTTGGCCTCTCCGCTTGCGGGTCTGATCTTCGGGGCTCGCACCGGCTTCACCGGAGCCGTTGTCTCCGCGTGCCGTTCGGTGTGCGCGACCTGCCTGGAGACGACCGGGGCAGTAGGGGTCTGTGCGACCTCGGCCTCCCCTTCAATTCCCTCCGTGGTGACGATGATGGAATGCGGCAGGCCTTCGGGTCCCACTCCGGTCTTGCCCAAGGCTTCATCCGTTTTGAGCCCGCCGGTGCGCGAGCTGGCGATTTTATGGAGTTGTTCCTTCAAGTGTTCCGTGGGCAGCGTACCGCCCTTGAGACGATTACATGCCTCGACGACTTCTTCGATATAGAGAGCGAAGATATTTCGCCGCCGGAACTCGCCGGCCGCCCGCTCCTTCCGTCGAAGAAAAATTCCCAGTCGGCGCCCCGCCTCCCGTAGCGCCAGCGTGATTTCCTTTTGAATCTCATCGTAATCCGCAATGGCTTCTTTCGACTCGCTGGTGAAGGGAACCCACACGGACGCCATATGGACAAAGATCACCATCGGACCGGCCGGAAGCGCGCCGCGCGACTGTGCCATGCCGTAGTTGCGCCAGGTTGTATTGAGCACGGCCTTAAAAGTCGAGCAGGCCGACTGCTGAAAGAGCAACGGCACCCGGTTGGCATATCGAATCACCCGTGCGAGCTCCGTCTCGTGACCGTGATCTTCGCCTTCAGCCAGCGGCATGGCGGCCTGTTGCGGCCTGGTAGATTCTTCCGGCCCCTTGCCGAATGCCAACCCTGCTTCGATGACGAAGGGATTTCCTCGATAGACGGCCGGCGGACGACTTACGGCCGTATAGAACTCACCCTTAATCTGTTTGTAGAGGCCGGACAGAATCGCCTTTTCGCCGATCGGCGAAATACAGTTCGTCGGCGGAGCCATGATCTTGGTCGTTTGAATCGTCTGGTATAGGGTTTCCGCCAGGTGGGGCTTTACCGCGCGGGGTCTGGCGTCGGGCGACACCTTTGCCGCCTTGCAGATCTCCTCAGCCAAGGCCGGCGAGACACGGCAAAAGTCGCTCGCCATGAAACTCGACACCGTATGGCTCTTGGTGTCCTGCAGCATCTTCAGCAACACGCCGAACTCAATGCCGTACGGATGCGGCTTGATCTCTTTCGGTGAGGGAGGCAGTTCGTGGTGCGTCCTGGGATACTCCTTCGTCTCCCCTTCCGGCGTGTGGTAGACCAGACGCACGTGCGGATTCGCGATGGAGGTCTGTTCCAACCACTCGTCGACCGAGGTGCGACCCTTCTGATATCGACCTTCCACTTCGATCGCCACCTCCGTGCCCTGAGGCTGCGTCCACTCAATTTGTTTGTCTTCGTGCACCAGCGGCTCGTTTTTCTTCGTGTCGATTTGCACCTCGAAATAATGCGCGGTCGCGCGCGGGCCAGTGCGGGAAATCACTTTCACCGGCTTGCCGGTCGTGAGCTGGCCATACATTCCGGCGGCGGAAATCCCGATGCCCTGTTGGCCCCGGCTCATACGCATGCGATGAAATTTCGATCCGTACAGCAATTTGGCGAAGATCCGGGGGACCTGCTGGCGGACAATGCCCGGTCCGTTGTCGGTCACCGTAATCCGGAACCGTGTCGCCTGACTTGGTGACATGGGGGTCTGCCCATTCGCCACAGTTTCCAGCTTGACGGTCACATCGGGGAGAATACCGGCTTCCTCGCAGGCGTCCAGCGAGTTGTCCACGGCCTCTTTGACACAGGTCAGCAGCGCCTTCCGGGGATTGTCGAATCCCAGCAAATGCCGGTTCTTCGTGAAAAACTCCGAGACGGAAATCTCCCGTTGGCGGGCTCCCATTTCAACTGCCGTGACGCGGGGCGCAGCCTTGTCCACGAGGAGCGGGTTTTTTCGCGGCGAGGCCTGTTCAGAATCTGTGGCGTCAGGTTGGGACGGAGTCCCAGAAAACCGACTAGATGGCGGCGATATCTTGGTGGCCATTCAACCTCTCAAGCAAACGATCGGAATAGAAACGGCTCGGCACATCGTCACAGAAGGATACGTAGTCATCTGGTCGTGTACAGGGAACGCAGGGAAGAGTCAAGCGGTGTGGGCATTTCTGGACGCTATGAAAATGGCTCGAATCTGGACAGGAGGGGGTTTAATAAAAAAAGGGAGGGACTCACGCAGAAAATTTTAGGTGGGAGGAGCACGCACCTACCGAGGAGAGGTAGATACGGCGGAGATCTCGGGAGGATTTTAGGCTTCCCAGTACGAGCTGGGCATGCACACCGTCCTCAGCGCTCGATCCCCTTCATGTCGATATTCCCCCGGGGCGTTCACTCCCCCCACAAAATTACGATAGGCCTACCCGGCGTGCGAGTCAAGAGGTCCGGAGAATGTGGCCGATAGAATCTCATAAGTGGTCGGCGTCTCCTTGATCCAGGGCTAATCCTAGTATCTCTCATCTTCCAGGCATAACATGATCTGATCGGAAGCGCGCATTTCCTCTTCCCACGTGGAAGTGTCCGCTCTAACGGGGCGGGAGGCCTCGGCACGACTGCCAAGGCTCTTCCTCTCCGTTCTTATCCGCTGTCAATCAAAGAAAGGTGTGAGCTATGCCTATCCTACTGTGGTTGTTCGGCGT
The DNA here is from genome assembly GCA_013696305.1 of Nitrospira sp. Classification (GTDB taxonomy): domain Bacteria; phylum Nitrospirota; class Nitrospiria; order Nitrospirales; family Nitrospiraceae; genus Nitrospira_A. Next base: position 4,909 of record JACCYV010000105.1, read on the forward strand.
TCCACTGAGCCTGGTGTTGTTGTTGTGGCTGTTTGGAGTCGTCCATTTTTAGCCGGGAAGGCCCGAGAGCATCCGGGCTATCGTCCACGTCCACATTATCCGGCGTACAATCCGTGGATGTCATCGATCAGCTTTTGGAGAGTCACGACGGCCTTGCGGCGCTGGATAGGCGTCAGCGTGCGATCGATCCCTAATAGCATCGTCGTCAAACCGACGCGCAACTCTGTGGCGGTGTCGAGATAGGCGCGAGGTGCATTCTGATCAGCCGTGACAAACATGGCGCGCAAGGCCTGACTCGCCTCGCCAGCGGGTTGTCGGCGCCGGATTAAAGAGAGCAGCTCCTGATGACGCTGTTGTCGATACTGCCACCAGGCTGGCTGGATATCCGGCAGTGCTACGCTCCATTCGCGAATCCGTACGGTTTGCTCGCGGCTTAAGGGGCCAAGCCAGTCTTCGGCTAGGGCAAGTGTGGTTCCGGCACGCTCATTGAGACGGGTCGCGACTGGTTTTTGCAGGCGGCGCGCAGCTTTTACTTCCTCCTTGCGCAAGACCTCTTCCAGTCGTCGAATCTGCGTGTCCGTGACGGTGCTCAGCAAAATCCCTCCGTCCGGCGCGAGGCGCTCGAGCAAATCGACTCGAAACCGATCGTAGGACGCATAACTCCATTCGAGATCCTCGCGAGTCAATCCCCGTTTCACGCGCTGCTGCACGTCTTTGAGAAACTGTTCGTACTGTGGAAGAGCTTCTGTCCGGTGCCGCAGCAGAAGCGGTTGCAGCCGCGTCATCACGTCGCGACGTTGTTCCGAGTTCAGATCCAGGTAATGATCCAGCTGCCACCGAATCAGCCAGTCGGCATGGCGGTAGCCAAGTGTCAACGCACACCCCGTCAACAGCACCATGCCTGCCAGCCAACA
>JACCYV010000142.1 GCA_013696305.1 Nitrospira sp.
CAACGGCTGATACCAAGACGAAGCGGAGTGTTCGTCACGATGCCACCGGCTGCTTCCCGAGGTCCAAGTATTCCTGGCGCGCTTGGCGATGATCTACAATCGGGGCGGGATACTCCGATCCGATGCGGCATTCGATTCGCGCTTGTTCATCCTGAGGCATCAGATGTGGGGCATGAATCCATTTCGTCGAGACCCCGGCCAGCTCCGGCACGTAGCGGCGAATGTACTCTCCATCGCGATCGAACTTTTCGCTTTGAATCTTCGGATTGAAGATCCTATAACCCTGCATCGCATCCGTTCCCGTCGAGGCACACCATTGCCAGTTCCCATTGTTGGCAGCCAGATCTCCGTCAACGAGCTGCTGCATAAAATATCGCTCCCCGCTCTGCCAGTCGATCCGCAGATCCTTCACCAAAAAAGAAGCGACCATCATTCGCACGCGATTGTGCATCCAGCCGGTCTGATTCAATTGACGCATGCCGGCGTCCACAATCGGATAACCGGTCCTGCCCTGACGCCAGGCGGCAAACAATCGATCACGTTCAGGCCCCGCCGCCCGTGACAGGGGCAGCCCGGGCTTCGTCTTGTACGACCCCTCGGCCACACGTGGAAACGCAGTCAGGACTTGCTGAAAAAATTCACGCCAGACCAGCTCATCCATCCACGTGAAGACATCGGGGCGCGATACGCGACCGCCTTTCGAAAGAATGTTCAGGGCTGCGTGAATGGCGGTACGGGCCGAGAGCGTCCCGAAGCGTAAATGGGGAGAGAGCTTGGAGGTGCCGTCGATCGCTGGAATATTTCTGCCGCTGACATACTCATGGACCGGTCCTCGCAAGAACCACTGCAGCCTGGCACGCGCGGCCTGTTCACCAGGCTCAATCCACATCGTGGCCGGTTCATAGCCAAGGTCCGCCGCCGTCGGCCATGCCGGTGAATCTGGAGCAGCGGTGGTGGACGTCGTCACCTCGAACACGGGAATGGGAAGTAGTGCCGGAGCCGCAGACCGCCATCTGGTCCACCAGCGATCCCGGTAGGCGCTATAGCGTTGGAAGGGTTCACCGGTGAGACCACGTACCTCTTCCGCCTCGAACACCACGTGGTCTTTAAAGGTCCTGACCGTGCGCCCCTCCTGCGCCAGACGCAGCTGAACCGTCCGATCCCGTTCCAATCCCGCCGGTTCGTAGTCGCGATTCCAATAGACTCCATCCGCTGAACACTCCGTCGCAGCCCGCATCACGGCTTCGATCGGCTCCCCGATCCGCCACTCGAGCGCAAGACCCCTCGCTGCAAGTGAACGACGCAACTCTTTCAGGCAGCCCAGCATAAAGCCGACGCAGGCGGAGCCGAATACATGGGAGCGCAGTAATAGTTCGTCGAATACAAACAGAGGCACGATCTCATGACATTCTTTGCACGCCGCCGAGAGGGCCGGGTTGTCATGAAGGCGGAGATCACGACGAAACCACACCAAGCCTTTCATGAAGGAACCTGTGGAGAGGAAGAAGCCAGCCGCCGCTTCGGCGGCACGGGATCAGTAAATGGGGTGCGTCGCCACACGACATAGCCCACGAACAGGAGCGTGGCAACCATGAAACCGGAGCGTAGAGGCTGGAAGCCCCACTCAATCTGATTCATCAACTCGCTTGTGATACCAAAGCCGCCATACACCACTGCCAGGCCCCAGGCCCAGGGACGCAAAAACAAAAATCCATACCCGATAAGAAAATGCACGGCCGGCGAATGTAGTTTAACCGGATAGGCTACGGGACCGGCCATCGTGGTTCCGAACAGCTTTAACGTGTAGGCCGGGAAAAATTCGATAATGAGCACATCCAGGAAACCCACCAGAAGAAAAAGGGCTCCGAACAATTGGATATCAAGACCGCGGTCAGCCTGGTCTTTGGTCATTGTGTCGATCTCCTTCCATGGTGAATCGCTCTCATGCCCTCCGCTACTCATTATCGAACCCAGGAATCAGGCAATGCTCGCCACCACGAGGCGGGATGCGCTTTTCGCCATTGCACCTGTTCCTGCCAGAGCCGATCGGACTCCGTTTATTCAGCCGCACCGCCATCGCGGCATTGACATCGGATTGTTGCCGAACACTCGTCTGAATCATCTCTTTTGCCATGCGCGTCAGGCCGCCGGGTGGATCCACGAGATCCTCCGTATGCCGATACGCGAGATTCAAATGCAGCTGCTCAACGGCCATCCAGCTCTCATCCCGGGACAGTTGTTCAAGATAGGCGTCAATCGCCTGATAGACATAGGTGAGGTGGAGATAGGCTTCTGTTGAGGGCAACTCCTGAATCGCTCCCTCACACAACTCCAGCGCCCGTCGATAGTCGCCGGCCATCAGGTACAGTCTTGTTTTTTCGACGCTGGACGCTTTTGGTACCGACGCTGCCTGATCATGCGCTTCAACTGTCGAACTCGTGGCCACGACACACACCAATCCGAGCGCCGCAATGATCCTCTTCATATGTCACCTATCGGCCAGGAGCGCCATGTGAGCCCATCTGTCCCTTGTAAAGGGTTTGACTCGCCACCCGTGTGACGGAAAGTTCGCGCAGACCTCCCTCGCTTTTCACCCCCAATTTCACCGCCGACCCGACTTCGCCCCGCACCATGAGGGCGACTTGCTCATAGGTCTTGCCGCTGACGGCCACGCCATTCACGGTCGTGAGCTCATCACCCTGCTTCAGTCCCGCCTGGTGCGCCGGGCCTTCGGGCAACACATGCGCGACATAGAGCACGGCCGTATCACCCACACGTTCGGCCCCGACATGCAGCGACACGCCGATCACGCCATCCGGAAGGGCGACTTCTGTCCCATATAATGGCTGTGTTTGCGTTCCCGGCTTGGATTGTTCGTCAGCCGCCCAAATCACAGCTACCCCCTGAGGCGATGGGATGAGGGTGATGCTGCACAAACCAAGCGCTAGAGAAGTGGCCATGACGATGTGTCTAGACATGCTCTGTCTCCCTTCATAGAGATTAAAATTGACACGCTACTCCTAACAAACATAGGCCTCCGAACAGCACCATCGAATTCAGATACAAGGACCGTTGATGCAGGCGATTCCAGGCAGCCTGCAGCTCGGCATCGACAGCGCCACACTGCTCCTGCTCCTTGAGTCGATCTCTCATCGCGTTACTCTGCGGGGTCAGCGGCGACAGGCAGTGGGATTCAATCGCCAGGATCACCAGCCACATCCCTCCGGAGACCAGCAATGAAAGACTGAGCACACGAATGAGAGCGAGGCCGGTCACAGACAACAATCCCGCCGCAGCCGCGCCCATCCCCCAGCGCGTAATACGCGGGAAACAGCCGGCGGACGACTTTTCCAAACGGCTCCCGCTCCAAGTTCTTCGCAAGAATCGGGGCCACCACAAACGATAACAATACGACCTTGCCCAACAGGACGGCGACGGCGAGCGCGTGCAGATACTGAATTACTGGTTCGATCGGCAGACTCATGTCCAGTTCTCCACACTTATCGCTTTGTCACAATCGCCCGCAAGGCCGCCTCCAGCGTCGGATAGCGGAAGACATATCCTCCCGTGAGCGTCTTCTCCGGATGGACCCGTTGACCGGTCGTCATCATTGTTCCCAGTTCACCCAGCGCCAGACGTAACGCCAGGCCGGGCACGGGAATCCACGACGGACGATGGAGGACCTTCCCGATCGTGGCACAGAAGGTCTTCATCGTCACCGCCTCGGGCGCCACCGCATTCAGGGGACCCGAGATCGCCTGCATCGCGATGGCCCATTGGATAAGGCCGATGAGATCCGACCGGTGAATCCAGGACACCCACTGCGTGCCGGGCAGGATCGGGCCCCCGGCGAAGAGACGGAAGGGCAACAGCATCTTCGGTAGCGCGCCACCATCCTGCTCGAGTACCATTCCGGTTCGGAGGAGCACCACGCGTGCCCCGAATTGACCCGCTCGCAGCGCTTCAGCCTCCCACGCTGAGGACAAGTCAGCGAGAAAGCCCTGGCCGGCCGCAGCATGTTCATCCAGTGGACGATCGTCGCTCGCACCATAATATCCGATGCCGGACGCGCTGATCAGCACGGGGCGTGTCGCGGACCGGCCTGACAAAGCGTCCACAATCCGGCGGGTGCAGCGCACCCGGCTGTCGATGAGGAGACGTTTGCGGGCACTGGTCCACCGTGCGTCGGCAATCGGCTCACCGGCCAGATTGATCACCGCGTCCGCAGATGCCACTTCGGCCTGCCATGGTCCATTGGAGGCTCCGTCCCATTCCATGAACCTGACTCCAGCCTTGGGCGGATGATGAGGAGCCTGGCGCGTCAACACGACCACTTGGCGCTCTTGTTCCGACAACTGGTCGACGAGGGCGCGGCCGATGAATCCTGTTCCGCCGGTCACGATGATCTTCATTGGTTTATGCTCCCCTTCAGGCCGATTGTTCGCTATGGTGCGCGCTGATTAGAAAAATCGCCGGGTGATGCCTCGTCATTCGCTACCTCTGCCTCATTCGAGGCCTCATTCTGATCACTCCCTTCGGAATCGGCCGTCACTCGTTGGCTGAACTTTCGCGCTTTCGTTCCATAGAGCAAATTCGGCGGCGGACTGATCCGGTTTTTCAGAATAACCGGATCGATGACTTCGCCACACATCGTGCAATGCCAGGCGGTAATATCAATCTGCCCGGTATCGTCAAGTAAATCCATATAGTGCTGGGTCAGCAATAACCCTCCGCAGCGGGCACAGGTGGGCTCTCCGGCCTGCGGAGCGGAGGACGAAGATCTATCCGGTGTCCCATGTGTTTCCATTGGAAGCCCGAGAGCAAAGAACTATGAATAACCAACCGCCCTTGCAGTTCCACCATCTATCCATGTGCTACTTCACCGCTCCCCAGCGATCGACTTGTCCCCCACCGAATTCCCTCCACCCCGGGCACATCGAAAACCGGTGCCATGCGTCTGCAAGGCAAATCCACCTCGTCCGCGCGCGCTCGCCGCGATGTCCGACATGGGGCTGTGCCAGGACCCTCCACGAATCACCCGGACGATCCCCTTCTCGGGTCCCTGCGGGTTCTTGGCCGGCGCATTTGCGTAATAGTCCGGATCGTACCAGTCCTGGACCCATTCCCGCGCATTGCCCGACATATCCTTGATCCCATAGGGCGAGTCGCCATCAGACAAAGCGCCGACCGCGTGAAGGGTCCTCTCTCCGTCCCATTCCCGATCGAAATTGGCCCTGGTCTGAGTCGGCTGATCCTCGCCCCACGGAAAACGACGCCCATCTGTCCCGCGTGCCGCTTTTTCCCACTCCGCCTCCGTCGGTAATCGCTTCCTGGCCCAGGCGCAGTAGGCTTTCGCGTCGTACCACGTGACCTGTACGACGGGCAGCTGTTCAATGCCCCTGACCGACAGCAGCAGACCGGTGGCATAGGGGTTCGGCGGGCTTCGATGGCCTGTCGCCGCGACAAACGCCATGTAACGCGCATTAGTCGCCTCCACATGATCGATCGAGAAGGTGTCCACCTGTACAGTTCGCTGCGGCCACTCGTCGGCACGTCCCTTTGGATTCTGACTCCCCATCAAGAACGGTCCGGCTGAAACGGTCACCATGGTGACGGGATCAAGTTCTTTGGGGGGCGGAGCCGCGAGAACCGATGACGGGGAGACGGCACAGGCTGCCGTCACAAACAGGCCGACACATTTCCACCTGATGCCTCTCCTTCTGAAACCTTGTGTCATTTCTTCTGCTCCTTGCTTCCCTGGATTGCCTGGGCTGTATGGATCTTGATGGCTGCTATGAGGCGCTCCACTTTGCGCCCGTCTCCCCGGTCGGCAGCCTCATGAGCCCGGGGCATAAGAGTCCGCGCGTCATGCAGATGCTGTTCGATGAGCACCTGCAAGTCAGGCGACGCGATCGTGCCGCCCAACGCCGCCTGATGATAGACCTCCCACGCATGGTCCACGCTATGCTCCGCTTCATGAACCATCTGAATCTTCTCC
>JACCYV010000163.1 GCA_013696305.1 Nitrospira sp.
TCGGAACCCGAAAAGACCATAAAGAGGCGCGAATCTGATTGAAGCCACCGCCAGATTTGAGTCCGGCACAACCAGGACGCCGGAGGACACCAAGGGGATCAAGTGCGATCCAGAGACCAGCGGCCATCCGCTTGGTACAACCACCGGGTCGATGCGTATCCAGAGGAAGCCCCGCCGATCTGTGATCGGCGGGGCTTCTTATCTCACATTCGAGAACACTCACACATGGACGGCTCACTGAATTCCGGGCTTGAATAGAATGGATCACTCGTCCCACATCGCCCTGTGCGCCCCATCTGTGATTCGCGGTACAGTATTCCACTATCAGGAGTGTGAGGAGCTATGAATAGATTGGCAGACATCCCCCAATTTCTCACGCAGGGCCTCTGGACCCTCGACCCATCCCCCCTGTCCAGACTGAGCCGCTTCGGCATTCATGCGCTGCGGCTGGCGATTGCCGTTGCCATGGAGTTCCGCCATCGGCTGCTCGATGCCCGCGCTGCCGGTCTGGTCTATGCCACGCTCCTCTCATTGGTGCCCTTTCTCGCCGTGATGTTTTCGGTCCTGAAGGCCTTCGGGGTGCACCAGGAAATCGAACCAGTCCTGGCCCAAGCACTGGAACCTCTCGGCTCGAAGGGTCAGGAAATCACGGCCACGATCATCGGCTTTGTGGACAATCTCAAAATCGGAGTGTTGGGAGCCGTCGGTGTCGCAGGACTCTTCTACACTACCTATTCGCTCATCGATAAAATCGAGGAGGCGTTCAATGCCATTTGGCTGGTGCGGGAGGGGCGCCCGTGGGGACGGAAGTTTGCCGACTATTTGAGCGCCGTCCTGGTGGGCCCCTTACTGGTCGTGACAGCCTTCGGTTTGCTGGCCTCTGTGCATAGCACCACCCTGGTGCAGCGTGTGCTGGAGATCCAGCCGTTCGGTTTCATGATGGTTTGGGCCGGCCAGGTGCTGCCGTTCGTCATCCTCAGCGGGTTGTTCACCTTTTTATACAAGTTCATTCCTCACACGCACGTGCGATTCGGTTCCGCGCTGGTCGGCGGGGTCACCGCTGCCGTCCTGTGGGGCATCGCGGGAGAAGCGTTTGCCACATTTGTGGCCGGGTCTGCCAATTACAGCGCGATTTATTCCGGATTTGCCGTCCTGATCTTGTTTCTCTTATGGTTGTATGCCGGATGGCTGATTGTGCTCATCGGAGCGCAGCTCTCCTTTTTCTATCAGCATCCCACTGCCTACCTGTCGCGTCTGCTCTGGCAACAAGGGACCCATGCGTTTCGGGAACAACTCGCCTTGAGCCTGCTGCTGGTCCTGACGCGGCGCTATGTGAAGGGCGACGGCCCACTACTCATGGACGAGCTGGCCATTGAGCTTCACCTACCCATCTCGCTCATCGAGGAACAGGTGCAGCATCTGGTGGAAACCGGATTGCTTGGCCTCATGGCCCAACCGGAGGGTGTCAGTCTCGCCAAGCCGCCCGAGCTCATTCCCGTGACAGATATCCTGGATGCCATGCACAAAGGTCGCGCAGCCGACGCAATGGCCCCCCTGGACGCCGGTGACCCAGTCCGTGAAGTGTTGCGTCGGCGCGACGAGGCCGTTGATGCGGCGCTCGCGGGACATACCTTGCGATCACTCGTCGATGCGCCCGTCTCTCGTGAAGCGTAAGAATATCTCTGCTGTCTGAACCTTCTGACCCATCCACTAATCCTCTCCAGGGAGGACAGTTTGGGTGATCCCATACTGCGCACGTCCAACCACTATTTCATCTTAAGGGGATGAGCCAGGGGGCCCTTTCACTGCGCGCATCGGACGAACACAGTTTCATCGTGCGCATCATCCGAGATCCCCCTCTATGCTATCTCCCCAGGGAGGGCAGACACGGTGGTCCCCATACTGCGCGCGTCCAACGAGGGTCTTCCGAGACCGCGCGTTGCGCGAGCATGGGGACCATCAGGCTGCCCTCCCTCTTCTCCTCTCCTTGCCGCCACCCCACTCCGACTGATAAAAGAATGAGTTCCCATCCAGCGATCCCGGGTGACTCCCTCCTCCCTGTCTCGCTGGCGGCCCCCTACAACCAAGAGACGCGCTATGTCACTGCCGGTTGAAAAGCCTGTGTCCGACGAATTGCGGCGAGAGGTGCTGCGGCGACGCACGTTCGCCATCATTTCCCACCCGGACGCCGGAAAGACCACGCTCACGGAAAAGTTGCTGCTCTATGCCGGAGCCGTCCATTTGGCCGGTGCCGTCCAGGCCCGATCGAGCCAACGACAGGCGAAGTCCGACTGGATGGAGTTGGAGCAGGCGCGCGGGATTTCGATCACGTCCACCATGCTCCAGTTCGACTATCAGGGCGCGCGCATCAATCTCCTCGACACGCCGGGCCACCAGGACTTCAGCGAAGACACCTACCGTACCTTAATGGCGGTGGACAGTGCCGTCATGGTGCTGGACGGCGCCAAGGGCATCGAGCCGCAGACCAAGAAACTCTTTGCCGTCTGTCGCAAACGCGGGATTCCGATCCTGACCTTCATCAACAAGATGGACCAGCCGGGGCGCCATCCCTTCGACCTGCTCGATGAAATCGAACGCACCCTGGGCATGACAGCGGTTCCCTTCAATTGGCCGATCGGCGAGGGATCCGGCTTTCAAGGCGTCTACGATTTTCAGAACCGCCAGGTGTTGTTCTTCGAACGGACGGCACACAACCAACGCCGCGCGCCGGTCAAGGTAGAGACCTTTCCGAACCAGCGGTTGGCGGAAACCCTCGGCGAGGCCTACGGCCCGCTGCAGGAAGAGATCGGGCTATTGACGGGCGCGGGCACAACATTCGATCGCGCGCGCTTTCTCGCGAGCGAACTGACGCCGGTGTTCTTCGGCAGCGCGCTGACTAACTTCGGCGTCGGACCGTTCCTCGACGCCTTCACCCAGCTCGCGCCGCCGCCAGGTCCGCGCCACACCGCTCAGGGGCTGGTGCAGCCGACGGACGAGACCTTCTCCGGATTCGTGTTCAAAATTCAGGCCAACATGGATCCGCAACATCGCGACCGCATGGCCTTTCTCCGCATCTGCTCGGGCCGCTTCGAGAAGGACATGATGGTCTATCACGCCCGCTTGGGCCGGAAGATCAGGATGACACGTCCCCACCGGCTCTTCGGCCGCGACCGCGAAACGATCGACGAAGCCTATCCAGGCGACGTGGTCGGATTAGTGAACCCCGGCCTGTTTACAATAGGCGACACCCTCACTTCGAATCAGTCCCTGACCTTCGATCCCATCCCGCACTTTGCTCCCGAATGTTTCGGACTGCTGCGCACCCAAGACATTTCCAAGCACAAGCAGTTTCAGAGGGGGCTCAAGCAGTTGGAAGAGGAAGGGGTCATGCAGATCTTCTATTCACCGGACCACGTGCGCCGCGAACCGGTCCTGGCCGCGGTGGGAGAACTGCAGTTCGATGTGGTCGTGTCCCGTCTGGAGAATGAATACGGGGTCAACACATCGGTCGAACGGCTGCCCCATGCGCTGGCTCGGTGGATCGTCGGCGATCCCGCTGCGATTGCGGCGGTGTATTGGCCGTCCGACACCCTGCGGCTGGTCGATCAGCAAGGCCGCGCCGTCATGTTGTTCGCCACGGAACATCTCCTGGCCTATTGCATCAAATCCAATCCGTCCATTAAGTTCCTCCTGCGGGAAGAAGTGGACCATACGTGAAGTTAGCGGAACGCCTCGGGAGCCCGGGTTACGCAGTCATCTTCTTACCCGCCCACTAAGAGCCTGCCGGGACAGGCTCTGTTTCCATGGGGGGACGCTGAGGGTCTGAACGAGGCGAGAACGCGGCTGGCGGACTTTTTCAGCATCCTGTTAAAGAGAAGAGGCTCATTGTGCGGATATTGGTCACTGGAGCAAGCGGGTTTGTCGGCGCACACGTTGCGCGGGTTTTGGTAGACCAACAACACGACGTGTCGGCGCTGGTCCGGCCGACGAGCGATCTCGGTGTCGTGTCGGACCTGCGCCTGAAACCCATTCTTGGAAGTCTCACTGACCACGCATCAGTGGAACGCGCCGTGCAAGGCATGGATCTGCTGTTCCATGTGGCGGCGGACTACCGCCTCTGGGTGCCTGACCCTCAAGCCATGCATGATGTCAATGTCGGCGGTACCCGGCGGCTTCTGGAAGCAGCCTGTCAGGCCGGAGTGAAACGGATCGTATATACATCGAGCGCCGTGACGGTACAATGCTCGGCCGACCGTCTCGGGACAGAAGAAGATTTCCTCGCGCCCGAGGCCGCTCGCAGTACGTACCAACGCACGAAAATTCTGGCGGAACAGGCTGTCTGGAAGCTGATCCGGGAGGGCGCGCCGATTACCATTGTGAATCCGTCGACTCCGATCGGCGCCCTGGACCGGCGACCGACCCCGACCGGCCAATTCATCGTGGACTTTCTCAACGGACGCCTCCCGGCGTTTTTAGAGGCTGCCTTTAATTGGATTGCCGTGAAGGATGTGGCGGTCGGTCATTGGCTGGCCGCAACTCAGGGACGCGTCGGCGAGCGGTACATTCTCGGGTACCAGAATTTGCCGTTCAGCGACTTTCTCGGATTACTCGGGCGTGTGAGCCGGCGTCCCCCGCCTCGCATCAAGATCCCGTACTTCGTCGCCTTATGCGCTGGCGCCGGCGGAGAACTTGTGGCCAAGATCACGGGACAGGTCCCGCGCGCTTCTCTGGATGGGGTGCGAATGGCGAAGCAACCGATGCGGTATGACAGTCGCAAAGCCGTGACAGAATTGGGTTTACCTCAGACCCCGCTGCAAGACGCACTTGAACAAGCCGTGCGTTGGTTCACCGAGCAAGGGTATGTCAAAAACGGGAGGAAGGTATGAGAATAGGACTCGTCGCTGAGGTGAAATGGGAAGTGCGGGAAGTCTGCCGGCGGCTGAAACTCGAATTACTTGATGCACGCGACGAGATTTGGGGAGCGACCCACAACGGGCATACCATACGGCTCTGCCTGTCCGGCATGGTGCCCGCCGTGGCCAAAGTGCGCGTGAATCGATTCCTGGACTCGCAAAAATTGGATCTGATGATTTGCTCGGGCCTCGCCGGGGCACTGAGACCGCATGTGCACATCGGCGAACTGATCGTTCAATCCGAAGATCCGCGTCTGATTGCCGTGGCCGAACGGGCATTGAAGCACCGGAACATTCCCTTCCATGTCGGCCCGCTGGTGACGGTCAGCCAGCCCGTGCTCACGTCCGCCGCTCGGCGCGCATTGGCCGCCACCACCCCCGCGATTGCGGTGGACATGGAGAGCCAGACGATCGCGAATCTCTGCAAGCAGCGGAACATTCCCTGCCTGGCGATGAAAGGAGTATCCGACGGGATCGACGACGATCTCTCTCCTATTCTCGGAGCGTTCGATATCATCAACATTCCTCGAATCGCCATGTGGGTCCTCGTGAAACCTCAGACGTGGCCGTTGGCCGCACGGCTGGCCCGACATAGTTATCAATCGGCCAACAATCTCGGGCATGGGGTCTGGGCGACATTAGAAGGCATGGAGGCTTCGCTACAGGTATAACCGTGCTGCAAGGATCAGGAATTGAGCGCGCCATCGATAGAAGACGTACGTCCCATGTCATGAGCCGATTCCTTACGGAGATCTAGACAGAGCCCGACCGCCATGCTCTGCTGCGGTGGCGTCAGGTCACATCGGCAATTCAGCGATGACAGCGGGCCAGTCCGCTGAGGACAAGCATAGGTCGGCTGCTATAATGTTCACCCAGGTATGATATAAGGAGTCGGTATGCCCCAAAGCGTCATCCTGGCTCGTGACTATGAAACGAAAGACGACCACACCTCTCGCTGTCTTTAGCGCCTTAGGCTAACCCGGCCTAGGTGCCTTGCCTGATCTCTTTCATGAATTGACGCCCTATCTGCTGTCCTGCCCGATTACCGTGCAAAGGAT
>JACCYV010000202.1 GCA_013696305.1 Nitrospira sp.
AACGACTTGCAGGGTCTCGACGAAGATACGAAGGCTGCCTGGAGCGAGGTGATCAATCAGTATCAACGAAGAGCCGATCTGATTCCGAACCTGGTGAATACGGTGAAGGGCTATGCCGCGCATGAAAGGGAGACCCTTGAAAGTGTCGTGCAGGCGCGCGCCAAGGCCACGAGCGTCCAAGTGACGCCGGAACTGCTGAGAGACGAGGCGGCGTTCAAGAAGTTTCAGGAGGCTCAACAGGGGCTGTCCAGTGCGCTAGGGAGATTGCTGGCCGTCGCGGAAAACTATCCCAACTTGAAGGCCGATCAAAACTTTCGTGATCTCCAGAGTCAGCTTGAAGGCACCGAGAATCGTATCACTGTGGCGCGCAAGCGTTACATCGACAAGGTGGCGGAGTTCAACAAGATGGTCCGCTATTTCCCCACGAATCTGACCGCCAAGTTTCTGCTGCATATGGAAGAGAAGCCCAATTTCACCGTGGCTGACGAAAAGGCGGTAGCCAAGCCGCCGGAAGTGAAATTCTGACGGTTTTCTCTCAATCGAGGCGAGGAGTGTGCGATGCCGTCGACGAGCCGGGCAGGGACTAAGGTCCACCTTGGGGCATGGTTGCTCACGCTCGCGGTGAGTCTTCCCGCTGTGGCGCTCGACGTGCCGCCGCTCACTGGTCACATCGTTGATCTGGCCCGTGTCCTTCCGCCCGCAGTGGCCGAACAACTCTCGTCAGATCTTCAGGCGCATGAAGCGAAGACCTCCAACCAAGTGGCGGTGCTCATCATTCCGTCGCTGGAGGGGGAGCCGCTGTTTGATGTGTCTCATCGCGTGGCCACCACGTGGAAATTGGGTCACAAGGGCACCGATAACGGAGCCGTGCTCCTTGTTGCGATCAAGGATCGAAAAATTCGTCTTGAAGTCGGGTATGGGCTTGAAGGGGTGCTGACGGATGCGCGGTCGGCGCAGATTATCCGCAATGAGATGGTCCCGAGATTTCGAGCCGGCGAGGTCGCCGCGGGCATCGCGGCTGGGGTTCAGGCCATCTTAAAGACCATCGAAGGGACCTATAGCGCTAAGGATCACACCTCTGCTGTTCCGTCATCCAGTGAGGCTTTCGGCAACACCGTTTTCGCGGTGATCCTGGGTGTGGTCATCGGTCTCCTCCTCTCGCGCGTGCATCGCGTGCTGGGGCCGGTCGCCGGAGGAGGCCTGTCGTTTTTTGCCGCGCCATGGGTGATACCCGCTCTCATTGCCGCAGCCGTGAGTCTGACGCTGGTCGGCGTACTCAGTGCTCTCGGGCAAGGCGGGGGATCGGGACGCAGGAGAAATGGAAGCGCCTTTGATGGGACCTGGTTCAGCACACAACAAGGCGGATGGGGGTCCGGCGGTATCGGCGGATCGTTCGGAGGATCCGGTAGCTTCTCTGGCGGTGGGGGCGATTTCGGGGGAGGAGGCGCCAGTGGCGACTGGTAAATTGCCGGCGCTTACGAAGGAGGAGCGCGCGAGGGTAGAGGCTGCCGTGCACGCGGCTGAGCAACATACCAGCGCGGAAATCGTGCCCATGATCGTTCGGCAATCCGGACTGTACCGTGAGGCGCAACATCGTGCCGGCCTTCTGGTTGCCTTGTTCATCTTAACCGCGTTATTGACAATTGAAACCGCCTGGCTCCCTTGGGGATGGCATGGGGCGAATGCCCTGTGGCTGCTGACCGCGACCGCGCTGGCCTATCTGTTCGGAGCCTGGAGCGGGACGTGGCCGCTAATCATTCGACTCCTTACCTCCCACAAAAGAATGCGGCAGAAGGTGCAGCTGCGGGCGGAATTGGCCTTTGCCCAGCATGGCGTTGCACGGACTCGGGAGCAGACCGGGCTGTTGCTGATGGTATCGCTGCTTGAGCGGCAGGTGCACGTGCTGGCTGACCGATCCCTGGGCGATCACATGTCAGGGGCCCAGCGACAGGATGTCGTCGCCGTGGTCGTCGAGCGTATAAAGGCCGACGATCTAGTGGGAGGGCTGTGTCGAGGGATCGAGGCAAGCGCGGTCCACCTCGCTCGCTGCTGTCCTTCAGGCGAGAGCGACAACCCGAATGAGCTGTCGAACGATGTCATTCAGGATCCCTAGTGCGTCGTTCTCACCGGACAATGGACGGCCCTTCTCGGTTTCGTTACAATCCAGAACAATGTCCGATCCCGCCGCTTCCGTTGAACCATCTCGACCAGCTCCGGACGAAACCCATTCCGTCGTGAAGGCGGCAGGTCTCATCGGCGTCGCCACCTTGTCCAGCCGCATTCTCGGTTTTGTCCGCGACATGGTGCTGGCGAGACTTTTTGGGGCGACCCCCGCCGCCGATGCATTTTTTGTCGCCTATCGGATTCCCAACCTGTTGCGGGAACTGTTTGCCGAAGGCTCGATGTCCGCAGCGTTCATTCCGGTATTCACCGAGTATCGCACTCTTAAAACCAAGCGTGACGCCTGGGAGCTGGCTAGCGCCACCTTCACGACGCTTCTGACCATCGTGACCGCCGTGACGCTGCTCGGCGTTGCGGCGGCGCCGGGGATTGTGTGGCTGCTCGCGCCGGGTTTCCATGGAAATCCGGACAAGCTGGCACTGACGACATTGTTAACCCGCGTGATGTTCCCGTATCTTTTGTTCATCAGCCTGGCGGCTCTGGCGATGGGTATTCTGAACTCGCTTCGCGCCTTCGCGGCACCGGCTTTCTCGCCGGTCTTTTTCAATATCTTTACCATTGGCTGCGCGCTGTTCCTCTCCCCGTTATTGCCGGACCCCATCATCGGGGTGGCAATCGGCATCGTGGTGGGCGGCGTCGCGCAGTTTGCGATGCAACTCCCTGGGTTACAATCGCGCGGCATGCTGTTCAGCCTGAGGTTCCAGCCGGGTCATCCAGGGGTAAAGCGCATCGGTCTTCTGATGATTCCCTCCCTACTGGGGCTCTCGGTCACACAGATCAACATCACCGTGAGTACTATTTTGGCGTCATTTTTTGCGGGCGGGCCGACGTATTTGTTTTACGGCATGCGATTGATCCAGTTTCCACTCGGCATTTTCGGGGTGGCGCTCGCCACGGCGATTCTCCCGACACTTTCTGCGCAGGCCGCCCGAGGAGCGATGGATGAATTGCGGACGACGCTCGGATTCGGCCTGCGGATGATTTTTTTCATTATCCTGCCGGCAATGCTGGGCCTGATTCTCTTGAGGCAACCGGTCGTGCATCTGTTTTTCGAGCATGGGTCGTTTACCAAAGACGACACGCTGGCGACGGCGACGGCTGTGCTGTGTTATGCCGTCGGGCTGTGGGCGTTCGCAGGGGTGCGCATCATCGTTTCTGCGTTTTATTCGTTGCAGGATACCAAGACTCCGGCGGTGGCGGCTGGAATTGCCGTCGGGGCCAATGTGCTCTTGTCGCTGTGGTTGATGACTCTATTGGAAGCGGCGGGGTTGGCTCTGGCCACGGCCATGGCCTCCATGCTCAATGGGAGCATTCTCGTCGCGGTGCTGCATCGGCGTTTGGGGCGCATCGACTGGGGCTCGATCGGGGCTTCCGCCATTCGCGTCCTCGTGGCATGCATTCCGGTCCTGGTGATCTGCCTATGGGTGGCGAACGCGACGATTTGGGCTCAGGAGGGTGAATGGATGATGAAATCAGTCCTCCTGGTCGTCGGAATCGGACTCAGTGTCGTAGGGTATTTAGGCCTCCACGTTCTACTTGGGTCGGAGGAGTTGGACGTCGTGCGGGGAATGGTGAAGCGGAAGCTGGGACGGGTGACAAGAAAATTCAGAGGGGCATGACATGATGCAGGCTATTACCTTCAAGACGCTCTGGGGATGGGTGGAAATTGCGGCTTCCGAGAAGGGTCTCACATCCATTGATTTGTCTACTTCAAACCGACGGACATCCTCCCGGCCACAGCAGGTCGGAAAAGGAGGCGAGGCTGTCGCCGTGCTGACGGAGGCACGGGAGCAACTATCGGCCTATTTGGAGGGAACGCGTCAAGATTTTTCTCTTCCCGTGGATGGGTCGGCCGGAACGCCGTTTCAACGGAAAGTCTGGAAGGCAATCGCCCGGATTCCCTATGGCCGGGTACGCTCCTACAAATGGGTCGCAAGCCGCGTGGGCGGGAAGCAGTATGCCAGGGCTGTGGGCATGGCGCTCGGGGCCAATCCGGTCCCCATCGTGGTGCCTTGCCACCGGATAATTTCGCAGGACGGCTCGCTGGCGGGTTCTCCTGCGGGTTGCCGATCAAGCGCCGCCTGCTGAAACTGGAAGGGACCTGGGCTCAATTGCGAAATGCTCAGTGAGCAATGCCTGAGGGTCGGCGATGGCTGCGACGAATTTAGACGCAACGTATTTTTGGAAATGACGAAGGAAAGATGAATCGCGCGCTGAACGATGCCGGCGGAACCCAGTTGCTTGGAGCGCTGCTCGGCAATGGCACAAAAGGCCGTCGGCCAGGGTTCGACCTAGCTGGCACGCTGGATGAGGCACGTGCATTGTACGATGACGTGAAATGGACTGCCATCCGGGGCCTCAGCATAAAGATCGGCCTATGCGGGGCGCACATGCAGGTGGGATTGGTCAACGATGGGATCGTGATCTTCCTGCTGGAAAGGCGTTGCAGGTCGAAGAGTCGACGGTTAAGTTTCGGTGTGAGGCGCCGATAAAGATACAGGGAGTAGTATCGATCGATTCGCGATGGTCTGTTATACTATTTTCAAAGGGCACGGATTGCCCGGGAGGTCGAGATGGGGAGTCCCGTTTCTCGCAGCCATCCACTCCGCCAACTGTTTGGCGCGTTGACGGAAAAAAGTTTTACCGAACATCTCGGGTGGCCGGATCTCAACGTCACCGAATACGTCTCCAACCTGCTTGTCGAATTCGCCCATACGGACCAACTCTTCAAGGTTCAGAACAAACAAGGGCGCGCGATCGATTCGGTGGTCGAAATGCTGTTCGAATCCGAAGTGCTATTGGAGGCGCAGTCGTTCGACCGTGAGCGCGATGTTCATCGGCATATCGGTGACTTCACGCTCTTCATGGCGGGATTGTTTCCCGAATATCTTCGCCGCCTCAAAACCGCCGGCATTATCTACCATCAGGATTTCCTGGTGGATTATATGAAGACAGGAAAACGTTCTTACGGATTGGTGGCCGAGTATGGAAGCTACGATCCCGAGCAGGATTCCCCCTTGTTCAAAAAGCTGTCCGAAAATTTCGAACTATGCGTGACCGGTCTGGGATTCGTCCGGTCAGATCTGGACCGCATGCAGGATCCTGCCTACCGTCACGTCAAAGATCTTCTTCTCAATTGAAACGATCGCGCCCGATTCTGCTGCTCCACGGAGGCGCGGGACGCCGCGCCATGACCATCGCTCAAGCGGCCTGCGTCGAGTCTGCGCTGACCGAAGGCCATCGATTGCTCAAAGACGGTGCGCCGGCGGTGTCAGCGGTGGAGGAAGCCATTCGCCTGTTGGAGGACTCGGGCCTGTTTAACGCGGGGCGAGGCGCCAATCATCAGTTGGACGGAGTGCGCCGCATGGACGCCTCGATCATGGAAGGACGTCACCTGCGGGCAGGGGCCGTAGCCTCCGTCGAGCGCATCATTCATCCGATCACCGCCGCACGCCTGGTGATGGAAAAAACGATGCATGTGCTGCTCGTCGGACCATCGGCGTCTCGTTTTGCAAATTATTTTGGATTAGAGCGGGTTCCCCGTGTCAAGCGAACGCCAGGGCTCCGGTACCCTCATCTGCCGCCTGCCGCATTGAGCTGGACATTACGGCTGCACCGGGCGATCATGCATACTGGACGCATCCGTGCACGAAGCATAGGCAAAGAAACGGTGGGTGCTGTCGCATTGGATCTTGGGGGGACCGTCGCCGCGGGCGCTTCGACCGGCGGCGTGAATGTCATGTTGCCCGGTCGAGTCGGCGACACGCCCTTGATCGGCTGCGGCGTCTATGCCGACAATGAAGCCGGAGCCGTTTCGATGACCGGCTTGG
>JACCYV010000015.1 GCA_013696305.1 Nitrospira sp.
GGCGTTGTTCAGCAGTCAGCTTGAGCAGCTGGCGGGACTCCTCGACCAGGCCGGTGGATTGGCATTGGCGATACTAGTCGTCGGCATAGCGGGATTCATCGCCTATAAGTACTATCATCGCCAAAAAGTTTTGCGGCATCTACGGATGGCTAAAATTTCCGTGGATGAACTCAAGCAACTTTTGGACGACGGTGAGGCTATCAGTGTGGTCGATGTTCGGCATCCACTCGCTCTGGAACTCGATCCGGAAACCATTCCCGGCGCGATCAGCTTCACGATGGAGGAGATTGAGCACCGCCATCACGAGATCCCGCGTGATCGGGACATCGTGCTCTACTGCTCGTGCCCGAATGAAGTATCCAGCGCCAGAACCGCGTTTCTGTTGAAAAAGAAAGGCATCCATCGAGTGCGTCCGCTCGAAGGCGGCCTAGATGCCTGGCGCGAACGGAAGTATCCGGTGGAACGGCGAGGGAAAGCAGACAGAATCGAGGTCACTTGAGTGGGAGTCAAGGTTGGTCCGAATGAAGCGTTTGCCAATCCACCGTATTCTCCATGTGAGATATAAACTCTTCGAGTGCTAAGCAGAACTCAGAACATGAAGGGTGAAATGCCATTCTTCATTATTCTTGTGTCCTCGTGTTTTGATTTGATGCTGCCCGCCGGCCCTTAATTAATTAAGGGCCTTTACCATGTCAATCAACTGCTAGAGAAGTTTCGTCCCTAGCATCTACTTGATCTTATGCGATATGATAAGTATCTCAGCAAGAGCAGACGAGTCGTTTAATAGCCTTCTGAGCCCAGCAGAGTTGTTCAAAACGGCCGTCCGGCAAGGCCGCGGCATGCGAGATGCCGAGGCGTACACGTTGAGGCGTTGAGCAACGCGAGAACGCAGCTGGGGGGCGTTTTCAACAACCTGACCAAGGAGGGGGCGACCGGTTTCGACGGGGATACTGATGCCATCGTCGCATGTCGAGCTCTCGGGGTCTCGTAAATCCTCCGGGAAAATGCAACTGCCAATCAAGAACTGGCACTCGCAGCTTAATTATTTAAGCTGAGACGTCGTTCCATCTGAGGCCCGCGGGGGTGGAATGGCGCGATGCAGCGGGCTGGTCCAACGTCGGTGCTCAGCGGCGGTGGACGAGACAATACTGTGCTAGCGGCGATTCTAAGCCTGCCGATAGGCGTGGGTCGTTGCGAAACTCAAAGAATCGGCTACACATGTAGACGCGATGAGCCGACGATCTTCGGACAGGGGTTCAACTCCCCTCGCCTCCACCAAACCTTCTGCCGCCGGCCTCTTTTTCGGAGTACCGTTACTGAGGCCGGCGAGTACGTGCCGCGGGTTGATTTCATTCTCGATGACCCTCCAGTTGACTCGCGGGCTCTTCTTCGATGAACGACGCCTGCGGATAAACACCTTCTCCCTACCACTTTTTTTCTTCACTGTACCGCTCCCTCTTTGCGAATCCCTCCAATGTGTTCGAATTCATTGCCATTCAAGGCGTCCTCTTCCGTCGCTCTTACAGATATGCTCAAGCGTGACGTACTCGTCGCCTGGCGGCACCTGCTGCTTCTAGGTACTTCAGGCTGGGTTACGGCTGTCATGGAGCCGTGGCCGGGTTTGCATATGCACAGTCGGCTAAGTAGAATGGGTTACGCCGAGAAGATAATTGCTCACCGAGGGAGGTTTTGTATGATCGATCCAAAACGAGTCTGGTCGTTGGGGGTGATGGCAGTATTGTGTGGTGGATTATCCGCCTGCACGAGCTTGCCTCAGACAAGCCGAACGTCAGCCATTCATGACATTAAGATTACGGAGAAGCTAGCAAGTGACAGTCTTGTCGTGAGGCCGGGAGACGAAATCCGGTGGGTCAACCTCAGGAAGGATTCTGCACGAGTCGATATTCCCAATTTGGAATCCGAAGACTTAGCCTGTCAGCGCGGGTTTTCAAACTGGATGGGTTTGCTGAGGGAAACGGCTGAATTAAAAGCGAACGAGACCGCTTCTTTATGTTTCAAGAAACCCTTAATTATCAACTACAACGTACGCGCGGAAACAGCGCTCGGTGGTGGGCTGCTTCTCTTGCCTGGTACCGTTCGGATCGATAATGCCATGCCTCGATGAGCCACGCGATTCGCGAGATGCAACCGATTAAGGTGGTCGCCGCGTCTGGTCACCCGCGAAGAGAGATTCAAACGGTTGTTATCGTTTCAGATACCCAGAGGAATGACGCGACGCGTGTTTATCGCTTCATTGGGATGATGGGCGCTGGGATCATAACCTATTCTGATGGTACGGG
This sequence comes from Nitrospira sp., assembly GCA_013696305.1. Classification (GTDB taxonomy): domain Bacteria; phylum Nitrospirota; class Nitrospiria; order Nitrospirales; family Nitrospiraceae; genus Nitrospira_A. Next base: position 2,301 of record JACCYV010000015.1, read on the forward strand.
TTTCGGGAAGGCTTGATCTTTAGTCCATAGGTCGTAGAAACGGTTGTCGCAGAAGATCTGCGTCAGGGCCCGTACCTGCTCGGCAATACACATCGTTTTGAATAACCTCGCAGCTTGGTTATGGCTGCGCACCGGCGCGCTTCCGCAAAAACCGGTCTAATTCAGATGTTCCGTTTCCGGCAGGGGTAGATCCTGGCTCACCCGATAGACCGGCGCCAGGCGCTCGGGAGAGTGTTCGTGTGTAGGCGCCAGCGGTTCGACGATTCGGAAGAGCGAAGCCGGCGATAGGGACACCCGTACTGCTCGAAATGCGGGCAAAAATCCGTGATCTTGAAGCTATCTCCCTTTTGACGTGGACACCTCGGTCCGGTCAGGTGAATATTTGTATTAGGCTGGTATGGCGGCCCCGTCTTGACTTGCGCGGAGCTGGTAGGGCTTGATATGGAAAATCGGCCTCCGTCCGGGTCGTGGAGGCGTCCGAACACGGGATCGCTATCCGGTCCGGGCAGGCAGAGCCAGCCGACCGGCCCGCCTTCGTGGATAGCGGCGGAGACGTGGCAATGGCCGATGAGTCCGTAGGGGTACATGTCCGGACTATAAGATTTCCGGCGCAAAGCAACGGCAGGGAGAAACCATGCGTCTGTCACTCCGGTTCATTCTGCCTCTTTTGCTGGTCTTGGGAGCCGTGGCCTATAGTGTGGTTCCGCTTGTCGATTCGCTCACGCTGAAGTGGTTCACGCGCGACCTCGAAAGCCGATCAAAATTGCTGGCCAGTACGATGGAAGTGCCGCTGTCTGATTTGGTGGCGTCCCGTTCGCGCACGAAAATATTCGCGTATTTTCACAAGGTTATTCAGGACGAACGGCTGTATGCGCTCGGCTTTTGCGATATGCAGCATCGCCTGCTCTACCAGACCCTCACCTACCCCGATCAATTGTCCTGCGAGAGTGTGGCCCATCTCACGCCAGGCTCGTCGGAGGTGGTGGATTTTGCGCAAGGGCCGCTGCACGTCGTGGTGGCGACCATTCAATCGGGAGGCAAAATCCTGGGGCGGCTCATGCTGGTCCACGACATGAGTTTTGTGCATCAGCGCAGTACCGATACGAAGTGGTACATTTTTTACCTCTTTGTCGGGTTGGCCGCGGTGATTTCAGCGGTGACGGTGCTCGTTGCGCATCTCAGCTGGCGTGGCTGGGTGGCCGGCGTGCGAGCCATGCTGACCCGTACGGGATTGCCCACCGGGCGTGGGCAGACGCATTCCCCGGAACTACACCCGGTTGCGCAGGATCTCCATGCCTTGGTGCGCGAATTGGAAGCCGATCGTAGGATGCGCGATGAAAGCCAGATTACCTGGAGCCCAGCCAGCCTCAAGACGATTCTACATGAACACCTTTCGGGCGACGAAATCTTGATCGTCTCCAACCGACAACCCTATATCCACAATCGCCGGGGGCAGAAAATTGAGGTGTCACTGCCGGCCAGTGGACTGGTATCCGCCCTGGAACCGGTGATGCGGGCCTGTTCAGGGGTGTGGATCGCGCACGGCAATGGTTCGGCCGACCGCGACGTAGTGGATAGCCGCGACCATGTGCGCGTGCCGCCGGATCACCCCTCATACGATATCCGCCGCATCTGGTTGTCACCCGACGAAGAATCAGGCTTCTACTATGGGTTTTCCAACGAGGGTCTGTGGCCCTTGTGCCACAATGCGCACGTCCGCCCGACGTTCCGTACCTCCGACTGGGAGCAGTACGTGGCCATCAACGAGCGGTTTGCTCAGGCCGTGGTCGAAGAAGCCAAGACAGATGATCCGGTGGTCCTCGTCCAGGACTACCACTTCGCGCTGTTGCCCAAGATGGTGCGGGAGAAGCTGCCGAATGCGACCATTATCATGTTCTGGCATATTCCCTGGCCGAACGCGGAAAGTTACGGCATTTGTCCGTGGCGGCAGGAAATTTTGGAGGGGTTACTCGGCAGCAGCATCGTCGGGTTTCACACGCGCGAACACGGCAACCATTTTTTGTACTGCATCGATCGCCTCCTTGAAGCACGCATTGACCGAGATGCCTCCACGGTCTCGTACGGCGGTCGCCTCACGGCGGTCAATCCCTACCCTATTTCCATTGAATGGCCGTCGCGCTGGGTGGACAATCAACGTCCGGTGCCCGACTGTCGTGTGCATATCCGCGAGCGTCACGCCATGGGCCCCGATCGGCTGGTAGGGATCGGGGTGGATCGACTCGACTATACCAAAGGTATCATCGAGCGGTTTCTCGCCGTCGAACGGTTGTTTGAACTCCAATCTGAATGGATCGGCAAGTTCTCTTTCATTCAGATCGCCGCGCCGAGCCGCACGATCATCGATCAGTACCAGCATTTTCACGATCAGGTCTATGCATTGGCGGAACGCATCAATAAGCGGTTTGGACGCGAGGGCTACGAACCGATTGTCTTGAAAGTGAAGCATCATGAGCCGCCGGATGTGTACGAGTATTATCGGGCGTCCGATTTGTCTTTCGTCACGAGTCTGCATGACGGCATGAATCTGGTCGCCAAGGAATTCATCTCGGCGCGCGATGACGAGCAGGGGGTGTTGATTCTCAGCCAGTTCACCGGGGCCGCGCAGGAATTGCCCGAAGCGCTGGTCGTCAATCCCTATGATATCGATCAATGCGCAGCGGCCTTGCACATAGCGCTGTCGATGCCGCCGAAAGAACAACGAGCCCGCATGCGGAGCATGCGCGGGCTGGTTCAGGAGTTCAATGTCTATCGCTGGGCCGGACGTATGCTCATGGACGCGGCACGTATGCGCCGCCGCATTCGCGTGATGAAACAGGTCGGGCAGGCCTCGGGACGGGTTCGGTAGCCGGCTGCATGCAGAATGTGCTGAGAGCTTCGGGCAAGCGAGTGCTTGATCAAGTCGTCGGTCAGGGAGCGGCGCTCTTTGCATTCGATTTCGACGGCACATTGGCACGGATTGTTCAGGACCGGCATGCGGCCGTCTTCACAGACCCCATTCGTGAAGCGCGGCATGCACTGACAGTCAAGGCCCCCGGCCGTTATTTGAGGGCGCGCCCTCGTCGATCTGCAGCCACGCGTGGAGGGCATTCCCGCGCACCTGGTCAGAAATCACGGCCTCGATAGGTTACACACGTCGGAGCGGGTCATGCATCATGCGCGAGACTGTTGCCGCGCCTGGCTCAAGACGGTGCTGAAAGAGGAGCGGAACCTGACGCAAGGCCGGAGTGGTGGTGGAAGACAAGACATATTCGCTGACATTCCACTATCGACAGGCGTCCTCCTCGCAGGTTGCCCGTGAAGTGATCTTTCACACAGCGGGTCTGTTATCGCCGCGCGCCGCGGCTCGTGCTGGGAAAATCGGTCGTGAATACCATTCCACCCGGCAGCCTGCACAAGGGGTCAGCCATGTTGGAATTAATGCACAGCTCCAAAGGTCAGCAGCCTTGTATGTCGGCGTCGAAGATGTTTTTTCGTTGCCGGATGAACGCATCGTCTCGGTACGTATCGGGAAGAAGGCGGCCTCTGCCGCAAACCATTCTATCTTGAACGGCAGTCCAAGGTGGGTCTGTTATTGAAGTATCTCGCCGAGGCACGCACTCGGATGTCGCTGTCTTAACTTTCCGGGCTGGTATCCATTGTTTTTTGCACAGGCTGTAGACGTAGCCGGAATGGTCGGTTGTTTTGGACCCTGTTGAAGCAAGGGAGAAACCTTATCGCATTCCGACCCGCCGAGCCCGATCGCTCCAATTTCTGTGTGAAATTATCGTGCGAGACTATGCCCCATGGGCGGCGGCATCGGCGGTGATGGCACGTGTTACCGGTCACCTGAGAGTATGACTGGCGTCATCCTGACTGATGATAGGCCACTTTTTATCCATGCGGCCGCATGTGGTTTCATCAAATGCAGAGAGGACAGCGATGGGTTTGATCGCCAGGCAGTTTGAAGGATTATGTACGCTCTCTGTTGGCTGATTGGAGTATCTTTGCATGAGGGGTTATCGGCAAGACGGATAGTTCCGTGTATCCGGGACGAGTTGTTGTGGAGGAAGTGGAGATGCAGGAGTATCGTATTAAACCCGGCTGCCGTTTCACGCTGAAACAGTTCGATCCTGATGACACCGGGCGGCACGACAAAAACGAAGCAGGTAAATCCAAAGCCAAAGCTGCCGCGGATGTACTTATCGCGAAACTCGACCGACTGCAGGAGCGGCTCTATGCCAACAGGGGCCAAGCTCTATTGATCATTCTCCAGGGAATGGACACGAGCGGAAAGGACGGCACGATCAAGAATGTCATGTCCGGCGTCAATCCTCAAGGATGCCGGGTGGCGTCGTTTAAGGCGCCCAGCGAAAAAGAGCTCGGCTATGATTTTCTCTGGCGCGTCCACCAGGAAGTACCGCCGAAAGGCTATATCGGAATTTTTAACCGGTCGCACTATGAAGACGTGTTGATTACTCGTGTGCATGGTTGGGTGTCGGACAAGGTGTTCACGCAGCGCCTCGACCAGATCAATGAGTTCGAAGAAATGCTGGCCGAGAGCGGCACCACGATTCTCAAGTTGTTCCTGCACATTTCCAAGGATGAACAGAAAGAACGGCTTGCCGAACGGATCCGCGATCCGGAGAAACGCTGGAAATTCAGCGAAGGTGATCTCGAGGAACGCAAACTGTGGGATGACTATATGAAGGCGTTCGAGCGAGTGCTTTCGGCGACCAGTACACCCCCTGCGCCCTGGTATGTCGTGCCGGCGAATCGTAAATGGTATCGCAATCTCGTCGTGGCTGAACAGGTGGTTCGGGTACTCGCGGAAATGAATCTTTCCACTCCTCCGCCTCCCAAGGGAGTGAACTTTCACAAGTTGAAGATTATCTAAGCCGACTCCAAGAGATTTGCTTCACGGGTTTTTCTCTTTCACCAGGAGTGCATATGACCACCACCCATTCGGCCACCGGTAGTGTGAGCGCGATGGACTGGTATCTCAAAGGCGACAAGGCGCGCGTGGAAATGTCCCGCGGTGAAGGTCAAACCAACGTGATGATTTTCGATGCTCAAACCCGGACGATGCAGATCGCGATGGCGGGACAGAAAAGTTGCATGGTCATCAGCATGGGTGGCGAGCAAGGGGAGCATCTGAAGGAGGCGCTTGAAAAGCAGACCGTCGCACGCACGAGAAAGACCGACAAGATTGCCGGGTACTCTTGCGAAGTCTGGCGCATTACCGACAAAGAGCACAACCGACTGAAGAACGACATGTGTGTGGCGAAGGGCTTCGGAAAGGCCGCCACGTTCTGGGT
>JACCYV010000209.1 GCA_013696305.1 Nitrospira sp.
CGGTTAGGACGTACCATGTTTGATCTGCTTCGACAGCCGGGCTTCTTCGGAACCCATGCGACGTTGGGAGCGGACCTCAGCCAGCTGATGGCCGCACTGTTTACGGGACTCTTCATCATCGGGTGGTTTCAGGCGAAACGCCATCGGGGGCATGGCCATCACTGGCTGATGCTGGGCGGAATGGTGGCTATGGTGGGATTTTTTACCGCCTATTACCTGTTTCGGCAGTTGGGTGTGCTGGCCTTCGAAGGAAAGGAAGGATTCGGCGGCTCCCAGACGTTATACGACTACGTCTTTATCCCCGTGCTGACGATCCATATTATCCTCGTGATTATCGGGTTGGTGATGGCCGTCTACATGATTGTGCTGGGATTTCGCTCGCAACAATTCATCAGCGGCGCGCGGGTGCTCAGCGAGACCCTGCTGCAGACGTCGTGGAAAACAGTCAGTCTGATCTTTACGGGTCTCACCTCGATCGTTCTCTTGTTGTTTGGAACGCGCGTGCTGTCCGCCGGATTTTCCAAGCGCAAGCTGGAAGTCTACCTCGGGTTTCTCATGTTGGTGGCGATTGTCTTCGTGGTCGAAATGGGCATTCAGCGTATCTGGCCCGATGGCGGACGACGGCATCGCGCCCTCGGCCGCTTTACGATGATCGTCTACTGCATCTTGTTTCTGACCGGAACCTTTACCTATGCCATGTTGTACATCCTGTACCCCGGGAAAATCGGCTAGGGCAGAGAGGCTGAAGGCAGACATGCTTGTGTGTGGATGCGGTAGATGGATGCATACCGAGGGAGTTGAGGAGCGGATCGCCGGTGATGGGGCACAGACCTGGTTCGTCCGATCGGAATGTCGCCCCTGCCACTGGCTGGTCGGCATCGACGTGCCGGTCGGGCACATCGATGGGATGGTTGATCGGCTGGTGTGGAGCGATGATGCCAGACATCGCTTGGATCGAGTGCCGCCTTATGCAGTTTCTATGTTGCGTGATCTGGTGGAAAGTTTTGCCAGGGCCCGGCAGCAGAGAGTCATTACCTACGATGTGATCGACCAGGCTCAAATCGGTGATGTGGTGGCCTGGGATCCTGACGCCGAGCGCCGTCTCGCCAATGTTCCGGCGCCGGTTCGTGCCATGGCGCGTATCGAACTGGAGCGGACGGCCGTGGACCGTGGCGCACGGTGCGTGACCGTGGCCTTGATGGAAGAGGTCAAGGCGCGATACTTCGGCATGGCCGCACAGCAAGAGGAGGCGTAAGCCCTGAGACGGTTGTGAGGAACGCGACGCAGTCATCGTCTCCTCGCTCCAAACCCCTTACTCCCAACGGATGAAGCGATGTTGCATCGACTGGCATTACGAGTCCTGCCGAGTTTGACCGTCGCCGTGACGGAAGATTCGGTTCGCAAGCGAAAACGTCTGGTCATGTTCGTTCCCGGATTGGTGGCCTTCACCGTCTATCGGGCGGCGAAACAGGGATTCTCGTTGGCGGAGCCGATGACCTTGCTCCTGCTGAGTGGACTGATCTCGATGGGGACGGCCGCTTGCGCCTATCGTGTGGGGCGTGCATTGCCGTTTTCCCGGTTAGTGGCGGAGGATGGAGCTCGGCGCGTGGGGTGGATTCTGGCCTGGATCGGCTTTGTCTACGGTATCCAGCTCTCGCTGTTGGTGCTGGCTCTCTTGTGGTTGGTGGGATACGACTATGCCAAGCATCCCGACGGGCCGGCGATGATGGCGCTCATCATTCCCAGCACGGCGGTCGCGCGCGATGCATTTGAGATCGGGTACCTTCGCTGGCTTGAGTTCAGCGGGCGTTCCCTGGTCACTTTTCCTGATGGTGCGGAGCTGCGCATCCTTCTGCGGCGAGTCAATCCCGCGCTGTTGAGCTGGATTGCCGCAGGGTCCCTCGCGTGCGCGAGTCTGTCGGTCATCATGAGCACCATTGTAAGCGGACACCCGGCGGTCTTGGCGCACGGTACCATCGTGACGATGGCGGCGGGAACCGTCGCTCTTTTCGCGTTTTTCGCCGGACAAACAGGCGGAAACGCATGGATGGCCAGGGTGGCCGCGACTCCCTGGAGAGAATTGCTGAAATTTTGGTGGTGGCCTGGACTGGCCTTCGCCTCGACCTACTATCTGGTGTTGATCGGGGTCTGCCTCTATGTGTTGAAGCAGCCGATAGATTCGGTTGAACTTTTCGCCGCGGTCGCGGGAATGGTGGGTGGCCTGATGGCCCTGTACTGTTACTACTTGGGCTATCGACGACACATTGAGGATCGCCAGCCGGGAGGAGTGCCCAGCGCCTTGCTGCGCTGTCCATTCGTCATGGGTCTTCTCGGTAAATCTCGCGAAGCCCTTTCAGGCACGTCATTACTCGGATCTAGGGCTGTCTTCGATAAGAATAGTCAGAGAATGTCGTCATGACCGCACGCCTCCCGTTTCGACCCTTCATCGTGATGTTGCTGTGTGCTGTGCTGCTGGAAGCCGGCGCCGTGATGTTGTGCCCGGAACCCGTCAACGCAGCGGATCCATCCACGGATGTGTACTTTCACACGCCCGGAATCCCCAGCGGCCCTTCGGCGCCGATGGGCAATGAGAGCCACTATCCCCAATATGGCTCGCTCGACAGCCGGTTGCTGATGTGGGTGGTCATCCAACAGCACACGTATTTCGGCGGCTTCGTGCTGGCCCTCCCCATCTTTTGCATCCTGCTTGAATTTCTGGGGCTAGTCGCGCGGAACCCCGCGTTGGCGCTGCGGTACGACGGCTTGGCTCAGGACTTGTTGAAGGTGGCACTGCTGGCGATTTCGGTCACCGCGGCGGTCGGCAGCCTGATGTTGACCATGTTTATTACGCTCTATCCCAGTTTCATGCAGTATATGGGAGGGACCTTCAAGGTCATGATGCCCCTCTACGCGCTCGTGTTTGTCGGGACGACGTTCCTCACGATCGCGTATTACTACAGTTGGGACCGTATGGCGGCGCCCGGCTTGAAGTGGATACATCTTTCTCTCGGGTTGATGGCCGTGGTATTCGGGACATCGCTGCTGCTCCTTGCCAATGCGTGGTCCGCCTTCATGATGGCCCCGGCCGGAGTCGACGGGCAGGGCCGGTATTTAGGTAACCCGTGGCATCTGCTGCATTCTGCCCTCTGGAATCCGTTGAACCTTCATCGGTTTTTGGCGGACATCATGTCGGGTGGCGCGGTTGTGCTGGCGTATGCCTGTTATCGGTTTTTCACCGGCAAGAGCCAGGAAGAGCGCGCTTACTATGATTGGGTCGGGTATGTATTCTTGTTCGTGACGGTGTGCGCGCTGCTGCCGATGCCCTTTGCCGGGTATTGGTTGATGCGTTCGGTCTATGCGTTCAGTCAGAGCATGGGCGTCACGATGATGGGCGGCTTGCTGACGTGGCTCTTCGTCGTGCAGGCACTCTTGATCGGAGTCCTCTTTCTCGGTGTGAACTACTATCTCTGGCAAAGCATGGGACGTATTCGCGGGGGTGAACGATATCAATCATACTATCAGTATCTCCTTCTGGCGCTCACGGGATGCTTGTTTGTCTGGCTGACTCCGCACACGATTCTCATGACCGGAACAGAAGTAAAAGCCATGGGCGGAGCACAGCACCCGGTGATTGGAAATTATGGGGTTATGTCCTCGAAGAATGGCGCGGTCAATGTGATGATCTGCATCACCGCTCTCAGCTACATCTATTATCGCCGCGCGAATCGCACCATGACGATCTCCTGGGCCAAGACCGGGAACATCTTATTGGGAATGTTGTTTGGTCTCGGCGTTACGCACATCATCGGGCTATCGATATATGGATTTTATCTGCCGGCTAGTCTCCGCGTCGGTCTGTCAGGCCCGCAGGCCGTGACGACGTTGCTGGTGGTCACGCTGGGGTTACTTGTAAATCGGCGCATGCTGCGCGGCGCGATGATTCACGGCCCGGTGCAATGGGGCCGTATTTCAGTCCGCGGGATGGTCGGTTTGTTCGGATTGGCCGCGGCGTTTACCTGGGTGATGGGGTTGATGGGGTACATTCGTTCTTCAGGACGACTGGCATGGCATGTCAACGAATTGATGCCCGATACCTCTCCCTGGGCCTTCACGCCATCGCTTGGGTTTGCCGCGAAAATGGTCACCATCAACATGGTCGTGTTTTGGGGGGCTGTGTTCTTTTTATTTTGGGTCTGTCAGCGAGGGCGGCAACCGGTTATGCATGAGGATGTGAGCGCGGAAAGGGAAGCGGGTTTTTTGCCGTCTCCATCGCATGAGGGATAGGCGAGTTTATCAGGGGATGTGGAGACCGCTATGAGGATGATGGTTGGTACCGTCTGGATCATGGGCCTTGTGGGATTGTGGGGTTGGATGGGGTCTGGCACGCCGGCGCGCGCTGCCGAAGCCCGGGTGTTGGTCTTGGAAGACTTCCAGGCAGCGGATCAAGATGGTTTTCCGGTCGATTGGCAGCATGAAAATCAGCGTAGCCAAGCCAAAGGTCGGGAAGCGTACAAAATTCAATCCGCTGACGGACAGAAGTTTCTTGCCGTCAAAGACGCAGGACAACGCGTGAAAAAGCGCAAGATCGATTGGGATCCAAAGGCCTATCCGGTGCTGACGTGGCGGTGGCGTCTCCATACGGCGCCCGGCGGTTCCGAGCCGATTGCGGCATTGTACGCCTCGTTGGATACCGACCTCCTCTTCATTCCGGTGTTTACGAAATACATCTGGAGTGCAGGAAAATCGGAGGGCACGTTCATTGAGGGCGGCATGTTCAGTGGGTCGGAGATCGTGGTGCAAAGCGGCGTGGTTCCTGTTGGAGAGTGGATCGAAGAGCGGATCAATGTCTATGAAGATTTTAAACGCATTCATAAACATGAGCCGGCAGAAAAGGCTTGGGGGATTTCTTTGTTTGCGGCTCCCGGTGTGGAGATAGACTTCGGCACGATCACAGTGAGCGCGGCTAAGTGAGCATACACGTAGTCTTCACGGACATGAGGAATCGTTCATCGCTATGAACCGGTCGTCGACCAAAGCCTGGTTCGATGTGCTGTTTGGCGTCGTGGTCATGGGCACGGTCGGAACGTTAATCGGCACGATCCTGGGCGGCTCCCCCGTTCCCCTGGCCTCTGCATTGGGAGTGGCGCTGGGCGCAGTGGTCGGACTTCTCGGCGGGCGGCGATTCCTCGCCAGTATTTTGGTCGGCACGGTTTTGGGCGGCCTCCTGGCATGGCTCGTTGCCGGATTTGACAAGATCTCATTCGGGGCAGGAGCCGGTGCGGCCATGGGCGGATTTCTAGGTGTGCAGATTTCGATGTTACTGGATGGGCGAGCGGCGCGGAGCGTAGGGGCTGTGGACGGGAGCGATGAAGGCCCCGCGGCTCGTTCGACGGTCACCAAATCATGAGGTGCGAGTAAACCCAATGGAAAACAGAGGCGTCCTTATCGGGTCGATCATCTTTGTGTTTGCGTCGTTCATTTTAATGATTGGGGCATTGGTGCACGAATCTTATAAGTCCAAGCAGATGCGCCAGTTGGCATTGTCTATTACGACAGAGACGAAGACGGTAGAAATGCCTGCCGTGCAAGACTACTCCATGTATAAGACGCTCGTCGGAGACGACGGACGGGAGATGGTACAGATCTCGGAGGGACCGTTTGTGATGGGGAGTCGTGACAACGATAGTGATCCGGACGAGAAGCCGGAGCACCAAGTGTATTTGAAGTCGTATTTTTTAGATAAGCATGAAGTGACGCAGGATGCGTATGAGCGCTTTGCCAAAATGACGAAACGGCTCAAGCGCAAGATCGAGGTGTTCGAAGACGACCCTGCCAAGTTGCTCAAATCGGAAAGTCCGATGATTGCCGTGACGTGGGATGACGCGGAGGCCTACTGTAAATGGGGAGGGAAGCGGTTGCCGACAGAAGCGGAGTGGGAAAAGGCGGCACGGGGAGAGGGAAAGCGCCGTTATCCGTGGGGTGAAGAATTTGTGGTGGGATATGCGAACATCGACGGCAACGAGGATGGCTTTCGGTACCTGGCCCCACCGGGGTCGTTCGAGTCTGGCCGTAGCCCCTATGGGATCTACGATCTCACGGGAAATGTCGGAGAGTGGGTCGCGGATTTCTATGATGAAAATTTCTATCGAAAGTCGGCGTATCGAGACCCGAAGGGACCTGATCAGGGCGAGCAGCGTATCATTCGTGGTGGTTCCTGGCGGGAAACCAAACGAAACGTGCGCTCATCAAAGCGGTTTCAGGCGAAACCGTGGCGGCACGACATCACGGTGGGCTTTCGTTGCGCCAAAGACATCGAGGCCGATGTGCCGGTCAAGTAGTCGGTTGGGTCATGCTTGAAACACGGTTCAAAGTTATTTTCCTCTTCGTCGTGCTGCTCGCCGCCAGTTTACCCCTCATAGCGATTCTTCGCGGGACGATTTCCACGCCATTTGAAGCCGACCCTCAGCATGCTGAGGAAATGCCGGCGAGCTCTTCCGCTACATCATCAGTCCAGGAAGGGCCGATTGAGGAGGAGCTCGTGGCGATTCCTGCGGGACCTTTCGTGCGTGGAACGAATCGAGGAGGGTTTGATGAGCGGCCTGAGCGGACGATTTACCTTGATGGTTTTCTGATTGATCGTTACGAGGTGACCAATGCGCAATATGCCGTCTTTGTGAAGGCAACAGGCCATCGGAAATCGGGACCGCCCTCACGGTACGCGAAAAACACCGCGCGTATGCGAGGGGTGAATCAGCCGGTGGTCTATGTGTCGTGGGAGGACGCCAAGGTCTACTGCGAGTGGCGTGGAAGACGGTTACCCACTGAGGCAGAATGGGAGAAGGCCATGCGTGGCACCGATGGGCGTCTGTGGCCATGGGGAAATGTGGAAATCCAAGATGGGGCGAATTGGGCTCGGGTGGATGATGGCTTCGACGTGGCAGCTCCGGTCGGCCGGGTGCGGAGCGATGTCAGTCCGTATGGAGTCATGGACGGTGCCGGCAATGTCATGGAATGGGTAGAGGATTGGTACCAGGAGAATGCTTATATGGGATCACTGGATCGGAATCCGACCAGTCCGGAGTACGGCACTTACAAGGTCCTGCGGGGGGCGGCGTACACGAGCTCTGGATCCGACTTGCGCATTACCGCACGGAGCAAGATGATGTTGGATTTTCGAGATGAAACAATCGGGTTCCGCTGTGCCAAATCGAGCGCGGAGAATGGCCAGTCGAGCGAGGGAATGGTTTCCGAAAATCATAGGAAATCAAAGTAGTAGAGGATCAGAAACACGGCCAAAATGATATTGACAACCATTCCAGCCAAAACTATAAT
>JACCYV010000211.1 GCA_013696305.1 Nitrospira sp.
AACCATACCGGCATCGCTGCAACGAAAGATCGAATGCCCCGAGGGGCAAACGCGAGATAGGTTTCCAGTAACCGCTCAAATTTAACCAGCGGTTTATCATAAAAGACCAGATGCCGCACATCGTGAATGCCGATCTCCCCCTCGCGAAGACAGTACTCAATGGCTTTATGCGGGAACCCGGGATCATGTTTTTTCCTCGTGAAGCGTTCTTCCTGAGCCGCCGCGATGATTTCCCCGTCCCGCACTAAACAGGCAGCACTGTCATGGTAGAACGCGGAAATGCCTATGATATTCATGATTCTCTCTCAGTTATAGGAAACTGTACCCTATCCGTGCAGGGAGATCGCAAACAGTTGTTTTTCATGTACGCCCGCTCATTAAGACTGTTTCAAACAGCTGCTCGTATCGCACAACCAGATTTCGATAATCATATTGCTGCAGAACCAGTCGCAGGCCACACGCTCCAAGGCGAGATCGCAATTCCTTATCCGCAAGCATGTGCTCTATCTCTGAAGCAAGGGCGTCAACGTCACACGATGGCACAAGCACGCCATTGTGTCCCGTCGTCACAAACTCAGGAATTCCTCCGACATTGGTCGCCACAATCGCTTTTTCAAATGTCATAGCTTCCAAGAGAACAATCCCAAATGGCTCTGAACGAGAAGGCAACAGGAAAAATTCACACTGGGAAACAAGTCTCGGAATATCCTCTCCCTGAACCTCTCCCAAAAACATCACCATGTCATCTATTTCCAGATCTTTAGCCATCTTGCGTAGGCGAGGTTCCTCAGGACCATCGCCGGCGATGACAAAGCGACAACCATCCACTTTGCTCTTTATCTTGTGAACGGCCTGCAAAAGAATATCTACCCCTTTTCTCTCATGCAGCTTCGCTACTGTCAAAACATAAGGACCGACCGGCAGGGCACGATGACTGTTCCCATCGCGAGCTGCTTTGCGAAGTCCCTCTGTATTTACACCATAAGGAAGGTATGAACGGTTAGCAGTTAGCCCACCGACTATCTTCTCTGTTTGTGACAGCAAGCTCGCTGAATGAGCCAACAACCAGTCATTTCTCCTAATACATCTCCGCACTATCTGTTGTTCGCTTTCTCGCAAAAGATGCAATGAGAGCACATCGTCTCCATGGATCCCGACTAACAACTTAAAACGTTTCCAGAAGCGCAAGAGCCGGAAGTAGAACACGTTGGGAAGTGGATACTCGAGACACACGATTTCAATCTTATGATCGGCGAGAAACCGTCCTAATCTCCAAAGGGTAGGAAAGAAGAAATAAGATGTGGCGGCGAGGCCTTTCATCGGCGTAGCCGGAAACCACGCAGGTCGCATATAGAACTGATAGACCAACCCAGAGTTGTTATGCGGACACGGGGTGATCTTGTCAGAATCGCCCGATCGAAGCACCACAACGTGGTGCCCACGATCGCTTAACGATCTCCGAATGTCTTCGAGATAGGTGGCTACTCCCCCGGTCTGGGGAGGGAAAAATGGAGTGACGAAAAGTATGTTCATAGAGGTCACCGACTTTCGGGCGCGTTGCCGGCAACCATTTTTCTTCCTCGGTCAAGAACATCCCCCACGCAGGTCTTTAGAAATTCAACATATAAACCCACTGTGCCCGGCCGATTGCGTATAAGGTGGCGCATTCGCTTTCTGGCCTGGCTGTATTGCCCGCCGGCTCTCTCCAAATAGGCCAACTGGTGGTGTTTTGAGAAAAGCTCGTGGGAGACAATCCGCAACATATCCCCTTCAACATTTTGGATGATCCGACTTTCCTTCAGCAAGCTTTCATAGATGACCACTAAATCTTCCAAAAACCGTTTTTGATTGCCCATAAGACTTCCGCGTCGCCATCGATATTTTCCCAAGGGATCGGGAAGGTAGCCGATCGCATATCCCTCCAGCACAACCTTAACCCAATGATGATAATCCTGGGCGATGGGAAGGCGTTCATCAAAAAGACCTGCACGGTTCACGCACTCACGGCGTTCTAGCACCGTCAAAGTCTGAATATGACACCGCCGAAGCATATCGGCCAGACAATGGCCTTGCGGAATGAATCGCTGTGTTTCTCCATTGAAACAGATATGCACGATTTGATCATCCTCATCAATGACCGAAACCTCCGTGTGCACAAGACCGCATTCTTTTTTACTATCGAGAAACGCTACCTGCAATTGAAGCTTCTGCGGATACCACATATCATCGGCATCCAAGTAGGCAATAAATTCTCCCGTCGCATGGTTGAGTGCCAGATTGCGTGCGGCTGATACACCTCTGTTAGACTGGCGAAAGTGCCGAATTTTGGTTCCATAGCGATCCAGCAAGTCACCGGTATTATCCGTAGATCCATCGTCAACGATGAGGATTTCATGATCTGTATAGCTTTGCTTCAACGCACTCTCAATGGCACGACCTAGGTAACGTTCGCAATTATAGGTAGGAATAATGACCGAAACGCGAGGCATAGTTGATAGTCTCCGGGAAGCCGCTAGGCCGTGTCGGACGATACAGAAGGGCGTAATACTGCCAGGGTTTTTTTCATGGCCGCATCCCATGAGAACCACTCATCTGCAAATTTCAGCGCTCCTACCCTGAGACGCTCTCGAAGATCTGTACGGTTCATGACTTCAAGCAGAAGATTAGAGACTTCCTGAGGATCCTTCGGTTCACAGGTGAGAACGTTTTCACCATGAACAAATGCCTTATCCATCATCGGTCCCCGCGTCACAATAATAGGCAGGCCATGCGCAACCATGGACGCAAATGAGCTATTGTTTAGTTGCACGCCTTCGAGAAAGGGCAATACGCACACGTCTGATGCATGAAGGTACAGGGATGCTTCCTCCTCTTCAGACTTGAATGCGCCTGTCCAAGTCGTCTGCCTGTTTACGTTCAACTCCTTCGCGAGATCCTGCATCTCATCAAAGTAGGAAGCCCCACCTTCGACATCGAGACCCACTTTTCCTCCGATGAACAAGAGTCTCGCTTCAGGGCGCTGTGCCGACAGGAGGGCAAACGCACGCAACAGCGTTTCGATTCCTTTGATGGGATAGAGATATCCAAAAAACGTCACGACGAATTCATTGTGATTCAGACCCAACCGCCTTCGGCCGCGCTCACGCGCAATCCCGGCGGAATTCGATGCGACGAACAAATTCGGCGGAGGAGGAATCAGCGTGACCTTCTTGCTCACGGGAGGCCATTCATCAATCAGCATGGCGCGATGACGCTCACACAGAGCAATGACAGAATCACTATCGCGCAGTAATGTTCCAGAACTGTATGCCACGTCGTTCCTGCCTGCCCATAGAACCATCAATTTTCGAAAGACACGTGACGCGAAGACCGTTTTAGACGGATCGGCTCCTACAAATGCACTTTCATATCGGGTGACAAAGGGAACGTGCGGAAACAACCGCTTGCAGAGAGTCGGCAGAAAGGTCACCATCGGATGAAATTTGTACATGAGCCCGATGTACATGAGGAAGACCGCATCCGGGGCACAGCCTTTAAGGAACGACCGGACCCGTATCAGCTCGTACCAATCCCAATTCTGCATGAGAGGATGCACTCGAATCCGAGCATCATCATTGCCGACATTACCCACTGACGTCAGGACATGCACCTCAATTTCGCGGCCAACTAATTGTTGACACAGATGGTAGGTATTGGTGGCTTCCCCCGCATGCATGGGAGGATAGGCTGCTGAAATCACTAACACTTTCATCGTATATGCGCTTCTTGTATGGCTCGGGAGTGGAAACTATGCGGTGACATTGCCCGTGGAGGTACGCCGAAGCCAGGATTGGTGAATCTCCTCAAAAATATTCTTTAAGCTCTTGGTAATGCTCCAACCGGGATAATGCGTCGTCATTTTCTTCAAGTTGCTGATGTAACAAATATGGTCTCCTTCCCGATTTTTTTCTACATATTCATACAGCATCTTTTTCCCGGAAATAGCCTCAATCATGTCGAAGGCCTCAAAGATGGAGCAGCTATTCCCGCGGCCACCGCCCAGATTATACACTTCTCCGCTTCGTGGGCTCCCGATGAACGCGTGAATGAATCGCGCGACATCGAGAGAGTGAATATTGTCCCGCACCTGTTTCCCTTTATATCCAAAGATGCTGTACTTCTTGCCCTCCAGATTGCACTTTACGAGATAGCTCAGAAAACCATGTAATTCCACACCGGAATGATTGGGGCCGGTGAGACATCCGCCTCGTAAACAGCAGGTCTTCATGCCGAAATAGCGTCCGTACTCCTGAACCATCACATCCGCGGCCACCTTCGAGGCTCCGAAGAGAGAATGCTTCGATTGATCGATGCGCATATGCTCGGTGATCCCATCAAACTCGTCGGGCGAGGCATAGTCCCACCGTTTGGCCTGTTCAATGAGAGGCAGCTCGTTCGGCGCATCTCCGTATACTTTGTTTGTGGACATATGCACGAAGACCGTCTCCGGCGTATGCAACCTGGTAGCCTCTAGCAAGTTGAGCGTCCCCACGGCATTCGTGTCGAAATCATCGAATGGAATCCTGGCGGCAAGATCGTGAGAAGGTTGTGCGGCCGTGTGCACGAGCACGTCCGGTCTGAGCTCCTCGATGAGACCCGACGCCCCTTTCCGATCTCGAATGTCGAGTTCATGGTGTTGAAAATTCTTTAGGTCGGTCTGTAGTCGCCGTTGATTCCAGCGCGTGTCGCCATTGGGGCCAAAAAATGTCGCTCGGCTATTGTTATCGACCCCGTGAATGAACCACCCTTGAGCATGAAAATACGCACATACCTCTGACCCTATAAGCCCGGAAGAGCCCGTTACCAACATCCGCTTCATATCGCTGTTCTCCTTACTGTGGTCAACATCTGATTTAAGCCACCTGTGATCAGTTACCTATCGCGGAGGGGCCGTTCAGATGTCTTGGGAGTTGACGCGCGGCAAACGGCAACTGGTGGTGTCAATTTCGTCACACAGCGAAACATTATGTATTTGAATTTACGATTGCCCCAGTAAAGAGCGGGCTGGGCGGTGCTGTCGAGGTGACTCCAGCCAAAGTGCGTGAAACAACGTTGATTGCCTGAGGCCTGTCCATCCTTCAGAGCAAAACAGTGGCGAATTGCTATCGGGAGAATCCACATCCCACAAGTCGTTACGCGCCGGCTATCACCACCTTCAGCCAACCCAGGACAATTGTCATTCCTCTGTCCCCAGCGCGAGAATCTCTTCTCTATCTATGCTGGTATACGAGGGCTCCGTCATTCCCACTCCCATCGTCATAGAGAGATACCAAATCTTCCGGCAATCTCGAGAAATCCGTAGCACGCAAGTAGTCGCGCATCGTGGTCCCCGTACACTCTTCGTCCACATGCGGAGCACCATTTTTGTCCTTCACATCATCCTCATCAACCACCCTGAAATCAATGCTGAACCGTGTTTTTCCTGAGGTATTGGGCACGCTCGAGTGCATCTGCGCCCCTGAAAAAAGAACAATTCCGCCGGCTGGAGCTATGAGGCGTGTCTGAGGATCAAGGTCAAGCGGTTCGGTCGACTTTGGGAGCGGTCTGGGATCCTCCTTCAGAAACTTGGCCACATGATCCCCCCGATTTTGCTGATTCCATTTATAGTAGTTGTAC
>JACCYV010000318.1 GCA_013696305.1 Nitrospira sp.
AACCTTCTGACTCAAACGCCGCTGCTGGGACACATCGCGAAAGCATTCGGAGGCATCGCGCAGAAGCGCCGGATGCCGCCATTTGCGACCCAGACCTTCAAGCAGTGGTTTCGACGGCGAGGCCCCCGTAATCTAGGAAAGCCTGCAGTCATCCTCTGGCCCGATACCTTCAACAATTACTTTTTGCCGGAGACGGCCAAAGCGGCAGTGGAAGTTCTGGAGGCGGCTGGATTTCAAGTCGTGGTGCCCCAGGGCTCGCTTTGTTGCGGCCGGCCTCTCTATGACTTCGGGATGCTTAACCTTGCCAAACGCCTCCTGAGGCAAATCCTGATCGCGCTTCAATCGGACATAGCCGCCGGAACGCCGGTCGTTGGGCTGGAGCCAAGTTGCGTGGCCGTCTTCCGCGATGAGCTGGTGAACTTCTTTCCGCACGATGAGGACGCGAAGCGCCTCTCGAAACAAACGTTCACCCTGGCCGAATTCCTGGAACACAAAGCGGCAGGCTATGAGCCCGCGCAGCTGCATCGGAAGGCCGTGGTGCATGGGCACTGTCATCAGAAGGCCGTCATGGGAATGAAGGCCGAAGAAAAGGTGCTGTCGAAGCTTGGCTTGGACCTTGACCACCTCGATTCCGGGTGCTGCGGCATGGCGGGTTCATTCGGTTTTAAGAAGGAACACTACGACATCTCGATGAAAATTGGAGAACTAGTCCTGCTGCCGGCCGTGAGAAAGGCCACCAAAGATACCGTGATTATTGCCGATGGCTTCAGTTGCCGCGAGCAGATCCGGCAAGCGACGGATCGGCAGGCTCTGCATCTGGCTCAGGTTCTTCAGATGGCTCTGCGGCAGGGTCCTGACGGTCCTTCGGGAGAGTATCCCGAAGCAGGCTATACCCGCTCAGATTCCGAGTATCGTCGGATGAGTCCGGCAACAGCACTCCTAGGTGTAGGTTGCGACGGGATTGCCGGCGCTCTTCTATGGAGATGGAACAGACGCAAGGAGAAGGCGAATTGAATGATCTGAGAGGTCGTAGGCAATGAATAACGGTCGTTGGGTAAAAACTATCGGTCCCGGTCTGTTGGTAGGGTTTGTGGCCGCGCTTTTGATGACGCTCATGATGCTGGCGCTGCGATATTTTTTCGGTATCGCAACCCCGGCCGAATTGAATGGCGATCGGATCGCGCCCTTCATCCCGGTCGACTTTTTCTTCAAGCTGCTGGGACTCGTCGGCGGGTTTAACACCCTGAAGCAACTCGGGATCGGCAATGTCATCCTTGGGCAACTGATAGTCGGGGCGCTGGGCGGATGGCTGTATGCCACGATCGTCGAGCGCGAACGGGCGCACGATCCAACCCAACATCGATCGATGGGCATCAGCAGGCGCGGAATGTTGGTGGTCATGCTCATGGTCGGACTCGCATGGGTCGTCTCGATCGGATCGCTCTGGCCGGTGCTCGGGACGCATTACCAGGGACTTCCTCCGGGACAGGCCGCGATGGTCACGGTGTCGGGCCTGTTGATTTCGTATGCCGTCTATGGCGCGGCTCTGTTGGGATTCTATCGCTTCATCAGTGATGAACCGCCGCCACGATCTGTCCCGGCAACGACTCACGGCATCGGAAGACGCGCCCTCTTGCTTGGAGGCGTCGGGGTAGCCGCCGTGTTGGCCTCGACTGCATTGCTCCGACAATTGTACCGGCTGGCTACGTATAGCTATGACGGGAAGGAATACAAGGGAGCCGATCTTCAGCCCATTACACCGAACGATCGCTTTTACTGCGTGTCCAAGAACAACATCGACCCGCACGTCAAAAAGGACTGGTGGCGGGTGGAGATCACCGGGCAGGTCGAACGCCCGCGAACGTATCGGTTGGAGGACATCGTCGCGTTGCCTGCTGTGGAGCAAGAGACGACCTTGCAGTGCATCAGCAATTCAATCGGCGGAGGGCTGATGAGCAATGCGATCTGGAAGGGCGTGCCGTTACGGATTTTGCTCGAGGCTGCCGGCCCGAAGGCCGGAGTGACCGAAGTCGTCTGCCGCAGCGTGGATGGCTATACCGATGACTTGCCACTGGAAAAAGCCATGGATCCGACCACGCTCGTGGCGTACGAGATGAACGGCGTACCCCTGCCCCAGAATCACGGGTTCCCGGCCAGAATTCTCGCGCCGGGGTATGTGGGCGAGAAGAGCGTCAAGTGGGTGACTCGCATCGAGCTGCATAATGAGGACAGCAAGCAGTTCTACGAAAAGCAGGGGTGGGGACCGAACTTCATCCTTCATACCCACTCGCGTATCGATGTGCCCGACTTCAAGGGACCGCTGCCGCTGGGTTCGATCATTGTGCTGAAAGGCGTGGCGTTTGCCGGCAATCGCGGGGTCGATCGAGTTGAAATCAGCTTCGATGATGGGCGGACGTGGAAGGAGACCGAACTCACGTATAAACAATCTCCATTGGCGTGGGTGCACTGGAAGACCTCCTGGCATCCACGTGAGGCGGGTGAGTACAAGCTCGCCGTGCGAGCGACCGACGGCACCGGCGCCGTGCAGACAGCAAAAACCCAAAACATCGCGCCGGAGGGCGCGACCGGGTACCATCGCGTCACGGCACGCATTCTGGCCTAAGCATGTCGATAAAGAAATCGATCCGGAGCAAAAAAGGAATCTCACTGAAAGTGCAGCGTGGTAACTCACACATTCTTCACCCTTATCGCGCAGACAACGACGAGCCGGAAAGCCTCTTTGAACGCTTTCCTTGGCTGTATGCTTTCTGCCGCGAGTACCTCTTTCACGACCATACGGGTGAGATTGAACGGAGCCTTTGGCCCGATGATGGTCCAGCAGCGGGCAGTCGTGTGATCGAACTCGGCTGCGGCCCCGGCTTTTACGCCTGCCGGCTGGCCGAACACTTCCATCAGTTGCATGTGATCGGCATCGATCGGTCGGAACTGCTGCTCACTCGCGCACGATTGCGCGCGCAAGCGCGCCGGCTGACCAACTGTCGCTTCGAAAAGGACGACGTCCTGACTCTCAGCAGGTGTACGTCCACGGTGGATGCCATGATCGCCTCGCGCCTCTTCACGATTCTTGCCGAGCGGGAACAGGCATTGGCTGAAATCTACCGTGTGTTACGACCGGGCGGACGCTGCTTTATCGCGGAACCGCGCTCATCGTTGCGTGCGGCAGCGCCGCTCAGTCTCATGTGGTTGTGTGCTCGGCTTCTGGCGCTCTGCGGGGATCGAGCCCGAGTGTATCGTGAGCCCAGTCGCGTGGCGGTCATGACCGAGTGTGAGTTCGATCGGCTGATCGATTCGCAACCGTGGAAACGGGTGTGGCACAGACAAGATGCTTGGTATCGATATGCGGTGTGTGAAAAAGGGCAAACAGCGCTCGGTGAATTAAGCGTCGGGGGCGCCTCTTTGCAATGAAATTTGATTATCCGATTCTTGATCTACAGTCATCCCTTCGCAAGCCGGCTGGCTTGTGCGCCTTGGCGATCATGGCAAAAGCTCCCCGAGCCGGCGCGGTGAAGACCCGGCTCATTCCGCCGCTGACTCCCGACGAAGCGGCGGCTCTTAACAGATGCTTCCTTCAAGATACCGCCATGAACATCGCCGACCTCTGTGCTTCCGCGGCCTGCGAGGGTGTGGTCGCCTATACGCCCGTCGGCGCGGAGTTCCTCTTCAAGGGATTACTGCCTGATAGTTTCAATCTTCTTCCGCAGCGCGGCGACGCGTTTGGCGATCGGTTATTTTATGCCGCGAAGGATCTTCTGGCGTTCGGCTACGAGTCCGTGTGTCTGATCGATTCCGATAGCCCGACGTTGCCGCCTGCGATACTTGCCGCTGCCGTCGCCGCTCTGACTCGTCGGCGTGATGGCGTCGTACTCGGTCCGGCGGATGATGGAGGATACTATCTCATCGGACTCAATCACGCAGATCAGCATTTGTTCACTTCCGTCGAATGGAGCACCGAGAGAGTCCTGTCCCAAACGATTCAACGCGCCGCTGAATTACACGTGCCGTTTGAATTGCTGCCGACCTGGTATGACATCGATAACGCGACGTCACTGGTTCGTCTTTGCAATGAACTTGTCTTCACCCCTCATCAAGCCGGTGGCGAAGGTCTGAAACCGTACAGTGCGCAGCGCACCCGCGACTTTCTGTCCAAGCTGGTCCAGAAAAGGGGACGGGAGCAGCTCTTTTCCGTCGTATCGACCGCATCGACTTTCGAATGAAGACGGTACGCGCAGAAAAGACCGATGGCGATCCGACGCTGAAGACTCTCTCCCTTATTGTGCTTGGAGGGCTGCTGCTGGCGTTGTACCTGATCGGCCAAGGTCAAAAACCGCCAGAATTTCCATCCTTCATCGCACTAGCTTTAGGACAGGCGGCGCTGTACTTCGTCGCGGTCTGGCTTATTCTACATGGCCGTTCAGGGCGTTCAACGTTGATCATTATCATGTTGTTTGCCGCTTTGTTTCGACTCGTCGTCCTTTTCTCGCCTCCTCAATTCTCAAGCGACGTCTACCGCTATATTTGGGACGGCCGCGTCCAGGCAGCCGGCATCAACCCCTATCGATACATACCGTCTGATTCGGCCTTGGCCTTTTTGCGCGATCAACGCATCTATTTGAATATTAATCGTCGCGAGACGGCTCACACGATTTATCCGCCTGTCGCCCAGGCGATTTATTTCGCCGTCACGCGTGTGAGCGAATCCGTGACATGGATGAAAACGGCAATGGTCGGATTTGAGGCGCTGACAATCTGGGCACTCATGGGGTTGCTCGCGAGGATGGGGCTACCGCAAGAGCGCGTCCTTGTCCTGGCATGGCATCCGCTGTTCATCTGGGAATTTGCCGGCAATGGTCACGTGGATGCAGCCGCCATTGCATTTATTGCGTTGGCTTGTGTGGCCCGCTATCGCCGATGGGAGACAGTTGCAGGCGTCGCGCTCGGCTGCGCCACGCTGGTCAAACTCTTTCCCGTGATACTCTTTCCGGCCCTTTACCAGCGTTGGGGTTGGAAAATGCCGGTCGCGTTCGCCGCAACAATAGGCCTTGCATACCTGCCGTATCTGAGCGTGGACTCCGGCGTTGTGGGTTTCCTGCCGGGATACGCGGACGAAGAAGGACTTGTCAGCGGGACGCGCTTTTTTATTTTCAACGCGGTGCAACGGATGATTCCTGGATGGCATGTCTCCACCATGGGTTTTGTCGCTTTTGCGTTTGCCGTCGTGTTTGCTCTTGCCATGTGGTCTGTTTGGGCCCGAGATCGAAGCCCTCATGATTTTATCCTGAGAGGCCTCCTCCTCGCTTCTGGATCCATGATTCTTTTATCGCCCCATTATCCTTGGTACTTTGCCTGGCTGGTTCCATTGTTATGTATCGTGCCGTTCGTGCCTCTGCTGTATTTGACCGCCGCAAGCTTTGTCCTCTATGGGACATGGATGGGTGAAACCCCCGAGCTGATGTTCTCGCTGAACCTGTTTCTCTATGTACCCTTTGCGGCGGTCTGTGTCATGGATGTCTGGAATCGGTGCTATGCCAAGTGGGTCGGCAATCAGCGGCAGGGGGCAGCCTGTTCCCTCTCGACGCGGAGGGACCCACTGAAGTAGTCTCGGCGAATTCCGGATATCGCCGGTTATTGTGAGCCCTCGGCATACCAACGTTTCCGACAAGAATGAAAGGGGGAGAACCGCGATGGGCAGACGCGCGCTGGTCACCGGGGGAGCGGGATTGATCGGCTCTCATATTGTGGATAGGCTGCTCCGCGAAGGATGGTCGGTCCGTATCCTTGACAATCTGGAGCCGAATACACATCGAAACGGAAAACCCGCTTGGGTGCCGCAAGACGCCGAGTTCATCGAAGGCGATATTCGTCATCGCGATCTGCTCCGTTTGTCCCTCGACGACATTGACGTCGTTTTCCACCAGGCGGCCTACGGCGGGTATATGCCGGACATCGCGAAATATGTCGAGGTCAATAGTTTCGGGACGGCGCAGATGCTGGAGATTATCCGGGACGATAACCTTCCTATCAAGAAAGTCATCGTGGCGTCCTCACAAGCGGTCTATCGTGAAGGCGCGGCGGTGTGTCCCCAACATGGACTGGTCTTTCCCCATGTCAGATCAGTCCGGCAACTTGTGATCGGAGATTTTGCGGTCTATTGCCCTCACTGTGGAGAAGAAACGAAACAGGTGGCCACGCCGGAAGATGCTCCGATTGCCGGCGAAACGGTGTACGCGATTACCAAGGTCGACCAAGAGCGCCTGGTCTTAACCTGGGGTCGTCAGACCGGCATTCCGACTATCGCGCTGCGCTATGCGTGCACCTATGGGCCTCGTCAATCGATTTTCAATCCATACACGGGCGTCATCGCTATTTTCTGTACACGGCTGCTCAACGGACAGGCGCCGGTCTTGTATGAGGACGGCAAGCAAACTCGCGATTTCTGTTATGTGGAAGATATCGCGCGTGCGAATGTACTGGCGGCGACGACCTCTGCCCTTGATGGCCTGCCGGTGAATGTCGGAAGCGGGCAGGCCGTCAGCATCGGTGAACTGGCCACACAGATCGCGGCCGCGCTCAATATCCCGATTGCCCCAATTGCTCGCGGCGAGTTCCGACCCGGCGAAATGCGTCATCTCATTTCTGACACCACACGTATTCGTTCCATTGGGTTTACTCCCGATGTCGATCTTTCAGCCGGGATTGCGCGATATCTCGATTGGATTCGAGCCCAAGCCGATGTGCGGGATTATTTCGCGGAGGCAGAATCCATTCTGCGAGCCAAACGTATTGTGCATCGGGTGGTATGAGACGCTGAGGAAAAGCATGACCTTAGCAATCGGTTCGCCATCACGCGGTCGAGGAGAGCCTCCCAACATGCCGGTGACCGTCATCATCCCTGCGCTGAATGAAGAAGCCGCCATTGCGAGCGTGGTCCATGCCGTGCCGCGGGACCTTGTCGACGAGGTGATCGTGGTCAATAATGGCAGTGATGATCTGACCGAGAAGCACGCCCGAGATGCCGGCGCTCGAGGCGTGCAAGAACCGCATCGTGGGTACGGCCGCGCCTGTCATGCCGGAGTCCGCGCTGTGTCCCCGGAGTGCCGGATCGTGGTCTTCCTTGATGGAGACGGCAGTGACCGTCCGGAACTGATCGGGAAATTGGTCCAGCCCATCATCGACGGGACACACGACTTCGTAATCGGTTCGCGCGTGTTGGGCACACGGGAAGCCTGCAGCATGAATTTTCAGCAGCGCGTCGCCGGCCGTCTGATCGGGCTTATCGTAGGCGCACTCTATGGAGTCCGGTATACGGATATGTGTCCGTTTCGCGCGATTCGCCGCGACGCGCTCGAACGCCTTCGCATGCGTGAGCAAACCTATGGCTGGAATCTAGAGATGCAAATGCGCGCGGCGCGGGGTGGTCTGCGTATTTTAGAACTACCGGTTGATCATCGTCGCCGCGCCGGCGGCGAATCGAAAGTGTCCGGAACCCTGATCGGGACCCTGCGGGCGGGCAGCCGTATTCTTGTTACTCTTTTCCGTGTCGCTCTGCAACACAACGTGTAATTCAGTACAGGCGAGAGGAGATGTAGCGCATGCCTGAGATGATGACTGTCCCCGGGATCTGGCTCTGGGGATTGCTCGCGACAGGTTTACTGACCACGATCTTGCGACTGGGGCAGGCTTTTCACTTTACCCGGATCGATATGCCTTTTCTCTTGGGGACAATGTTCACGGCCAATCGCGACCGCGCGAAAGTCATTGGTTTTGGCTTTCACTTCCTGAATGGGTGGATCTTCACGTTCTTCTATGCCGTCTTCTTCAAACAGTTCGGCTTTGCCGCGTGGTGGTTAGGCGCCCTCATGGGCCTTTCGCATGGGGTATTCGTCCTGGTGGTGATCCTTCCACTTCTCCCCAGCGCACATCCCAGGATGGCCTCTGAATTTTACGGTCCTGAACCGACTCGCCTTCTTGAGCCACCCGGCTTCCTAGCGTTGAATTACGGCTATCAGACCCCGGTGGTGACGCTCATTGCGCACCTTGCCTATGGCATCGTGCTCGGAGCGTTGTATCGCCCCTGATCTAACCGCAATGCCGCTCCTATATGGGCCAGATGAGTGAAGGCCTGAGGAAAGTTTCCCAACATCGAGCCATCCGATGGCTCGACCTCCTCCGAATAGAGGCCGACGTCATTGGCCATTTCCTGTAGTCGCTGAAACAATGCGTCAGCTTCATCTCGCCGGCCCGTCAACGCCAGGGCCTCCGCCAGCCAAAAGCTGCACGGTAGAAAGGCGCCTTCCTGCCCCGGCAGCCCGTCGTTCATTCGATACCGATACAGAAGATCGCCGATTCCCAGACTGTTGCGGACCGCTTCGATTGTCGTGGCGGCATGAGGATCATCGGGCTGAAGAAAACCAACCAAGGGAAACAGAAGGGCGGTCGCATCTAGGTGACCACCTCCCAATGTCTGAACGAAACTCTGTTGTTGGACTGAAAAGCCACCTTTCCAGACCGTGTTTCTAATCATGTTCCGCGCCGTCTGCCATGGTGACAGGTCGGCACGAAGGCCTAGGCGTCGCACGATTTGTTCTGCTCGATCGAGTGCCACCCACGACATGACTTTCGAATGGACATAGTGACGGCGCTGATCAGAAATTTCCCATATGCCATGATCCGGAAGGTTCCACTGAGAAGCGACGAGGTCGGCCATCTTGATGACCCGCCGACGCATTTGTCGGTCCACGGGAAATCCTGCCTTCACGTACAGGAGCAGGCTATCGAGTACTTCCCCGTACACGTCGAGTTGGTATTGCACCTTGGCTTCATTGCCGATGTTAACAGGCTGTGACTGGCGATATCCTTCCAGATAATTCAGGGTCTTCGTATGGAAGGACATTTCTCCGAACAAGTCATAGAGCACTTTGAGCGCCGGATAGGTGAGCGCCGTGGCGTGGATTAACCATTGAATGAACGTGATTGCCTCGGGAGCATAACCGATCTTCAAAAAGACGGAAGCGGTGTAGGAGGCATCCCGAAGCCAGCAATACCGATAGTCCCAATTGCGTACCCCCCCGATCACTTCCGGCAGCGAGGTGGTCGGCGCAGCAACGATCGCCCCCGAAGGGGCATACGACAGCAATTTCAGCGTCAGCGCGCTGCGCAAGACGGTCTTTCGGTATGGCCCATAATAGGTGCAGCGCTCAGCCCACCTGGTCCAAAACATCCGGGTCTGCTCAATGGTCGTATCGGCATCCCTCAGCCGGGGATAGACGGCAGGAGCGTCTTCGGAGTAGGCAAACCACAGCGTGGCATGCTGGCCGGTTCCAACTACGAGCGTCCCGCTGACTTCACCACGACTAATCGTGAGCGAAATATCGGTCGCGAGGTGAAGGAGTCGAGCGCCCAAGTCTGCATAATAGCCGGTCCGTCCACGGGTATGGAACTGCGGAACCAGGCGCCCATGGTCGGGTCTGGGCTTAAACACAATCTCGAGCTCGACGGCGCCTTCGATACCTTCGATTCTCCGCAGCAGTGACCAGAGAGACACAAGCGTTGCCCGTTTGTCCGATTCGGAAAGAACCGGAACGACATCGGTCACCCGGACTAGGCCCGAGTCGGTGCGAAACTCGGAAATCAACAGGGCAGTGGCATCTTCATAATAACGCCGGCAAGAGAAGGGACAGGTCGGAGCGATGGTGAAGTGGCCGCCATGCCAGTAATCGAGGAGACGATTAAAGATCGCGCCGCTATCGAATCTCGGCAGGCAGAGCCAATCAATCGATCCTCTGTTCGACACCAAGGCCGCCGTTCGAGAATCGCCGATCAGGGCATAGTCGGAAACGTTGAGATACGGCGATGTGCCGTCGCTTGCAGCCACGTTCATAGTCTTTCCCCTCTTCGCTCCCTATTCACGGCCATAGGGCTATTTGTACTATCCAGCTTGCCGTTGTTCTTCCCTACGCTCCACGACTGACCGGCAAAAAGCGTTCTTTGATTCCTTTTTCGTCTTTGCCCGCCTCTTTTCATTTCAGTATTGTGAACGAGTTCCTGGAAGAAACCATGCGGGACCTGTTGCAGAAGTACCGAAATAGAATAAAAATGTGCGTTGATCAATTCAAAGCGCCTGTGGCAGACATCAGTGAAGGCAAGGTTTTTATACTGTCATGGATCACCCCCTGGACGGCGTCAATGCAAAGATTCAGAGGGCTGAGGATCATCTAAAAACACTCCAGATTGATTTCTCATTTTGTTAGAGATCATCGGGCTGAGGCAAGGAAAGATTCGCATTCTTCGCATATGTTGTCCGAGCGATGGTCCCGGCATACCGTCCCGGCTTAATGTTATTGCCGGAGAAAATATCAACCAGCTTAGAACTGTGCTTGACCATCTCGCATGGCTACTCGTTCTCCCAACAAGAGTGAGCCTACTAAAAGGCATCAGTTTCGCTCGTCGTGTAAAGACCGAACATTATGTGAGAGTCCTAGGCTAACAACTTCAAATGCTACGACGAAGCCAATGTCACGATCCTATATCTCAGCCCTCCATTTTCTAGGATAAATTTGCGAATCAGGGAACAATAGAATGAGTCTGCATTATCTATGTCTGCAGTCCTGCAATCCGTGATTGCCACCAACAAAAAAAGGGTGTCACTATCAGCTCCATGCCGAGCGCAGAGAGCATCGGCGTTGGAGGCATACCCGCAAAAATTGCATCTGCGAGACGGGCAAACCCGCCCGTCACCACCAGAAAAGTCAAAAGCCGCATAAGAGAAGTTTTCGTCTCAATGGAAGGAACGGCAGCCCAAAAGCTCATACCGATAGCAAATAACAACCCGGACAAGTAGCGTATATGGCTGTCGAGTGACCTATCTGCGGTGTCGGAAAGCATGGCAGTTCCGAAGATCATTCCCGCCCCACCGGCGATAATCGGCACAGAGGCGCCGATCACCACAGCGATTTGCAACAATCGACGCTCTCGCCAATACATTGTATGATTCATTCATTCACCCTAAAGAATTTAGTCATGTCATCAACAACTGAGGAATTCGGGCCCAGTCCGGAGAAGGTTCCAATAATGCCAATATGGCCAAGCTCCGGATAGGTGATGACATCGACTCGGCCCCCTTTCTCACGAATGCGCTGTGCCAGCCGTTCATGATTATAGGGCTTCACGGTCTCATCCTCCTGCCCGTAGAGGAGAAGCATCGGTGGTTCCTTCCCCTCCACAAACGTCGTCGCCTGCATGTGCGGATAGCGTTCGGGCGGTCCGAACATGTCCACTAGGTCCTTTGCCTCCGGTGTAAAGGCATAAGGACCGGCTAATCCCGCAAAGTCCTTGATTACCACTCGTGCATCTTTGCCTTCGGCTGAAAGGTAATGCGTATCAGCAGTGAGAAGGGCTGCCATATGTGCGCCGGACGAATGGCCTGCGAGATGGACGCGGTCGTGACGTCCGCCATACTCCGCGATATGATCATCGACCCAGGTCAACGCTCTTGCCCCGTCTTCAAGAAAGACCGGAAAGCGGACATCCGGGTATTTTCGGAACTCTGGAATGACCGTGACAAAGCCGCGCCGGGCCAACGCAGCACCCACAAAACGAAAGTTTTCTTTTTTGCCGTACTGCCAGCGTCCACCATAGTAAAAGACGATGACATCTTTTTTCTCAGAGGTAGTTCCGTCCGGGACATAAATATCCAGTTTATCTGACGGGCCCCCCCCATAGGATGCCTCATGCACCGAATAACCGCCCTTCAAAGCTGCTGGAATGTTGAGAAGCGAACATCCTGCTGATGTACAAGCTGTCAGAAAAAGCAGTGCGCTAGCGGCAAGATGGCGGCGTATTTGCGTCATGGAAGTATCCTTTTTCCTTTGCGGCCTCGGTTAAGCAGGTTCTCGTGCCGGCCACATATTCCGGATCCGCTCGATATAAAATTCAGTTTCTTTTTACGCGTTGCGTGAAGGAATGAACGTCGAGGTCAAGGTCGTTGCCTGCATTTCGAATGCGCGCTATGTCCGTAGCAGTCCAGACAGCAGCCTTAGTATCTGAAGGAGATGTGAGAGTAAGTCAGTTGAATTCAGGGAGCCGGCCAGCACCGTTTTTGGCTATGATCGTTCGCTCCAACGCAACGGCCGCGTGAAGAGCCCCAAGGTGGCCAGGGTACATATCACAAGCAAGAGCAGGAAGCTTGCGATGAGGAACAACCAAGCTTTTACCTCATGTGTCACCATAATTATATTGTAGGGATGGACTCAGGCTAGCGCACCTGGGAAAACCTCTGGTTGGATCTGAGGGATCCCCTAGGCTTCTTAGGGTAATGCGAT
>JACCYV010000219.1 GCA_013696305.1 Nitrospira sp.
GCCTATGGCTGGGAGAGAGATTGGGACCGTTGAGGCAAAGGATGACTGCGCTGAGCCATCGCTGACCGCGATCGAGAGGTGTAAAGCGAGAAGTGCCATTCAGGTTTGAAACACTCGATATCTGGAAAGTATATCTAGCGACGGCGAGATTCCCTCGCCACGAGGACTATGGATTGAGATCGCAGATGAACAGAGCCGTGAATTACATCTGCCTCAACATTGCTGAAGGTTCGGCCAAGAGCTCGAAAAAGGCTTTTGACTATCATTTGGAAATTGCCCTAAGTTCGACGGTCGACGGCGTTGCTGCGTCCTGTCTCACCGCGGAGCAAACATATATCGCCGACCTTGAACACCAGGCCTTGTACGATGAAGGCCAGAAGTTGGCAAAGAGCATCAACGCCTTCCGAAATGCGCTGGAGTAAAGAAAGCGGCTCCTGCTAGAAGCCATTAGCCATTCGCCATAAGCTCTTGTTCACGCCACACGCCATCCGCTCCCATGGACATTAGAATCTATTACGAGGACACCGACTGGGGCGGGGTGGTGTATTACGAGAACTATCTGAAGTATTTCGAGCGGGCCAGGACGCACTATCTCGAAGAGCGGGGCGTCTCGGTGGCGGGGCTGCGCGAGCAGGGAACGCAGTTTGTGGTCGTGCATGCGGAGCTGGACTATCGGTCGCCTGCCCGGTATGGTGACACATTGATCGTCGAGACCAATCTCGCGGCGGTGGGCCAAGCATCCATTACCTTCGCCCATGTCTTGCGTGAACGGAAAAGCGGGCGCCTCGTGGTGGAAGGATCGGCCAAGCTGGTGACGGTGGACGACCAGTTGAAAGTGACGCGTCTCGACAAACTTACCCTGGCCGCGTTACAAGGACCTCCACAAACGAGGAGTTAATGGACAAACTCGGCACATGGCTGGCAGTCACTGGCGTTGCGATCGGCTTCGTCGTCCTCGCATGGTTGCTCTTCTCCGATAATCCCGCCGATAAGAAAAAGAAGAAGTAATGCTCCCTCTGCCCTCAAGGTCGAATCCGGCGTTTGTGGGAGGGTGACCGTCTTCATTTCTCAAACATGTCGGCAGGGTTGGCCTTACCACTGCTCCGTGTCGTTTAAGCAGACGCTATGCTACGCATGGGCGAACTCTCTCCGTAATCAGCCGTGGCAACAGGCCTCACGATCTGCGCGGGACACGATCGAAGACGCCGGCAGGGCGTTCGCCACAATAGCCGTATTTCCATCTTGCGCATCAAAAGCCAGCGCCAGATTTTTCAAGCCCTCTCAAGGAAAAAACTTCCCCGGATCACTGCGACGTATCGGTTCGAGCTTCGCGTGGGATACCACGTGTTTCAGGTTGGGATACTTGGCCCCAATTCCGAGGGTAATATCGAGTACAGCCACGAGGGCCACCCAGATGTTCCTCTCCGGCTCATGGAGGTGTTTGATGCGTTCACGTTCGCGGGCATTCGTAATATAGCGAACGGAAACACCCACTCAAAACAGAACCACAGGGGCGGCAATAGCGTCCTGGCAGCCACAATCGGGTACTCGACAGCTTGTGCGAGAGTTGGGCAATACACTCGAGCCGTCACAGCGACGACAATCGACAAGCCTGCCGACAGACCAGAGGTGATGGCTACCGGGACAATCACGTCTTTGCGTTTCATCAACCACCTCCACTCCTATAGGTGTCTGCCAACCTCTGATTCGCATGTGCGCGAGAGTGTATTCGTTTGATGATGCGCGGTAGCCTCTCGGCGCTCGAGTGAAACGGATGACGATGAGGCTGGCGCTATCGCGTACGCTGTCGCCTCAGAGGATCCGCGGGCGTTCATCACCTGCGCCGCTCTTACTTTCGACTCCACCGGCCGTATTCTTGAAACTTGGGACAGAGGGATCTGGCCCTGTGTTGATCGTTCTGCAAAGAGCGCTTTCCACGCTTACGGCGGCGCCGTGAGGTCTGTCTTGATCCAGGTGATGTAAAAGAAGACGGTGTATTGGTCGTAGCGCGTACGGCCGATGATCGTCGCGGACGACCCTTTGTATTCGCCGGTGAGATTGTCAAATAGGTCGAGATGCAGCCGGGCATAGCCGCTCTGGGCCTGAAGTTTGTAGA
>JACCYV010000363.1 GCA_013696305.1 Nitrospira sp.
TCTGCCGACCCTTTGGCAATGTGCCGCACCCCACGGACTACCCCTGCCGCCGCCCTTGAAGCCGTCCGGCGACGGCCTCTTCACGAATCCAGGCACGAAAGGCGATGTGGGACCAAGCAATGCCAGGAAGTATCCTGTGAATGTGGCTCGGGAAAATGTAGATCCAGCATCAAATGAGTATGCCGCCATACTGAGATGGTGTGACCATCTCAGCGCCGCAGGGGAATGGTCGACTTGATCTATTCTCTGTGCGATCTATCTGCTGATAAACATTGAGGGTTCGGTCGCTTGACGGCGACAAAAGGGTGGTATAAGTGGCCTGCAGCATGAACGAACGTGTCTGCTGGGTTGAAGGAAGAGGAGCCCAATGGGGAAAACTGAACAGAATCACTACCGGCAAGCTGAAGAGGCGCTCCTGCACATGGCTGCAGCCGTTCAACGGCAGGAGCGGGTGGATCTCACGGAAATGATCCACTTAGCGGGTATCATCGTCGATTCGATTCACGAAAATGATCAGTTGGTCGTCGAGGCACTTTCTAGCCCGGTAGGTGCTCCGCTGGTCACCAATCTCGTCAACGTCGGCATTCTGGCGACGAAGGTCGGCAGTGGCCTGGGCTATTATGGAGCGGAGTTGCAACGACTAGCATTGGCCGGATTGGTGCACGACATCGGTATTTTTGCCGTGCCGCAAAACCTGCTTACAAAAACAGGACGCCTGACACCGGATGAACGGGCTCTCGTCGAGCAGCATCCACGTCTGGGATATGGCGTCATCGAGCGTCTCGGTGCAGAGTATGCCTGGCTGGCTGAAGTCGTGCTGCAGGCTCATGAACGTGGGAGAGGACAGGGGTATCCGCAGCACTTGAAGGGCAGAGAGATCAACGAGCTGGCACAGATCATCGGCCTCGTCGATATTTTCGATGCCCTCGTCAGTCCACGTCCCTATCGTCGGCGCCTTCTGCCGCACGAAGCTATCCGCGAGTTGCTGAACACCGAACGCACCGCGTTTCCACGTGAAATCATGAAAGGTTTGGTGGAACAATTGTCGGTCTACCCTTTGGGAACGAAGGTACGCCTGAACAGTGGTGAGGAAGGAGTGGTGGTTCGCATCACGCCCGCGTACCCCTCGCGTCCAGTCCTTTGTGTGACCAGTGAGCTAGAGGAATCCGTGACCACGGTGCCGCGGTACCTTGACCTGAGCCTACTGCCCCATGTGTCGGTGGCAGACACCATCGATCCGCCGGCGCTTGAGCGGATTACATTCCCTTCTTCCTCGCCATCTGTAGAAGCGGCCGGTTCGTCCGCCAATGCATCGGAGCACTTTGCCGCATTACTTGAGAGTCTTGATGCCATTGCTGGTGTGATTCAAGCCGCAGTAGAGAAGTCCCCGGTTACCGCCTTCATCGACCAGGCTGCGTCGGTCGTCGATCCATCCGAACAGGCGACGCACGTAAGACGGGAGATTCTCGGCCTGTTCGTGCTGGAAGCCCGTGAATGGCTCAACCAAATCCAGACGGCTCTGGAGCGACTCGATATGACCAGGGAGCAGCCTCGCCGTGCCAGGTTGGTCACAATTTTGTGGCAGAGTGTGAGCAACCTTGCCCGATCCGCGGCAACCGTCGGTCTGATGGCTGTGGAGGACATGGCGACGACGCTTCTTCCAATTCTCCAAGCGGCGGGTAAACACGAACGAGCCGTGGCGGCCCACCATGTGGCGTCGCTTCGAGACGGTCTCCTTCAGATTACCAAGACCGTGCAGGCGCTCGGACAGGTCGAGACTCTACAGCAGGAAGGCGCCGTCGCAATCCCAGCCGCACCGGAGCTTATACGAGGCGATGAATCGCTTCAACCATCGAGCGAAGAAGGACAGGTGGCCACAGAGCTCTCTCAGCAGGAAGTGGCAGAGGCGTTACCATTCACTTCCATTCTCGAGGCTTTGCGGAAATTGCATGTGGCCCGCGGGCGGTCGGTGCAGCCAGTGCGCGATGTACTGGAGACGGTTATTCAACGGTCTGAGGGCAAGATGGAACAGGATGTAGAAGTCGTGGACGCCCGGACGATCGGGCGTATTCTCAAAGACCTGGACGAGTTGGACGAGCAATTTCTCACCCATATGCAGACGCATGTTCCGGCGGTGCTTGCTACGCTCAGCCACATCGGCCGTGGAAGCGAAGAACGCGCCCTTCCTTCCCACGCGTTGGAGCCTATCTTTGACGATATCGAAATTCTCTCTGACGCGGCGGAACGTGTCTCAGCCGCGAACATTACTCTGTTTTTGCATGGCTTACGCACATTTCTTCGTGTCACTGTGCAGCAGAAGCCCACTGCCGTTCGCGATCGGTTGGCTGCGGTGAAGGAACGGTTGGTGGCGTTGGTTCCGTTGGCGCAACAGTGGGTCGATATCGGTCGAGTGGAAAGGGCGGCAATTTTCGATATCCTGCCCATGGCGTAGTACGGTCGTGAGGGAGTGGCATCAACTCCGGTTCTACTCCCTCTTGACTCTCGACAAATCCTATCTGCTTACAGCTGGTCGTACACGGCTGGCAATTCACGATTCATTCCGCCTAATCCTTAAGCACATTGTGTGTTTCCTCGCGTAGTCTCTGCATCGATTGCCTATCCACATGGTTGCGCACAGCCCGTCCACAGTTCTTGTGGACAGGTGACCATTTGGATCTGTTCAGGAATGTCCGTCTAGGGAGATTTGATGGTGTGAGTCACAGGTCAACTGTTCGCGCGAGATGCATTTTTTCTTGCGGTTAGGGATGGGATTGTACGACCATCACGGCCATGCCAAAACTCGTGACCGTTAAACAACAAGAGGGGCAGGACGCAAAAGCGACGGCCTACATCAAAGCCTATATTCTATTTCCTGCCGGCATTCTCGGCTTGATTTCCATGGTCGGGGGTGTGAGCGCATTAGGCTATCAGCTGATTGCCACCGACACCTATACCTGGCAGACCTTTCTGCAGAGTTCCGGCTTGCTGGTGCTGGGAGGGATGCTCGGCTGGTTGCAGACGACCTACCACCGGTCGATCCTGAACCATCGCCCGGAGATTTTCGCCGCGCGAATGCGGCAACCGGCAATCAAAAAGGGCGGTCGGCCCAAGCGTGACGGAGGGCCCGCCCAGGATTCGCCCAGCGGGTCGCCGTGGGTTCCGGTGGCCTACATAGCAGGCCTAGCCTTGCTTCTGTTTGGATCGACGGTCAGCGTCGTCTATGGAGTTGTCTATCCGGTTGCTGCGTATTTCTTGCCCTGGGCAGGATTTTTTTGGGCAAAGTTATTTTTCTGGCGGACGGTTCTCAAAAATTGACGATCGGGCATTTACTTGCGACGGGGCTTGACGGGAGCCTTGGGGGCCTGTTCCAGCGCGCCGAGCCGTTCCTCTAATTCGCGAATACGTTGGCGCAACTCGGGTAATTGCGGAATCACGGCTTGCGCTTTGAGAAACGTCGCATGCGGCATGACCGGGGCGCCGGATACGACTTGATTGGACTCCAGGCTTCGGGTCACGCCGGATTTCGCTGCAATCATCACCTGATCGCCGATCTGCAAATGATCGGCAATGCCCGCCTGGCCACCGACCATCACATGTCGCCCCAACGTCGTGCTCCCCGCAATGCCGACCTGCGCCACCAGGATATTGTGCTCTCCCACCACCACGTTGTGCGCGATTTGCACAAGATTATCGATCTTGGTTCCACGCTTGATGACCGTGTTCCCGAAGGTCGCGCGATCAACGGTCACATTAGCGCCTAATTCCACGTCGTCTTCGATGAGCACTCCCCCGACTTGAGGAATTTTCTGATGCCGTCCCTGATACTGGACGTACCCGAAGCCGTCGCTGCCGATGACCGTGCCGCTGTGCACAATGACGCGCGCTCCGAGTCGGCAACCTTCACGTATGACGACATTCGGGTAGAGAAGGGTATCATCACCGATGACGCTGTCGTCACCGATAAACACTCCGGGGTAGAGCGTCACTCTCGCTCCAATTAAGACGCGGTCTCCCAGCGTCACTCCGGGCCAAATTGAAACATCAGATCCGATGCTCACATCTTCGCCCCGGATGACCTTCGGAGCGATACCCCGTATACGAGCGGGCCGCACAAAAAACTGCTGAGCAACGCGCGCAAACGCATAGGCCGGATTGTCCACCACAAGTTGAGGGGAGTTGAAATCCGGCAGACGTCGACCCACGACTAGGGCTCCGATGGACGCGCTCGGTAAGGTTTTCAGACCGCGCTCTGAGACCAGGAAGGCGAGATCGCCCGGTCCAGCCTGTTCCAGACTCGCGATGCCGCTGACCGTGGCGTCCGGCGAACCGATCAACTCTCCACCGACAAATTCGTGGAGCTGCCGCAATGTCAGCGGGTTGCGCCTGAGTGCGGTCGTCATTCTCCTAGGCCTTCTTCACTTTAATCGAGCGTTTAGCCGGGATTTTTTTTGCGGATGTTGCGGAGGGAGCCACCCGACCTTGGACATAGGCAATCACCTGTCCGACCGTGGTCAGGTCGACCAAGTCCTCGTCGGGGATCTGCAGGTTAAACACCTCTTCGATCCGATACAACATTTCGATCACCGCCATCGAATCCAACCCGAGATCTTCCCGCAGATGGTCAGTCGAATGGATTAACGTCGCGTCTCGTTTCAGGTAGTCTGCCAGCGCCTGAATGATCTTGTCGGACACTTCTGTCGGCTTGCCCATAGCTGATGTCCTTCGCTCTCTCCGCCGCGCACGTGTGCGACATGCGGTCGCCTGACGCGGTTCAGGTCGATACTTTTTTCAAAACGACCGCTGCATTGTTACTGCCGAATCCAAAGGCATTGACCAACGCCACCTTAGCCTTTCGGGTCTGCGGGTGTGTGGAGAGCCCCGCGAGGGTGCAGGCTGGATCCGGATTGTCTAAATTGAGCGTCGGGTGGATCTGTCCGCTGTCGAGGGTCAGGACCGACACGATTCCCGCGAGAGATCCCGCCGCTCCCAGCGTATGGCCCACGAGCGATTTGGTCGCGCTCACCGCGATGGTGTCCGATCGCGACTTAAACAACTGGCGAATGGCTTTGACTTCGACCGCATCGCCCACTGTCGTCGAGGTGGCATGGGCGTTGATATAGTCGACTTGCGCAGGGGCGACGCCCGCATCTTTCAAGGCCAGGCGCATTGTGGTCGCTACTTCCACACCGTCTTCCCTGGGGATCACCATATGATAGGCCTCGCTGGTTGCCGCATAGCCGGCTACTTCGGCGTACATCCGGGCCTTGCGTTTTTTCGCATGAGCCAGCGATTCAAGAATTAAAGCGCCTGCGCCCTCGCCCATGACAAACCCGTCACGTCCCCGGTCGAAGGGACGCGAGGCTCGTTCCGGCGCATCGTTATACTTCGTCGACAGGGCGCGAAGCGAGCAAAATCCGGCGAAGACCAGCGGCGTGATACTGGCGTCTGCACCGACGACGATCACCGTATCTGCGGTGCCGGCGCGAATGCAATTCATGGCCTGTCCCAGCGCATGGGCGCTGGAAGAACAGGCCGTCGAAATGGTGAAGTTCGGGCCCTTCGCTCCGTATGCCATCGCTACAATGCCGGAGGCGGAATTCAGTGTAATCACGGGGATAAAATTCGGGTGCACTCGGTGCGGCCGTTTTTGCTCATACAGTTGGGTAATCTCACGCTCGCCCATGACCATGCCGCCCATTCCGGCGCCGACAATCACACCGACGCGATGCGGCTCTTCCCGCTCCATGCGGAATTCCGCATCGGCGAGGGCTTCCTTGACGGCCACGAGGGCGAATTGGGCGTACCGGTCGACACGATCACCTTGGCCGGCTGGCAGATACTGATCGGGCGAGAATCCCAGAATTTTTCCGGCGACGCGGGATCGGTAGCCTTCAAGCGGGAAGGGGTCGAAGGAGGTAATAGCCGAGATGCCGGACCGGCCCTCCAGCGCGGCCTTCCAAAACTGAGGCACACCGATGCCGATGGATGAGACCACTCCAAGACCCGTGATGACGACTCGTGTCGGCATAAGAACCGTTCGTTGCCTCCCTCTATTGATCGCGCGACCTGTGTACTTACCGGAAGGTGGCGCCGCAGTCAATGATGTAAGCCTTCGACCGATAGCTGGGACCTGTCCCGCTACGCGTCCATCTCGTCTTATCAGGCTGCGGAAAAGCTATTGGGCGCGCAAGCATTCCATGATCCTATTCACATTGGATGAACACTCCCGCAGGATGCTCAAAATGGCTGTCCAGCAAGGCCGCAGTAGAGGTGCGCGACGCGATGAATAAAGAGCGTCAAGTCTGCACACGCCTGCGAGATGGTGAGCCGGCCGTGTCTCGGGCCGAGGCGTCACGTTCGTAGCGGCCCGCCCCCGCGCCTGCCGGGACAGGCTCTTTCCCATGGGGGTATGTTGAGGGTCTGAACGATGCGAGAACGCTGCTGGCGGGCTTTTTCAGCATCCTGTCAGTAGCGCACCTTCAGCAAGAGATAACAGCCGAAAGTCACAAACACCAGGTTGGCCATCCATCCTGCCAGCATCGGTGAGAGTGCGCCACCGCGGCCCAGAGCGATCGCTACCGAATGGGCCGACCAGTAAAAAAATCCCACTGCCATCGCCTGGCCAATACCCATCGCCATGCCGCTGCCCCGCACTCCGGTCCGGCGAAGGCTCAACGCAATGCCGACGACCACCATGATGAACGTCACGCATGGAAAGGCGATACGCCCGTAATAATCCGTCAGCAGACGCGGCAAAAGGGTGCCATTCAACTGGAGACGATCGACATAGGCGCGGATATCTCTGAGCGTCATCGTTTCCGAGTCCAACTCCAGCCAGGTGGTAAAGTCGTCGGGAATGTGTGCAAGCGGCAAGGGTTCCGTCTGAAAGGTGCTGACCGACACGATGCCATCCTGCCGAAAGGATCGTCGGATGCCGTCTTCTAACACCCAGCCTTGCGCGGAATAGACCGCCCGTTGCGCCTCCGCGATCTGTTGCAATTGAAAGGTGGGGCTTAGGCGATAGAGTCGCACCTTCCGCAACACGGCGCCCCCCGGGTCAATGCTGTCGATATTCATCAGCGTCTGGCCGCCGAGGCTCACCCAGGGCTGTGCGGCCTTTAGTGAGACAGGGATCGTCCGTTTTTCGATTTGTGTCGTCTTGATCTGTTCCGCGCGCGCGAGTGCGAGAGGAATGACCGTTGAGCTGAACAGAAATAAGATCATGGCCAGCACCGTGCCCAAAAACAAAAACGGAGAAGTAATCCAATAGAGACTGATGCCGCAGCTGCGCATGGCGGTGATTTCATGGCTGCGCGACAACAGGCCGATGGTAAGCAAGGTCGCCATTAAGACCGCAAGGGGCGTGATCTGATAGGAAATGGCCGGCATTTTGAGCACGAAGTAGGTCAGCACGTCGAGCACACGGGCGTCGTAACGCAGGAATCGACGGACCTTCTCAAAGAAGTCAATGACGAGATAGATCGTCATGAGCCCCGCAAAGCACATCCCGAAGATCTTTACGTATTCACGCAGCATGTATCGAAAGAGAATGGTCATCGGGCTACTGCCGGCTCACGCGATAAAACCAGAGAATGGTGACGAGCGCGAAAATTACGTTGGGCAACCACGCGCCGGCGAACGGAGAAATCCATAAGGTCGTGACCAGAAACTCGCAGGCGACATTGAGGACATAGTAGACGATCACCACAATCACCCCGACCGCAAATCCACCGATGCTGCCCGATCGTTTCGAGACGATGCCGACCGGAACGCCCAGAATGCAGAACACCAGGGAGGCTGCAGGAAAGGCCATGTCCTTATAATATTCCATCAATCGCCGCAACGCGCTGGTATCGGTCCAACCGGAACTCTCCAGTTTGGCTCGAATGACCTCCATCGGCGTCCGTTCCTCGGCGCCGTAGAGACTCGTGCTGACGTTGAGCTTGAGGTCATAGACGGTAAAAGAAATCTTCTGATACTCCTCGGCGTTTTGAGGTCGGCTATGGATGACGCCGTTCGTGAGTCGCAGCGCGACCTGGCTGCTGGCGGGGTCGGTCATGACCTGGTATTGCTGCGCGACGATAATGCGCGGATCAGCCGGATTTCGCTCGTCGGCCACGAAAATGCCCTTGGTATCCTGTCCCTGCTGCGCATCCGGCACATAGATCACCATTTTGGGAATGGCCTCGTTGAACACCCCCCGGTCGAGCTCCAGGACGAGTTCGTCGCGCAACAGGTTGAGCGCCACTTTTTTGAGATTTACATTGCTCCAGGGCTGTCCCCACTGCGCCATGACAATGGTCAGGCCGCAGACCAGCGTGGCAAAGAGGAAGACCGAATGTGAGAGCCGCAATAGGCTGAATCCGGCGGCGCGCATCGCGACGAGTTCTTTGTCGAGGGACAACCGGCCGAAGGCTGTTATTGAGGCAATGATACCCGCGATGGGCAACGTGAGGACGAGAAACGAGGGGAGCAGGTGCGCGAATACTTTCAAGACCGAGAGAAGACCGACCCCCTTCGTCACCAGGAGTTCCACCAGCCGTAAGAGCTCTTTGGTGAGCATCACGAAACAAAGCGCAGCAAGGCTGATGCAAAAGGGGGACAGGAGCTCACGGAAGATATAGCGATCAAGGATGGTGTGCAGCACGAGGGCGGTGGAGATCCTACATCTAAGTCTTCAGTTGCTGCACTATAGAAGAGTCCAGAGTGGCTTGTAAACAGAGGAGACGGGAGATTGTGAAACTAACCGCTTGACAAGATTTGGGCCTCATGGTACATCGCTCGGCACTTTTCAGCAGGTCAAGATGGGTCGGGTTGAATATTGTCTGAACTCCCCGCAAAGCAGCCGCGTTCGCGCTGTTATTTTTCCTTTTATCGTCATCATTCATGCGATTCAGCGGACGGGCTGACGCGCTCAATATAGTTGTGCGTTAAGGAAAGGAGGACCGTGTGAAGACTAAAGGGACAGTGAAATGGTTCAATGATCGTAAGGGCTTCGGCTTTATCCGGCTTGATGGCGGGGACGATGTGTTCGTCCACTATTCCGCTCTCCACGGGGACGGATTTAAAACGTTGAAAGAGGGTGAGAACGTCGAGTTCGACATCGTGCAGGGCGCCAAAGGCCCTCAGGCGGCGAACGTGTTGAAGGATTTGGCACCGGCTTCATAACCGTCGAGACAATCACATCCGCGGCCCTTCGCTCGCATGGAAGGGCCGCGGCCTTCTCCTCGCTGAACCCGCTCTGGATGCCGCGTTTGCGGTTCGGTCTTTTCCCCATTTGTTTGACAAACAATACGCAGACTGTTAGCGTTGACTCTCAACGTCGGGGTGAGGAGTCTCCTTGGCTGTCGATCGCCGAACAGTTCTTCAAAACGCCCAATTGTTCGCCTCCAAAGGCCAGTACGACGCGGCCATTGCTGAGTGGCGGAAGCTGACCACTGATACCCCGGCCGACGGCACCATTTTTAATTCCATCGGTGATCTCCAGCTCAGGCGCAATGCGAACGGGGATGCCGTCACCGCCTTTCTCCAGGCCGCCACCGCATTTCGCGCCGAAGGGTCCGTCCTCAAGGCCATCGCCGCCTATAAAAAGATTCTCAAGGTCGACCCTGCGCGAGTCGAAATCTATCGGCATCTCGGGGATTTGAATGCCGAGCGGGGCCTGCTGAGTAGCGCCGTTCAGGATTATTTAACCTTGGGCAAGCACTATCTCAAGGAAGGTCGGAGCAAAGAGGGCCTGGAAATCTATCGTAAAATCGTCTCACACGATCCCTCGAACCTGGATGCGCAGCAACGCGTGGCGGAGCTCTGTGTCCAGGAAAACTTGGTGGACGAAGCGATTCGAGTGTACTTGCAACTTGGTCGGGAGCGTTCGGCCTCACAACGGTACAACGAAGCGAAAGAGGCGTATCAGGCGGCGCTTCGCCTTGACCCGTTGAACGCCGAAGCGAAAGAAATTATCACGATGATCGAAGCGGGCGGCGGCGCACCCGTGAATTTAGCCCATGGAGCCAAACCGCCTGCGGCAATGGCCAAATCGGGTGAGGGCTGCGATCTCATGGCTGAAGCCACTCGCCGGATCGAGGAAGGGCAGTATGCGGGCGCCGAAGCCATGCTCACGCAACTCTTGAGCCGGGAGCCGGGAAACCCTGGGATCTGCCAGCTCCTCGCGCGGCTGCATCTGCTCCAGGGTAATCTGCAAGTGGCGCTCGGAGAATATCGATTTTTGGCCGGAGGGGCGCTTCGCGCTCAGGACTATGGCATGGCCGAGTCTCTCATCAGCGAATATCTCAAGGTGGAGCCGATGTCGGTGCCGATGTTGGAACTGCTTGGTGAGCTGTATGAAGAAAAGGGAGATCCCGCCACGGCGGCTCAGCATTTCGGCAAGGCCGTGGAGATCTTGTTAGAACATCCGGAGCCGGGAATGCCTATGCTCCCGGCCGAACTCTTTGAGAAAGTCCAAGCCCTGGCTCCCGGGAGTGCGATCGCTCGCAAGCTGTCCCCGGCTTTCGATCACAATGCACAGGCGTCCTCATCGCCGGTTCAGCCAGAGGAGGCGGCGCCAATGAAGGCGCAGACGGAGGCTGTCGCAGCCCCGCTCGTTCCGATCCCGGTCGTCATTCAACCGGCCGCAGATTCGCCTTTTAAGCTTCGGGAGTCATCTTCGGCGCCGGACGTTCCGATTCCGCAACCTGCACCCGTGGTCGAACCGGTCTCTATGTCCGCCCCCCCCGCAGCTGCGCCGCCCACCGACAGCGTGGATCCGGAAACCAGGTATGCTCTGGGCATGGCCTACAAGGATATGGGGCTGCTGGAGGAAGCGAAAGAAGAGTTCGCCTTTTCGATGAAAGACTCGGGGTTCTTCGTGGATTCATGTCTGATGATGGGGTTGTGTTTGAAGGAGCAGGAGCAATCCGATCAAGCGATTCAATTACTTGAAAAGCTCGTCGCGGATTCACGCTGTCGTGGCGGAAATGCCCAACTCGTGCGCTACGAACTGGGGTTGCTGTATGAAACCATGGGGTCTCGCGACCGTGCGATCGCCATGTATCAATCCATTCCTTCCTTCCATGATGTTCCCCGCCGTCTTGAAACACTTCGTAATCATCACGCCAATGGGGTGGCCCATCCCCAACTCTCCGCCTCCAAGCTTCCGCTTTCAGTGCCGCTTGCCGGCCACTAGCAGGATGTTGAAAAAGCCTGCCAGCTTTGTTCTCGCATCGCTCAGACTCTCAACGTACCCGCCATGGGGAAAGAGCCTGTCTTGGCAGGCGTGGGGCGGGCGGGTACGAACGTGACGCCTCGGCCTAGGACACGGCCGGCTCACCGTCTCGCCAGCGTCCACAAACGTGGCGTTCATTGTTCTTCGCGCCGTGGACCTCCCTGCGGCCGCGCTGGACAGACTTTTTGACCATTCTGCATCCATGCAGAACACGTGTTTTAACTGTTCATCTTTTTATTTGTGAGTTTCCAAAGGGCTTCCTCACAACCTCCCAGTTCGGTGTTCGTGAATCCTTCTCGTCTCTCGTGAGAAGCGTCAGTTCATCCTTCTGTTGCGTCAGGTTACCTGATTCGGCGCCGGTATCCCGGCGAACACGGCGACGATATTCTCCAGACAGATCATTCCCATGCGCACACGAGTCGCGAGTGTGGCGGAACCGAGATGGGGGAGCAACACGACTTGTCGGAGGTCCCGCAAGACGGGATGACACTCCGGTTCCTGCTCGAAGACGTCCAGTCCTGCCCCGGCGAGCCGTCGTTGCAATAACGCGCCGACCAAGGCGGCTTCATCCAGGACCGGCCCGCGAGACGTATTGATCAGGAATGCCGTCGGTTTCATGAGCGCCAGCTGGTCGTGACCGATCAGGTGTCGGGTATTGTCGGCGAGCGGCACGTGGATGCTCACAAAATCCGAGTCTCGCAGCAGATCAGAAAGTGCGCGTT
Organism: Nitrospira sp.; assembly: GCA_013696305.1. Classification (GTDB taxonomy): domain Bacteria; phylum Nitrospirota; class Nitrospiria; order Nitrospirales; family Nitrospiraceae; genus Nitrospira_A. The sequence continues at coordinate 11,944 of JACCYV010000363.1, forward strand.
GTTCCCACAGAACGGGGAAGTGACCGGGTGCACGCGTGCTTCGTGAGCTGTGACAAATCCGCATGTTGAAACCGGCGGCGCGACGCGCCACCGCTTGGCCGATTCGTCCCATGCCGACAATTCCCAGCACTTTCCCCGAGACATCCGCCCCCAACATTTGCGTCGGAGCCCAGCCGGGCCAAGCCCCAGACCGTACATAGGCGTCACCTTCCGCGACACGCCGCGCGACTGCCAGCATCAAGGCCCAGGTGAGATCGGCCGTAGATTCGGTCAGGACGTCGGGCGTATTGGTCACGATGATGCCCTGTTTCGTCGCCGCGGCGAGGTCGATATTGTCGTACCCCACGGCGTAATTCGCCAAAACTTTGAGCCGCGGCACATCGGCCAGGATGGAGGCATCCACCCGGTCGGTCAGGGTGCAGATGGCGGCTTCTGCTTCATGGAGCCCGGCTTTCACGGCGTCCCATGAAGGAGAAATATCGCGAGGCTCGTTCACGAGTTGAAATTGTTGCTGCGCAGCGGTCATGACCGGATTGGGGAGAAGGCGGGAGATATAGAGGGTTGGACGCGACATTGAGCCTCGCCTGGCAGCCGTGCATCTTACCCAATCGCAGGTCAGGCAACAACTCCACGTGTCCTGCTTTCTACGGACCGATTCACAGGCTGTTGAAAAAAGTCACGGCTTCGAAATACGTGAAGTCCTGTGCCACCGCAGGATCAGAAGCGCTCACAGCATGTCCAAAAAGCTGCCCGGCGTGGCTGCAGCGAGGTCCACAGCGCGAAGAATGATGAGCGACGTTTGTGAACGCCCCCGAGATAGTGAGCCGGCAGTGTCTTGCGAGAACAAAGCTGGCGGACTTTTTCAACATCCTGCTAGAATAGTCGTACGCAATTTACAAGCATGACCCTCATTCTTCCCGACACATCATCCGCCGTCGTCAGCGACCTTCGCCAGATTCTCGGGCGGGCCAAGGTTCAAAACGATTTTCCCACGCTGACGGCCTATGCCGTCGATGCCAGCATCTATCGCATGGCTCCGCAAGCCGTCGTTCTCGTCGAGTCCGAGGACGATATCGCTGCGGTGGTCAGATTTTCCCGGTCGCGTGGCATTCCTCTAACCGCGCGAGCGGCCGGCACCAACCTTACCGGTTCGGCAATCGGTTCCGGCATCATCCTGGATGTATCCAGGATGAACCGCATCCTCGAAGTGAATGAGCCTGAACGCTGGGCGCGCGTGCAGCCGGGCATCGTCCTCGCAGAATTGAATAGGCAACTGAGCCGGCGAAATCTTCTCTTCGGTCCCGACCCTTCAAGCGGAGACATGTGCAAGCTAGGTGGAATGATCGCTAATAATTCTGCCGGTCCGCACACGCTCGTCTATGGCGCCGTGAAAGATAATGTGCAGGCGTTGCGGATCTGTCTGCCGTCCGGCGCATGGCTCTCCGCTGCGCCGCTGGACCTTAACAACCAGGCTCTGGCCAGAACTCTCCTGGACCATCCCTCGCTGCAACCGATTCTCGAGCTGCTGCAGCGGCAGCGCGGCTTGATCGACAGCAAGCGGCCGATGGTAAGCAAGAATAGCTGCGGCTACAACCTGTTCGGTTTGGCCGATGGTCTGACTCAGGGTGTCTTCGATCTGCCTAAACTGTTCGTCGGCAGCGAAGGCACGTTGGGGATCATAGGCGAAGCGACCCTGCGATTGGTGCCGAAGCCGCAGGGTACGCTGACTGCGTTGATTCACTTTCGTCGCTTGGAAGACGTGGGCGACGCGGTTCCTCACTTGCTAAGCCTTCGACCGAGCGCGCTGGAAGTGATGGATGCGAACACCCTGAACTTGATCGGGCGTGCCGCGCACGGAATTCCAGCCGATGCCGCCGCCACGTTGTTGGCTGAGCTCGACAGTCATGAGGGCGAAGCCGACCTGCGCGAACGGGCTGACCGCATGGCCACGATTTGCCGCCGCTATTCGCTCTGTACCGACCTCACGGTTGCCTACGACAAAGACCACCGCGACCAGCTCTGGAAAGCACGGAAAGCCCTCTATCCGACGCTCTACCGGTTCGACCCGCGCAAGAAACCGATCAACTTCGTGGACGATGTCGTGGTGCCAGCCGGACGGATCAGCGAGCTGATTCGGTATTTGGAAACCTTCTTCGCAGGACAGCATGTTCCGGTGGCGATCTTTGGTCACATCGGGAACGGGAACGCTCATATCGTGCCGCTGCTCAATGTGAACGATCCGCAGGATTTCGACAAAATGGTGGAGGCCTACCATGACATTCATCAGACGGTCCTTTCGCGTTTCGGCGGATCCATTTGCGGGGAGCATGGCGACGGGCGGGTGCGGGCCGAATATGTCCGTAAGATGTTTGGAGAGGATCTGTATCGACTCTTTGCCCAGGTGAAACAGACACTCGACCCGACGAATGTGATGAACCCCGGGATTAAAATCAGCGAGACCTCCTTCACCGAACACATCGATTATCAACGGCTCTCCAAGCCCTGCGCGACCTGCGCGAAGTGCAACTCGGTCTGCCCGGTGTACGACGTATTCCAGTCGGAAGACATGAGTTCGCGCGGCTGGTTCGAGATCGTCACGTCGAAAGACTACAGCTACCTGAATTCCAAGCGGGTCGTGGAGGCGTGCCTGAACTGCAAATCCTGCCGGACGATCTGTCCGGCTGGTGTCGATGTGTCGGAATTGATTCTGCAGCGGCGCGCCGAGCATCCGAATCAAGGCTCCCGATGGATCTTTGCCCTCCAAGGGAAGCTGCCCGTATTTGAAGCGATACTTAAACTCTTGGCGAACACTCAGTTTCTCTGGGATCGTCCTTTCCCGCGAGCGATTCTCGAGCGTCTGACTGCACCGCTTTTAAAACGGATTGCCCAGACGGCCAAGTTTCCCGCCGAGATGCTGCTGCCCAAGCTCGCCGGGAATCATTTGCGGGACCGTTATCCGGAGCTCACGCAATTGTTTAAGAATGCTCAAGCCCCTCGCGTCGCCTATTTTCACGGTTGCGCGGCGAACTATTTTGAGGATGGCGTGGGGGACGCGGTCATCGCCGTCCTCCGCACACATGGAGTCGAACCCGACTTACCGCCGCAACGTTGTTCCGGGACGCCGATCGAAACCTATGGCCATGTGGATTTGGTGAAAGAGAATGCGCGCTTCAATGTTCAATCCTTAGCCGGGTATGACACGGTGGTCACCGGCTGTGCCTCCTGCACGCTCATGCTCAAGGAATACAAAAAGTTCTTCGAGACCGAACCGGAGCGAGAAGCAGCGGATAATTTGGCGAAGAAGGTTCAGCACATTACCGAATTCGTGGCGCGATCAGAGAAACAGCCGGCCATGGGACAGCCGGACGGCGCATCGCGCCGTATTACCTACCATTCTTCCTGCCACCTGCGCGCCGCCGGCGTCACCAAAGAGCCGCGACGGATTCTCTCGCAGGTGCCGGGAACGGAGTATGTGGAGATGACGGATGCCGATCGATGCGCGGGCGGGGCGGGCACGTATCTGGTCAAGGATTACGATACCTCGCAAAAAATCTTCGAGCGCAAGCGCCGGAACATCGAGCAAAGCGGAGCGGAGACCGTGGCGACCAGTTGTCCCGCCTGCATGATTCAGCTCAACAACGGCATGCGCGGGCGCGTGGCGGTGAAACATGTCGCGCAGGTGCTCAACGACGCCTACGAGGCGGGTGTGCAGCACACAGAAGAACGACCAGGAGTCGCCCGATGACCTTCCGCAAAGTGGATATTATTTTTGTGGTGCTGGCCCTGCTCGTGGTCGGAGGGGTCGCGCTGCT
>JACCYV010000379.1 GCA_013696305.1 Nitrospira sp.
ACAGAAGCCTGCCCCATGCGTTGCCCATTCCCTTGTGTAGTGAGGAAGAAATGGGCCGTAGGAGGAACGTAATTAGGGGACGATCGCGCAGCAATATGACAGAAACGCGAAGCGTAGGTTTTTGCTCGTAGCTCGTACGGTCTGTCAATTTATCACGCTTTCGATAGCTTGGTCAATGAGTCGGATGTACGTCGGCTTGATCGATCCATCGATCGATGGGTCCCCGCCTTCCGTAAACCGGCGTTGCTGCCTGCGGGTGATGAGAGATTGGTTGCAGCATGAATGACTCATCTAGCAATCCCGCAGCATTAAGAGAGAGAACTTAGTTTGGAAGGCCTCCTGAAGGGAGTCAAATGCCAAGTTTGCCGACCCGGCTGTGTAGTGCTTCTGGATTTAACCTAAGAAGATGGGCCTTCCCTGGATCCCATAGATTCGTAGCTCAATCCATCTTGGTACCTACCATGGCCGGCGATTTTTATGATGGCTGTTGCGAATGATTGGCTCTATGCCGCTGAATCTTGATCTCCTAGGCAGTAATGCTTATGCCAAGTGAACAACAAGGGTGTGGTGGAATCGATTACGTAAGGGCAGCCATAACGCCGACGACAGGGGCATGTCACACCCGATCGCCCATGTGTTTCAGAAGAACGACGGAGAGAGCGGGCAGGGTCAAGGTCAATGAATGCATGCGTCCCTGAAGAGGCACGGGAGACGTTTCGACACCTCCGGCATTGCCCCACCCGCGCCCTCCGTAGATAGTCGCATCGCTGTTCAGAATTTCCTTCCAGTAACCGCCTCGAGATGCACCCACACGATAATTCGACCGTGGAACCGGCGTAAAGTTACAAATCACCGCAATGATGTCGCTGGTCGAGGGCCCTTTTCGAATCAGACTGATCACGCTCGACTCGACATCGTTACAATCGATCCATTCGATGCCGGAGGGATCAACGTCTCCCTGGTGGAGCGCCGGTTCTTGGCGATAGGTACGGTTAAGATCGGCCACCCATTGCTGCATTCCGAGGTGTAGAGGCAGCTCCAGCTTATCCCACTGTAGCTGGCCGTCGTGAGCCCATTCTGCCGGCTGTCCGAACTCTCCACCCATGAATATCAACTTTTTCGCCGCCTGCGTATACATGTGTCCGAGCAGCACTCGCAGGTTAGCGAATTTTTCCCACTCGCCGCCCGGCATTTTCCCCAATAGCGATCCTTTTCCATAGACGACCTCATCATGGGAAAGAGGAAGCACGAAATTCTCGTGGAATGCATAGAGCATTCGGAAGGTCAGATTGTGTTGATGATATTTCCGGTTGATGGGGTCCTGCTGGATGTAGGCAAGCGTGTCGTGCATCCAGCCCATATCCCATTTCAACCCGAATCCCAAGCCCCCCAAATAAGTGGGGCGAGACACTAATGGCCAGGCGGTGGATTCTTCGGCGAAGGTTTGGACATCCGGATAGTGCCGATAGACCTCTTCATTGAATCGTTGCAAAAACGAAATGGCCTCGAGGTTGTCGCGTCCTCCGTAGCGATTTGGAATCCATTCTCCTTCTTTCCGCGAGTAATCCAGATACAACATGGAGGCTACGGCATCGACCCGTAGACCATCGAAATGATACTTGTCGAGCCAGAATAGGGCGCTGCTAATGAGAAAGCTCCGCACTTCATTGCGTCCGAAATTGAAGACAAACGTATTCCAGTCTGGCTGGAATCCCTGTTGTGGATTGGCATGCTCATAAAGGTGCGTTCCATCGAAGAATCCCAGCCCATGTTCGTCGGTCGGAAAGTGGGACGGCACCCAATCCAGCAGCACCCCAATTCCATGATTGTGCAAGGTATCGATGAGGTACATGAGGTCTTGAGGTGTGCCGTAATTTCCGGAAGGCGCGAAGTAGCCAGTCGTCTGATAGCCCCAGGATCCAAAAAACGGATGGTCCGTCAGGGGGAGAAATTCCACATGCGTAAAACTCATTTTCTGTAGATATTCAGCCAGCGGCACAGCGAGTTCTCGGTAGCTGAGTGATCGGTTCTGCTCTTTGACCATGCGTTTCCACGATCCGACGTGCATCTCGTAAATCGAAATCGGTGCGTCCAAGGCATTATGGCGCCGGCGTTTGTGCATCCAGTCGGCATCCGTCCAGTCGTAGTCAAGATCCCAGACGATCGATGCCGACTTGGGGGGAATTTCATTGAAGAAGGAGAGCGGGTCACTCTTGTTGACGCTATAGCCGGAG
>JACCYV010000034.1 GCA_013696305.1 Nitrospira sp.
CTTGACCGGAAGCCTGAGGACAGACAGCTCGTGGCCATGCGGAACCCTGCCCCGCAGCAGCGTGCGGTGACTCTGTTCGAAGTACGGTGGATGACTCAGCTTCCGATCGGGACCACCCAGAAACGGTATCTTGTCGGATGCCATTTGACCTTCGGACGGTTTCCATACTTTCTGGTTCAACGTCATCACCTCGATCAGCATATTTCAGGGCTCTCGCTGTAACGGGCCGATCCTCCCTCGTGGAACGTCGCTTGTCGGAGCGCGTGATGCGCTCCGTTAAAATCCGGTGGAGCGGCAATCGTAAACTCACAGTGCGCATTGGTGACGGGATGTGTGAATCCCAGCTTGCGCGCGTGCAGCATGCCTCGTTGAAATTCATAGCCTCCGATCGCGCCGACCCTGTCTCCTCCATACGTTTTATCGCCCAGGATGGGATGACCGATTGCCAGGAGATGGGTCCGTATCTGGTGTGTGCGTCCAGTGCGAGGGCGCAGTACAATGCGGGCCGCGACGGTTCCGAAGGCTTCTTCGACCTGATACTCCGTGAGAGACACCTTCGGTTGAAATGTTCGCGTGGAGGTTCGTTTGGGATTCTGGTGATCCGGACCGATCGCGAAATCAATCCCACCCTCCGGTTGTTCCGGGATACCCCAGACCAGGGCTTCATAATAACGGGTGATCGAGTGGCATTCAAACTGCACCGCAAGCCGGCGATGCGCCTCCGCGGTCTTGGGGATGACCATCACGCCCGAGGTGGCTTTGTCCAGGCGATGCACCAGGCCTGGTGTGGCGGTTTCACTCGAGCGAGCACAGTGATCGAGCAGTGCATTGAGCAGCGTGTTGGACCAATGACCGGGCGCGGGATGGACGACAACTCCAGCGGGCTTATTCAGAACCAGACACCAGTGATCTTCGTACAGGATTTCGAGTGACGCCGTCTGTCCGGCGAGTCGTAGCGGCGCCACCAGCGGGGTATCGAACGTGACGACATCGCCTGTTTTGATTTTCTGGCTTGGCTTCGCCGACTGATTATTAATTCGCACCCAACCGGCCGAAATCATGCGTTGCAAGGCCGCGCGCGACAGTTTGGGCTGGCGGTGGACGAGAAACACATCCAGGCGCTTCGGCTGTTCACCGGCTGAAATGACGAACTCAGTTTGCACAATTCGGTTACGCTACGTCAGCGTTGCGTGCGAAAGCAATCGGAGCACCGCGGTTGATTGCCTCTCAACGAAAATCCGCCTATGCTGAAAGGTGCGAAGTCGGGTTCATCCACGACAAGGAGGCTCAGCCATGAAAAGGAAGTTCGCGTTCATCGCAACGTGCCTGACACTGAGCGGGGGGCTCACGACGATGGGGCAGGCCGCGGACTTGCCGGGAATCCCACCCGAGGTAGTCGCAGACTATCTGCACGCCGTGATCGAAGCGGACCGAACTTTTTACACCATCCATGTGGTCGAACGGATGCAGAAACAAGGAGGCACCCTCGCGTCTGAAACCTGGCGCAGCGACAAGACCACCTTGCCGCTACCTGCTCAGGTTCTGCGGGAATCCAATGAATTGGCGACCTTGACCGGAACGAAGGTTCGCTACCGCCTGATGAGCCTGTGGCCGATCAACCCTCAGAATGCACCGGCGAGTGACCCGGAACGAAGCAATCTGGAGGCCGTGCGGCAGCATCCCGAACGGTCTGCCACCGGCACTATCAAAATCGGAGAGCAGACCTACTTTCAAGCCGTCTATGCCGACCGTGCCGTGACCCAGGCCTGCATTGGTTGCCACAATGCCCACCCGCGGAGCCCCAAAAAAGATTTTAAGATAGCCGACGTCATGGGTGCCCTCGTGATCGAGATCCCGCTGACGCACGAGTAGACTGCGGCTCGTGGCCTCACCGCGAGCGTAGTACGGTGCTTGATACAGAAGACGCCATCGGACAACTCGCACGCTCAAGCGTAGAATAAGTTATCGTATGATCTTGCGGGCAGGCTGGTTCGTACGGCAGGGGAGACGAACCCATGCTTTCGGTACCCTCCTACGACGTGCCCGACTTCAACCGCTTCGGTCATTGTAACTGCCATCTCGTTCACTCGCCGCGTACCGAGTCTTTCTTCACCCTGTTCCCTAGTATTCCCGATTCCGGTTCGTCGCTAGAACATGTCGTCCACTTACGGCGGCAATTATCCGGCATCATACCCGTAGCGCGGTTCACCCACTTATGGAGACGCGGCGAACAGGCCGACGTGTCCACGAGGACAACAAGGAGGTTTCTATGACATCCTCCAAGAAGTTGCTCGGGGGAGTTCTCATACTAGTATTCGGTCTAGGAGTCGCCGGCATAGTCTTGCCGAGCAGCGAGACGGCGGAAGGGACCTCTGTGAGTCTGCCCATCGGGATGGTGGCGGACTACATCCACGCCGTCATCGAAGCCGACCGCGATGTGTATACCCGGCATGTCGTGGAACGTTTGCAAACGAAAGGCGTCGTCGTCGCGTCGGAAAACTGGGAGCAGAAGAACACCCTGCCTCTCCCGGCTCAATTCCTGATGGAGTCTGGTCGAGTCATGGCGAAGAAAGGGATCGGCATACAGTATCGATTGATCAGCCTCTGGCCCATCAACAAGCGGAATGTCGGCTCCACCGAGTTTGAGAAGACAGGCTTGGGTGCTGTTCTCACTCATCCCACCAAGCCCTATACCGG
>JACCYV010000057.1 GCA_013696305.1 Nitrospira sp.
GTCGCCATGCGCGTGCTTGTCATTGAAGATGAAACCAAGGTGGGCTCCTTCATCAAGCGAGCCCTGGAAGAGGAAAGCTATGCCGTCGACCTTTGTGAGGACGGTGCACAGGGGCTCGACATGGCGCTGAGCGGCAGTTACGACCTCATCCTGATCGATCTCATGTTGCCCAGTCTGCCGGGGCTGGAAGTGCTCACCCGCCTTCGCAAAGACAAAGTTCAGACTCCTGTGCTGATCCTAACAGCGCAGTCGAAAGTGGATCAACGCGTAAAAGGGCTTGATGCCGGTGCGGACGATTACCTCACCAAACCTTTCGCCATCGACGAATTACTGGCACGTGTCCGGGCTCTGTTGCGACGAGGACCCGCCGAATCTCCCGGGATCTTTCAAATCGACGACCTCATGCTCAATCCCGCCACACGTGAAGTCACCCGCGGAGGACAGCGCATCGACCTCACGGTGAAGGAATATGCGTTGCTGGAATACTTCATGCGCCACGCAGGCCGAGTCCTGACTCGCCCGATGATTTCCGACCACGTCTGGAATCAAGATTTCGATACCTTTACCAACGTCATCGACGTCTACGTGAATTATCTGCGGAATAAGATTGATCGCGGGCGCGCCAGAAAGTTGATCCATACCATTCGGGGGAGTGGGTACATGCTCAAGGTCGACTGATGCCGCTCCGAGTTCGGCTCACACTGTGGTACGGAACTGCCCTGGCGCTCATTCTGTTGACGTTCTCTGTGGTGCTCTATACCATCACGGCTCGAGGTCTCCGCGATCAAGTCGATGAGTCCTTGGGAGAAACTGCCTCGGCCGCCGTGCGTTCCTTGGAGACACGTGGATTCCTCCCATTAATCGACGAAGAGGCACTCCTTAGCCAGTTCCCCGAACTGACCCGTATCGACAAGTTCTTTCAGATCTTCAGCCCCTCCGGCACTATCACCATCCGCTCCCCCAATATCCGGCAACACGACGTACCATTGAGCCGCCACGCCTTGGAGGCCGCCTTTACAGGCAGCACCGTATTCGAGTCGGCGCGGTATCCCAACGAACCGCCGCTACGCCTGGTGTCCGTGCCCATCATCTACCGCGGCTCCTTGTTGTATATCGTGCAAGTCGGTACCGCCCTGGAGGGCGTAGAGGAAACCCTGCGCCGTTTTCTACTGGTCCTGATGGTGATGGCCCCGATCGCGCTGGTGGTGTCTTTGGCGGGAGGGTGGTTTCTGGCGGGACGCGCTTTGCGGCCCGTCGATTTCATCACCGTGGCAGCGCAACGCATTGCCGCGGGCGATCTCACGCAGCGCCTCACGTCTGAGCGCTCCTCAGACGAAATCGGACGCCTCACCGACACCTTCAATAATATGATTGCGCGGCTTGAGACCTCCTTTGCACAAATCCGGCAATTCAGCAGCGACGCCTCGCATGAACTGCGCACGCCGCTGACGGTGATGAAAGGCGAGAGTGAACTCGTGCTTCGCCGTTCCCGCCCAGTGGAAGATTACATCGCCGTACTGGAAAGCAACCTCGAAGAAATCGATCGGATGTCACGCATTGTCGAGGAATTGCTGTTCCTGTCGCGAGCCGATTTGGGTCAGATCAAAACGGAATGTGAACCGGTCCGACTGAATGTCTTGGTGGAGGATATTCAACGCCAAGCCGGTCTACTCGACCAGGAGCGCGGGGTGGACGTCGTAACAGACACCATCCAGCCGGCTACGGTCCGGGGGGACGAACTCCGCCTACGCGAGCTCATTCTGAATATCGTCGACAATGCCGTGAAATATTCCTATGCGCAGGGCCGAGTGGAAATCGAGCTTCGCGTGGAAAACCCCACCATTCGCCTCTCAGTGCGCGACCACGGAATTGGCATTCCTCAGGACGCGCATAAACAAATTTTTGATCGGTTTTTTCGCACGGACGACGCGCGCGCCCACACCAAAAAGGGTACCGGCCTCGGCCTGGCCATCTGTGCCTGGATTGCGGAGTCGCACCATGGACACATCGAAGTTCAGAGCGAGCTGGGCAAGGGGTCGACGTTTACCATCGTACTTCCCATGGCGACTCCCTCATCTTAACGACTTCTAATCCCCAGCTAATAGTGTTCTCATTCCTGACTGTTACTCTCCACACGAGAGTTGCAGATTTTATCCCGCGTTTACAGCCCATATCTTCTAGGAGGAGAACCGCCCATGAATCGACCAACGCAGTCCGTAAGCGCCTTTGCCGGCATGGCCGTCCTAGGCGCAACCCTTATATGGAGTTATGCATCGCTGACAACCTCGCATGCCTCAAATCCCTCGCCGGTCGCCGAGAGTCATCAGGCCATGACCACGGGATCGTTGCCGGCAGCTGGATTTACCGAAGTGGCTAAATCCGTCACCCCCGCCGTCGTCAACATTACCACCAGCGCAGCAGAACAAGTTTCTGATTCGATCCATCCTCGCGGGCGAGCGGAAGACTTTTTTGGTTCTCCTTTCGCGCCTCGTCGATTCGGACCGCCTGTGGAACCTCGAGAACGTCGAGGCGGTGGGCAGGGATCGGGCGTGATCGTCACCCCGGACGGTTACATCCTAACCAATAACCACGTCATCGATGAGGCTAAAACCGTCACTATCACATTACCAGACAAGCGTGAATTCAAAGGCCAGATCGTCGGGAGCGATCCCAAGAGCGATATCGCGGTGATTAAAATCGATGGCCGGCAGCTTCCGGCCATTCCTTGGGGCGACTCCAGCCGCCTTCAAGTCGGGGAATATGTGCTGGCAGTGGGAAATCCATTCGGTTTGAGCTCCACGGTCACCTTGGGAATCGTGAGTGCCTTAGGTCGCGGACGCATGGGCATCACGCAATACGAGGACTTCATTCAGACCGATGCCGCCATCAATCCTGGAAACAGCGGCGGAGCACTGGTGAACACCAGGGGAGAGTTGATCGGCATCAACACCGCGATTTTCTCTCAAAGCGGCGGGTACCAGGGAGTGGGCTTTGCCGTCCCGACCAGCATGAGTAAACCCATCTATGAAAGCCTGGTAAAAACCGGCAAAGTTGTACGTGGTTATCTTGGGATTGGCATACAGGATCTGAATCAGGAATTAGCCAAATCTTTTAGCCTGAAAGGCACCAGCGGCGCGGTCGTGACGGATCTAAAGGAGGACGGGCCGGCCGAGAAGGCTGGCCTCAAACAGGGCGACGTCATTGTCTCATTCCAAGGAATTCCCGTTGAAGACGCCATGACCCTGCAACGCGCCGTCACCCGAAGCGTAGTCGGCAGCAAAGCCGTGGTGAAAGTCATGCGGGATGGACATGAGAAGGATTTGTCCGTCGCGATAGGGGAGCTTCCGGACAACCAACAGGTCGCCAAGACGGAGACGGGGTTATCGGACCAGCCGTTGGCCGGACTCGCAGTGCAGGAACTCGACCGTGAGACAGCGCAGGAACTTGGACTCAAGGGGAAACTTCAGGGAGTGGTCGTGACCAACGTCGACCCCGAGAGCGAAGCGGAGCGAGCGGGATTGATGCCCGGCGACATTATTCGAGAGATCAATCGCAAGGCCGTCGCCTCCATGAAGGATTATGATCGAGTCGCGTCAAATCTCAAGAAGGGGCAGAACGTGTTGGTTTTGATCAACCGGCGAGGCGCGTCGCTGTATCTTAGCGCCAAGGTATAACGAACCGGGGTAGGCTGCCGGCAAGCGAGTGCTTAGCGGTAGCCTGCCCCAACTTTCTTCGGCATGACGAGCGACAGTGAAGAAGCTGGGGATGGCTCAAGTGCGGCAACACGATTTATAGAGTGAGCAATCAGATCGTACCCCGCCACATCGGTCACCGTCACCGAGACAAACTCACCCGGCTTGGCGGTTCCGCATTCGCAATACACCACTCCATCAATTTCTGGAGCCAATCCTTCGTGTCTTGCTTCGAGTAGCCGGTCTGATTCCTCGGAAATCCCATCCACCAGCACTTCAAGCGTGCGCCCTAGGTACTCGCGATTCTTCGATTCTGAAATAGGTTCTTGTAAGGCCAGCAGCTCATTGCGCCGTTCATTCATCACCGCACGATCGACTTTTCGATCGAGATCGACGGCGGATGTGCCGTCTTCATCGGAATAGAGAAAGACCGCAACGCGATCAAATTCCATGTCCACCACAAACTGCTTGAGCTCATCGAACATCTCGTCTGTCTCACCGGGAAACCCAACGACAAAGGCCGTCCTGAAAAATACCCCGGGAACCTTGGTGCGAATGCGATCGACCAATTTGGTCAGATGTTGACGGTCGCCCAACCTGTGCATGCGTTTCAGCATGCCATCGCTGATGTGCTGCAGAGGCATGTCGAGATACTTCGTAATGCGCTCCTCGCCGGCATAGAGTTCCAGCAACTCGTCGGTCACCTGTTGCGGGTACAGGTAGAAGGGCCTGATCCAGCGCACATCGTTGACCGTGACCAACTCACGCAGAAGGGTCGTGAGGCCTTGTCTGAGTCCGAGGTCCACCCCGTAATTGATGGTGTCTTGGGAGATTAGGTTTAGTTCCTTGACGCCTTCTTGACCCAGGCGCTTCGCTTCAGTCACGATCGATTCAATCGGGCGGCTTCGCTGCTTGCCTCGCATGAGAGGGATCGCGCAGAAGGCACAATTCCGGTTACAGCCTTCCGCAATTTTCACATAAGCGCTATGGGGAGTCCCTAGCCGGATACGCGGAGTCTCAGCGTCATACAGATAGGGAGGCTGCCCAAGCCACAAACGTTGTTGCCGCGCTTTCGGAGCCAGCAGACTGCGACAGATCTCTGCAATGCGCCTGAATTCGCCCGTCCCGACTACCCCGTCCAGTTCGGGCAACTCTTTCAAGAGTTCACCCTGGTATCGTTGCGCCAGACAACCAGCCGCAATCAACACCCTGCAAGAGCCGGACTTTTTCAAACGTCCATGCTCGATGATGCTATTGATCGATTCCTGCTTAGCCTCTTCAATGAACCCGCAGGTATTGATGATGACGACCTCGGCGACTTCCGCGTTGCCGGTGAGTTCAAACCCGCCGGCAATCAAAGTGCCCAGCATGACCTCGGAATCAACCTGGTTCTTCGAACAGCCCAGGTTCACGAAACCGATTGTAGGTTTGTTGCGTGTGGTGCGTGATGGTGTGATCAATGACGAAGCCATAACCCAGCAGTCTACGAGACACGTGAAAAGTCTGTCAAACGCGCTCTCTTGCTATTCCACCTGAAGCTATCCTAGATTGAGTCCATGATCCGGACGTTTCAAGGCATCAAACCAACCATTCCTCCGTCCTGCTTCATCGAAGAAACCGCCGTGATTATAGGGGATGTGGTCATGGGCGAAGACTGCAGTGCCTGGTTCCACGCGGTCATTCGCGGAGACGTGAATTACATCCGCATCGGCCACCGGACCAATGTGCAGGACCTTTGCATGCTGCATGTCTCGCACGATACCCATTCTCTTTTCATCGGCGACGACGTGACGATCGGCCACAATGTGGTGCTGCACGGCTGCTCCATTCACGATCGCGTGTTGGTCGGCATGGGCGCCATCCTCATGGACGGCGTCGTCATCGGCGAGGACTCCGTGGTCGGCGCCGGCGCCTTGATTACGGAGGGCACCATGGTTCCGCCCAAAAGTCTCATCCTGGGATCACCGGCCAAGGTCAAACGCCCCGTGACCGAGCAGGAACTCGCCTGGATCCGTGAATCGGCACAAAACTACATCCGCTATTCCCGTCAGTACCTCTTCGGGCCCGACAAGCCGCGCCCTGGATTTTGGGTGTAACCCTCACGGCTCCGCCGTCATACGCAGACACGCGATCCTGTCCCTCATCCGATCCTCAACAGACAAATGGGATCGCCTACCGTGGGGGAGGCAAAGGTCCGCCGGTCGATGCGGTAGCGGATTGCTTTTCGGTGGCACCATTCGGCAATCCACACTGCTTCCTCTCCCGTCGTGGTCACGAGACCCGGCACCGTCAATCGGCTGAGACAACGATCCACCAGTGTCGCGACCGTACGTTGCTGGAGGAGAAATTTGCGCGCATTGAATGTAACCGGGTTGGCACGACCGTACGATAACGTAGATAGCTCAGGGAATCGCTCCGGATCGTTCAGCACGCTGACCAGCCATAGATGATCCACCCGGTCTTTCACAAAACCGGCATCTCGATGTTGAAATCGCATCGGGAGCCCAACGCATGCCCGATTCAGGACCAACACTTCCTGTCTCCGTAGATTACACGCCAGCACGCGCCGCTCCAGATCCAAACATTCCATGGCGATGGGTGGAATTTCCGCCACTCCGGCCCCTACGTAGAGGCTGGTGCCGCCAGGCGGGAGCCGAGGCAGGAGCTCATTCGCGATCCTCGTGCCGAGGCGAAGACAGAGCCCACGTTTCGCCATCCAAAATTCATCTCCGCCTTCGTCGCAATAGATCGGGCCCAAGCGTGCATAGTCGAGATGCGCGAACAGCTCCCTGACCACATGCCGAGTGGCTGGCCGCATTATCAGTGCTTTACGTAGCATGACTCCCGTCGCTTCGAACCGGGCAGAGATATGGTCTATGACAGGAACGAGGTGTTGGAGTGAGGCGACTGGATGCCGTGCTCCACTGAGAAGGGGCAGGTGAGGTGCGTATCCGAGCGATCACAGCCTATGCCACGATCTCGGTCCCAATACCCTTGTGGGTAAAAATTTCCAACAACATGGCGTGGGGCACGCGGCCATCGACAATATGCGCTTTTCCCACACCCTCGGCCAGAGCATCCAGACAGGCATGCACTTTCGGCAACATCCCTTCACTGATGGTGCCGCGCTTGACCATCCGCTGCACATCCTTACGCGACACCGTCGACAGGTGACGGCCATTGGCATCACGAATGCCCTTCACATCGGTCAACATGACAAGTTTTTCAGCCTTCAGTGCCGCGGCAATGGCTCCTGCCACGAGGTCGGCATTAATATTGTAAGTATTGCCCTCGCGATCGGTTCCGATCGGGGCAATGACCGGGATATAATGGTCTTCCTGTAGTTTGAGGAGCAGTGTAGGATCGATCGACTTCACGTCACCGACAAATCCGAAATCGGCGTCGGTCTCCTCGATCTCGATATCTTTTTCGATGCTCTCTGCCCATGCCTTCGCCGTCAACGGCTTCGTCAACATCAACCCTCCGTCCTTGCCGCTAAGCCCGACCGCTTGCCCGCCATGCCGGTTCAGGAGATCGACGATTTCCATATTGATCCGGCCTGCCAACACCATCTCCACGATTTCCATTGTGGCGGCATCGGTCACCCGTACCCCGTGGCGAAACTTTGCTTCCATGCCGAGCCGGTCCAGCATCCGATCGATCTGAGGACCGCCGCCGTGCACGATGACCGGATTCAGCCCGACATATTTCAACAACACGACGTTTTGCGCAAATCGCTCCTTGAGCGAGGCATCCGTCATCGCGTGCCCGCCATACTTGATCACCACGGTTTTGCCCTTAAACGTGCGAATGTAGGGCAACGCCTCAATCAGCACGTCGGCTTTCTTGATCAATTTGTTCATGCTTCGCTCATCACTCCCGCTTGCCTGGCGGCTACAAAATATACCGGCTCAGGTCTTGGTCCTTCACGATGTTTTGCAAGCGATCCCGCACATATCCGGCATCCACGACGATGGCCTTTTCTTGCATCTCAGATCCCTCGAACGATACCTGTTCGAGCAATCGCTCCATGATTGTAAACAGACGCCGTGCCCCGATGTTTTCTGTGCGCTCGTTGACCTGCACCGCCGTCGCCGCAATCTCCGCAAGTCCGCCATCCGTAAATTCGATCGTGAGGCCTTCGGTCGCCATCAACGCGTGATACTGGCGAACCAGCGCACCCCGCGGTTCGGTTAAGATTCGCACAAAGTCCTCTTGGGTAAGAGGCGCCAACTCGACACGAAGTGGAAAACGGCCCTGTAGTTCAGGAATCAAGTCCGACGGTTTGGCGACGTGAAATGCGCCGGCGGCGATGAAAAGAATATGGTCCGTCTGAACGGCACCATGCTTGGTACTGACACTGGATCCTTCCACGATCGGAAGCAGATCTCGCTGTACCCCCTCACGAGACACATCCGGTCCCATCGTGCGCTCCCGACCGGCGATTTTATCGATCTCGTCTAAAAAAACAATGCCGGTCTGCTCGACTTTCGCAATGGCCTCTCGAACTACCTCATCCATGTCGATGAGTTTTTGCGCTTCTTCCTGGGTGAGGTGCTTCAACGCCTCGAGCACTTTCATCAATCGTTTCTTTTTCTTGTCTTGAAACATGCCGCCCAGCATGTCGCGCAAGTTCCCTTCCAGATCCTCCATGCCACCCGTGTTGGAAATAACTCCCAACGGCAATGCCCGTTCCTTGACCTCCACCTCAACGGATCGCTGGTCCAGCTTACCTTCACGCAGCTGCAGCCGGAGCTTCGACCGGGTGGCATCGGTCGATTCCACCGTTTCCGAATGTTCCACACGCTGGCTAGAGTGATCGAATCCCGGCGGAGCCGTACGCGAGGGGGCACCGGGCAACAACAGATCGAGAATTCGCTCTTCCCCAAGCCGCGACGCTTTCTCTTGAACATCTTCCAAGTGTTTGGTCTTGACCAGATTGATTCCCAGCTCGGTGAGATCTCGAATGATCGATTCGACGTCGCGGCCGACATAGCCGACTTCCGTAAATTTTGACGCCTCTACCTTGATAAAAGGAGCTTCGGCAAGCTTCGCCAGTCGTCTGGCAATTTCAGTTTTCCCTACGCCGGTCGGGCCGATCATGATGATATTCTTTGGCATGACCTCATCGCGCAACTCCGCAGACAACTGTTGTCGACGCCAGCGGTTCCGGAGTGCAATCGCCACCATGCGCTTGGCATTCTGCTGGCCGATCACATAACGATCCAACGCTTCGACGATCTGCCGCGGTGTCAGACTATTCACATTGAACGGGCGGGGTACAGGATCGATCATCATGCAGTTGATCCTAACGCGAGAGCGACTCGATCACAATCTGTTGGTTCGTATAAATGTCGATTGCGCCGGCAATCATCAGAGATTCCCTGACGACTTGTTCGGCGGCCAGTTCGGAATGCGCGAGCAATGCGCGAGCGGCGGCCAACGCATACGGACCTCCTGATCCGATCGCCAGAATACCGTCTTCCGGCTCGACCACGTCGCCAGTTCCGGAGATGATGAACGAGTGATCGAGATCGGCCACCGCCAGCAGGGCCTCAAGGCGCCTCAACACGCGATCGGTCCGCCAGTCCTTTGCCAGTTCCACGGCGGCCCTGGTGAGATTGCCACGGTACTCTGCTAACTTGGCCTCGAACTTTTCAAACAGGGTAAAGGCATCGGCCGTCGCGCCGGCAAACCCCGCCAGAACGGCATCTTCGTGCATGCGCCGCATTTTCTTCGCATTGTGCTTCATCACGGTAGTGCCGACCGTGACTTGTCCATCGCAGCCCATGGTCACCTGGGTGCCTCGCCTGACACAGAGCACGGTCGTGGATCGAATAATCATCGCGAACCCTTCTGCTTTACAGTCTCATTGGTCGGGGTCACACTCACGGCGCGGGGATGTGTACGATCGTACAACGAGAGTAATTGGTCTGTCGCCAGGTGCGTGTACTTTTGTGTTGTACTGAGCGAGACATGTCCTAACATTTCCTGAATAGCGCGCAAATCGGCCCCCTCATCCAGGAGATGCGTGGCGAACGAATGCCGCAAGGTATGAGGATGAATCATTCCCCCGGTCAGCAGGCGCGAATATTTGGCCACTATCCGCGCAATGGTCCGGGTGGTCAACCTTCCCCCACGACTGTTGCGGAAAATGGCCGCTGTTGCTGACGATCGTCGCGAAGGCGGCGCCGTCACATTCGGGGCCTGCGACTGGTATGTTGCGAGAGCCTCCAGGGCGACGCTGCTCAAGGGAATAATGCGCTCTTTCCCACCCTTGCCGCGCACTCGTACCAATCCTTCACTCCGGCTAATATCGTCGCGATTCATACCCACTAGTTCACTGACACGAGCTCCCGTCGAATACAGCGTTTCTAATATCGCGCGATCACGCAAGAAGTCTCGTTGCGGAGGGCCGGGAAACTCCATCAATGCCCCAGCATCGTCTTTCGTGAGAACGCGGGGCAGATGTTTGGGGAGTTTCGGCGCCCGGACACCCTCTGCGGGGTTCACCTCCAGCTCACCCACACGAACCAGGTATCGAAAAAAACTGCGGAGGCAGGCCAGTTTTCTGGCCAGAGAAGATTTCTTTTCTCCCTTGCGATCACGCGCGGCGAGAAAGTCGCGAATCAGCGCCGACTGCACCGATCCGGGAGTCAGCGGCTCGTGACGCGAGAGGACATCCTGTGCGAAAGCTCGGAACTGCGCCAAGTCGGACGCATAGGCACGAGTGGTTTGAGGGGATGCGCCCTGGTGAATGACCAGGACGTCTAGGAAAGCCCGGATTGCACGATCCATGCGTCAAAATCCTCAACAGCTCGTTGCTGGATAAGACGCCGCTTCTGATCCTTATCACGCGTCTTGACTGCGACGGGGGGAAACAGCCCGAAATTCGTATTCATCGGCTGAAAATGCGCCGGGTCGCTCTTGGTAATATGCGCCATCAAACAACCATGAGCGCTGTTCGGCGGCGGGGTAACTAACGATTGTCCCGCCAGACCTCGCGCGGCGTTGATACCGGCGAGCCCACCCATCGCGGCGGACTCGGTATAGCCTTCGACTCCAACCAATTGTCCGGCAAAGAATACAGTCCCACGAGACTTGAGTTGGAGGGTGTCTCGCAAAAGTTGCGGCGAGTTGATGAAGGTGTTGCGATGCAGACTGCCGAGGCGAAGAAATTCGGCCTGTTCCAGCCCCGGAATCAAACGAAAGACCCGGCGCTGCTCCGGATAGGTCAGCTTGGTCTGAAAGCCGACCATGTTGTAGCACGTTCCGTGCACATTTTCTGTGCGAAGTTGAACCACAGCATAGGGGCGCAGGCCGGTCTTGGGATGTTCCAGTCCGACTGGCTTCAGAGGCCCAAACTGCATGGTCTGTCGACCCCGCTCAGCCATGACTTCGATCGGAATACAACTTTCGAAATATGCAACTTTCTCAAATTCTTTCGGCTGGACCTTCTCTGCCCCCATCATCGCCTCATACAACGCATTGTAGGCGGCTTCGTCCATCGGGCAATTGAGATAGTCGTCGCCCCCTTTGCCATACCGCGAGGCCCGATACACTACCTCCATGTTAATGGAATCCCCGTCGACGATGGGCGAAATCGCATCAAAGAAATACAGGTGATGCTCGTGGGTTAATTCGCTAATAGCTTTTGACAGCTTTTCCGATGTCAAAGGACCTGTCGCGATGATGCTGACGGCATCCGAAGGCACTTCCGTCACCTCTTCGCGAGTGATCCGAATATTCGGATGACCTTCCAGCGCTTGGGTGATGACACGAGCGAACTGCTCGCGATCCACGGCCAAAGCCGAGCCGGCCGGTACCCGCGCTTCCTCCGCCGCACGAACGATGAGTGAGTTCAAGCGACGCATCTCAGCCTTCAGAATGCCGGGCGCATTGAGCGGATCGGCCGACCCGAGGGAATTCGAGCATACGAGTTCCGCCAAGTCACCAGTCTTATGGGCCTTGGTCATTTCCTTGGGGCGCATCTCGTAGAGTGTCACCTTGGCCCCGCGATTGGCTGCTTGCCAGGCCGCTTCTGAGCCGGCCAGACCCCCCCCAATGATCACGATGTCCTCACGCATGAATGGGAAACCTTTGAAAAGATGGAAGGATGCTCATTGTAAGAATCGCCTTTTCTCGATGTCAAGAAACGGCTGGCTTATTAGACACCTCATATCCTGATATCATCCGCCTACAAAGATCGAAAAATCGGCAAGAGGATGTATCTCTTCGGATTTGTTGATCCATTTCGCCAGACCATGCTAGACTCTCGCGGCATGGGCGATTAGCTCAGGGGGAGAGCGCTTCCTTCACACGGAAGAGGCCACTGGTTCGATACCAGTATCGCCCACCATATTACCGATCTGCGGTTCCCGCACTTTCCCTCAACTGGTTCATTCTCACGGCTTCCTGATGGGGGCTGAGACCATAACCCCTGGACAAAATCAAGACCTTGCGCTAGACTTTCCTCACAAGGAACAGACTTCGTCTTTACGAGGGTTCCTACAGAAGAAAGAGAGGAATTGTATGCGCGGAACTGTGGCAGCGATCATATTGGGACTGCTTATGACGACCGGATGTGCGAGCACCAATCAGATGACCACGCAGGATCAAAACTACAATGCGCCGCTCAGTATTTATAGCGCGATGGACAGTACCTCCCTGGTCTATTCTGATCCCATGGCCGCCTCACACGCCAATGATCTGATCCCATGGCCGCCTCACAGGCCAATGACAATCCATTTCGCTGGCTTGGATTCATACTCCATCCGGTCGGCCACCTTGTGGATTACACAGTGAACCGCCCGCTGTACGCCATTGCCAGACAGGCTCCATACCTCTTCGGGTACACATCCGAAGATTCAATGATCGACTCACAGCGCCGGTAAGCCTCCCGAGTCTCGCCTGCCGGGGCATCTCCCGGCGGCGAGGTAAGGTGTTCCGAGTTCTGCCTCCCTCCTCGCCACCTACAGCCAGTCGCATCTTCCTCAGCGTTTAAGGTATGCTTTCAGCCTTGATCGCATGCACCTCGGACTGAGGCATCGAATCCGGCCATGCATCGTCGGCTATCACTGTTATCCCTACTATTCACCGTCTATGCCTTGGTAACTGGGTGCGAGACTCCGCCGCCCGCTCGACCTCCCATGCCTCCCTCGGAAAGCGACCTCGACCTGCTAAAATCCACAAAACTTTGTGATTCACGCAAGACGTTTCTGACAGCACATCCGGGCATCGTTCCACACATTCAGGCATGGGGCAGCGGCGAGGAACTTCGCATCCCGCAGGAACAAAGCCTCTCCCAGAGCGAGGAATCGTACTTTTTCGATGAGGACGGAAGGTTGGTCGGGACATTGTTCGTCTTTCGCTCAGGGCTCGATTTAGCCCCTTACAAAACGCTCCGGCGTACCCTGTCCCAGCTCAAACCCAGCCTTGAGTTCTATTTGACAGTGGCTCAATTAGCCGATCGTCAAAATATGGCGGCCAGCACGCTCTACGACACGGGCGATGAAAAGACTACGACGCGTTATCTCGTGCTGGGGGATCCAACTGCTCCACATCTTCTGGAAGCGTCTTTTACGATCGATCCCTACGTGAAACTCTTTTCCCCCTACCGGAAAGAATTTCTTGACCGTCTCCGCACTTCCGCACAACAAGCAGACGGCCAACGTTTAGACACACAGGGATCGGAAGACAAGGAACCATTCGCATCTCTTCAACAGTTCGCGCGAGGTCAGACCGCCCAACTCGCTTATTGTGGAACAAAAAACCATGTCACTGCCCTTGATGCCTACCAAAAGGCGAGTGTCTCCGGATTTGTCAACAAGGTCTGGCAAGCAGAACTCAACCACCGCCTCGGTGTATCCTGGGAAGCCACCGGCAATCTGGAAAAGGCAAAGAGCGAATTGTTGGCGTCTTTGGCGAAACGTCCAAATTCCCCGGAAGTGCTTAACAATCTCGGTAACGTGTATGGAAAGTTAGGCGATAAACAAAATGCCCTGGCCTCTTTCGAGAAGGCTGTCTTACTCCGTCCCAACTATGCGATTGCCCGCTTCAACATGGCCGAAGCCATCGCTGAAGCCAACCCGAAACGGGCCATCACGGAATACGAGACTTATCTGGCTCTCGTCGAAGGCATCCCGGACGAAGCGGACCGATTCGCCCTCGCCCTGAAACGTGTGAAAGAGCTAAAACATTAATTCGCGTGGGAATGAAGTTAAGCAACGCTTTTATAAATGGGCAGGCACTGACTAAAGACAGCGGATTAGCGGTGAGACTTTTCTTCTTCTTCCTGACTCGTCTTGCACTCGATACACAACGTCGTGACCGGACGGGCTTTTAATCGTTTATAGGGAATATCCCCGCTACAGCGCTCACAAATACCATAGGTATGCGCGGCAAATCGATTTAGCGCTTCATCGATTTTCTTAAGCAGTTTTCGCTCACGCTCTCGAATGCGAAACGAGAAGTGCTGATCGGCTTCGGCGGTAGCCTGGTCGCTCACGTCCGGAAAAATCTCCAGGCCTGTAGGACTTGTAAGCACCACTCCGGCCTCAGCTAGAATGGCAGCACGTTGCCCCTCGAGATCCCGCAGGATATCGGGATACTTGACTGCGCTCGGCTTGTCGAACTTCTGTCGTTCGGGAGTAGATTTTTTCGCCGGAGTCTTCATCGAATACTCGGGATTGTTACGCCGATATCGTCTTCAGGCCGTGAACAGAAATTTGACTATACCAGCCTAAAATGAAAGGGGTCAATCGGTTGGGCGATGAGACCGGTCATAATCGTGTCTCGCTCTCTACTCACATTCCCAAGATCAAGAGGCGAGGTCAGAGATCCCTCCTGCCTTCAATCGACTTCACGAGGGTCACTTCGTCCGCATATTCAATATCCATCCCCACCGGAATCCCATAGGCGATCCGAGAAACGCGCACATGGTGCGGCTTCAACAGTCGAGTCAAATAAATAGCCGTTGCTTCACCTTCGATGGTGGGGTTCGTGGCGACAATGACCTCCTCAACCCCTCCCGCCTTCACTCGCTCAAGCAGTTCCTCCACGCGAATGTCGGAGGGCCCGACGCCATCCAGCGGAGACAATACACCCAGCAAGACATGATACAAACCTCGATACCCGCCGGCGCGCTCGATGGCGTACAGTGTACTGGGTTCTTCAATCACAAGAATCTTGCTTCGATCTCGCTTAGGATCCCGGCAGAATTCACAGAGCTCCTCTTCGGCAATATTGCGACATTGGCGACAAAAGGACAGGCCATCCTTTACGGCTTGAATCGCCTCGGCCAATCGCAGGGCATCCTCCCGTTCCGACTTCAGAATATGAAAGGCCAACCGTTGCGCGCTTTTCTGGCCGATTCCGGGCAAACGGACCAACTCACGCACCAATTTCGCCAATAGGCCTTGCTGATCAATACTCATGAAGAACGTTCACATGCGGTGACCGCATGACAGAACGGCTGGTGACCCGCATTGTTCAGCAAAAAGTGCGAACCCGCACCCTCAAAAGAGGCCGGGAATCTTCATCCCGCCTGTCACAGCCTTCATCTCTTCAGCCATCATCTCGCGGGATTTTTTGATCGCATCATTGCCGGCGGCCACCACCAGGTCTTGGAGCATCTCGACATCGCCGGCCTTCACGACTTCCGGATCAATCTTCACACTCAACAGATCCATGGCCCCGTTGACCGTCACCGTCACAATCCCCCCACCCGCGGTCCCTGAAACAGTCTTGGCTACCGCTTGCTCCTGCACTTTGGCCATTTGCTCCTGCATGGCCTGCGCTTGCTTCAAGATATTGGACATGTTTCCAAACGGAGTCTTCATTCTTGCACCTCCTGTACCGAAGCGGTCGTCCGAACCTCCGCCAGTTCGCCATCGAACATCTCCAGCGCTTGTTTGACAAGGGGATGCGCCTTGGCCTGTTGCGTCAAACTCAGGCGCTGTTCTTGTTCTTTCGCGACCCGTATCTGCTTCATCGTGGGAGCGGCCCCTTGTTCCTGTTCCACCACTTCGACAATTCGAATTCGTACCGGACAACCGTAGAGGCGTTCTCCCAGCTCCGCCACTGCCCGAAGATTGTCCTCATTCTCCAGCCGTGCCCGTGCCGAAGTCGCTTGCTTCAGGAATCCCAAGGTAATCAACGGCCCTTCAATCTTTATCAATCGCCCCATCTCCAGAAACGGTGCAATATTCGGATGGGTCGCCGTGACGGCTACTTGAAATTCCTCCCAATTCACCTCCACCGCGGCAGCCAATACCAGGGGAGCGGCCGCCTTTTCGTGTGCCTGCGGAACCGGGTCGGACAAAGTCGGGGCGATTGTCGGATCCGACATGCGAGGAGCGGGTGTTGGGGCAGCTGCTACTGCCGTGTGACGAGGAGCCACCCCTGATGGTGCCTTCTGAGCGTTCCTGTCGGCAGCAGATGGCCCCTTGACGGCATCCTGGGTCTCCCTCGTGCCGCTTGCCGTGGTTGCGCCAGATGGCCCCGCGCCAGCCAGCACGTGCGAAGGCGCATGGCCGCTCGATCGGCGGTCGGCCGATGGTTTGTCCGGTCGAGAGACCGGAACGGACGGTGTTGCCAGATCGTGGGAGACTCGCAACAGGCGGGTGGCGCGCACCGCCGCCGTTTCCAACACAAACCTCGGATGAACACTTACCCGCAAACTGTCTTCCGCTGCCGTATATATCCGAAACAGTTCTTGCAATTGCTCAACCGTGAACCGCTCCGCTTCTCTGGCCAGCTGAATCAGATCCTCTTCAGATGACTCGATGAGCCCACGCAAGTCCGGCCCTGATGGCACCACCGCTGCAACCAACATGTTCCGCACGTATTCCACCAGATCGGCACAATAGGCCCGCACATCGTGCCCTTGATCCAATAATCCGGCGATGACCTGCAACGCCTTGGGAGTGTCTTGTCCGATTACGGCCTCGATCATAGCGCGTACACGCTCCTGAGGAACGGCGCCCAGCAGGGCTTCAAGATCCTGATGGCGAATCGTTTTGCCGCCGAAGGCAATAATCTGATCCAACAGACTGAGCCCGTCGCGCATGCTGCCTTCGCTGGCACGCGCCAGAGCCATGAGGCTCCGATCTTCGATGGCCAGGCCGTCCTGTTCTGCGACATGACGAAGCCGTTGCACAATTTCGACTTTTGAAATGCGGCGGAAGTTGTAATGCTGGCAGCGCGACAGGATGGTCGCGGGAATCTTATGAATTTCCGTCGTCGCGAAGATGAACACGACATGGGCCGGAGGTTCTTCCAGCGTTTTCAGAAGGGCGTTGAACGCCGAATTAGAGAGCATGTGCACTTCGTCGATGATGTAGACACGGTACTGGCCTCGGAACGGCGTAAATTTTACGTTCTCCCGAATTTCGCGGACATCATCGACACTGGTGTTCGACGCCCCGTCGATTTCGACCACATCCACCGATGTCCCCTGTGTGATCTCCAGGCAATTTGCACAGGTATTACAGGGGGCCCCCGTGGGCCCTTGCTCGCAATTGAGCGCCTTCGCCAAGATCCGTGCAACCGTCGTTTTTCCGACACCGCGGGTACCGGAGAACAGGAAGGCATGGGCGATTCGCTTCGTCGCGATCGAGTTCATCAATGTCTGCACGACGTGCGGCTGCCCGATTACATCGTCAAACGTCCCTGGCCGGTATTTTCTTGCGGAAACTTGATAATCCATCTTCTTGTATCGACTGCTCTGTTATGCCGTGTATCGCGTCCGTCATTAAAACGCTTCGCGAATGACGTGTCATCAGACCGTCATCGAAAAAGTGGGGCCAGGTGATCCTGCGGCACACAGAACGAACCGCTTACCGTTGCTTCCTTCCGGACCTGGCGGGATTCACAGGGTTCTGTTGCACAGGGCCCGGCCCCGATAACACACATGGACCTTCCGCTCGGCGACAATCCTACTCGCGGCTTGCGATCGAGCGAGCGCTGTATGGCGGAGAGGGTGGGATTCGAACCCACGGTCCCGTTACCGAGACGCATGCTTTCCAAGCATGTCGATTCGTCCACTCTCGCACCTCTCCGCGATCGGACGACTTCAAGGGGTCGCATCTTAGCACGCAGGTATGCGAGCGGCAAGGCAAGGGCTGGTCTTCAGAACCCAACTGTCTTGGCTCTGAAAGGAACGGCTCGCCGCACCTGAGGCACTCTAACCCATACGACGCGTCAGCGATCCACCGCTGCAGCCATTGACCCGCCTGGCACGCGTTTCTATACTGCGAGATTATTTCAGCGGAGGTGCCTGATGAAAATCCTGATCGGGATCGGTGTCGCCATCCTATTACTCATCATCCTGATCGTCGCCCTGCCATTCCTCGTCGATCTGAACAAGTATCAAGACCGCTACCGTCCATTGATCGAACAAGCGCTGAATCGAACAGTCGAAATCAAGGATATTCGTCTCACTATCTGGCCTCGTCTCGGTGCGCGCATCGGCGGATTTATTGTCCAGGACGATCCGGCATTCCGCGCCGGCCCCTTCGCTTCTCTCTCGTCGCTGGACGTCGGAGTGAAACTTCTGCCGTTGCTGAGGGGCAAGGTCGATGTGGAGGAAATTACCCTGCGAGATCCCGTCATCACCGTCTTAAAAAACGCGCAAGGCCAGTTGAACGTTTCCACCATCGGGGCTAAGCCACAGGCTCCGTCCCCGAAACCTGAAGTGCCCGGCCAGCCAACGGGAAGTCCACTCCAAACCCTGGCCCTCTTTGCCGTGGACCGAGTCTCGGTCGATGGCGGCAAACTGACTTACCGCGACGAATCGACTTCGAAACCGACAGAATACACCCTCAGCGATCTCGAATTTCTTCTCAGGTCGGTACATCTCGGTGAGAGTCCCAATCTACACGTGGCGGCAACCATACAGCCCTACAACCTTCCGGTGCGACTGAACGGGTCATTCGGGCCGCTCGTGGAAGCATTGGACCTGAAATCGTTCACCTTCAATCTCGAACTGGGCAAGATTGCCTTGAGCCTGAAAGGCCGAGCCCTTGGCGGAAACTTGGACGCGACCATCGCGGCCCTTGAGATCGACACAGTCGACCTGCCCGTCAAGCTTCCGCTGACGAAACCAGTCCAGGTCAAGGATATGCATCTCACGCTTCACGCCCGGTACCCGACTCCGCCTGACATGCCTGCCGCCGACCAAGTCGATGTGACCGATCTAGGTCTGGCACTGGTGATGGGTGGATCCGCTATCAATGTCAAAGGCACAGCGGCAAAAGGCTTGGCGAATCTAACCGCCGCGTCGGCGAGTATCCATTCGTCAGACCTGCCGTTTGCAATCCCCCTCACCAAGCCGATTGAACTAAAAGACCTGCACGTAAGCGTACATGCCAAATATCCGCCCAAGGAAGGAGCCGCACCGCTGGACCTGGCAGAAGTCCCGGACCTTGCTTTCGTCGTCGCCATGGGAAGCTCACGTCTCGAGGTGAAAGGATCGGTCCTCGGCGGTCTCGCTACCCTCACAGCCAGTTCGAAATTCATCAATAGCGCTGACCTGCCCCTGGCACTGCCGTTGAAAAGGTCTGTGGAGATCCAAGATCTGCAGGCCTCCGCTGAATTCAGAGGACAGGATGCGCGCCTGAACCACCTCTCAGCCCAACTCTTCGGCGGATTTCTGCGCACGCAAGGGACGGTCGGCCTCGGACCCTCGGCGCCGCCTTTTAGCGGCACCGTCTTGCTACAAGGGCTCCAGCTCGGACCCGCTCTTCAAGCAATAGGCACCGATCACATGTCCATAAGCGGCACGGCCGGAGCCGAGCTGGCGATCAGCGGGCGTGGATTCACCCATCCGGACCTCGTGAAGGCGCTTGAGGGAACCGGGCGCATGGCGGTGAAAGGGGGGAAGGTCGAGGGGATCAATCTTCTACAGGAAGCGGCGATGTTACTCAAAGTAGTCGGCGTGTCCCTGGATAACGTCAAGGCGACGGTGTTCTCGACAATCGAAAGTGAGTTTGCTATCAAACAAGGCCTCATTGTCGTTCAACGGCTACTCATGGACAGCCGCGATTTTCAGGCCACAGGCGGCGGGACGATCGGCCTTGATCAGTCGATTAATATGAAACTGAACCTGAATCTCTCCCAAGCCTTGAGCCAAAAAATTGCAGCCGGTTCCCCTATTGCCCGAGTGGCCCTGAGCGGCGGGCGTCTCTCCCTCCCAATGCTGATTACCGGAAGTGCGCAGGCTCCGGTCTATCGACTCGACACAAAAATGTTTGCCGGCAAGGTACAGGAACAGGCCAAAGAAAAGGTCAAAGGCGCGATTGAAGACCTATTGAAAGGATCGACAACGCCGGAGGACTTGAAGCAGCAAGGCAAGGACCTCTTGAAGGGGCTGCTGGGACGGTAGCATCGGCAGGGAGGCGGCATGTCGCTGACGAATCTGGTCACTCAATATTTCGTGCAATATGGCTTCAGAATTACGGGAGCGATCCTTGTCCTCCTTGCCGCTCTATTCGTCGCCAAATCCGTCGGTCGTCTTTTCGAGCGCTGGCTCAACCAGCAGGAGCTCGAACCTCCTCTACGCGTACTGCTCCTACGCCTGGTCAAGGCCCTCGTGGTCATCCTGGGCCTCCTCATCGCGCTGGATCAACTCGGCCTTCAAATCGCCCCGCTGGTCGCCGGGCTTGGAGTGGCCGGACTCGGCGTAGGTCTTGCTCTGCAAGGGGTACTGAGCAATGTGGTGGCTGGCCTGTCGATTATCTTCACCAAACCCTATCGACTCGGCGAGCATATTTCGTTATTAGGCGTTCACGGCGACGTCGCGAAAATCGACATTTTCACCACTACTCTCCTGCACCCAGATCATTCACGTATCGTCATCCCCAACCGAAAAGTGGTCGGAGAAATCCTGCACAACTTCGGCACGATTCGTCAGCTGGATTTGTCCATTGGCGTGTCCTATGGAACCGACATTGACAGAACACTACATGGCTTGCGCGGCCTCGTGAGCCGGCATCCGCACGTTCTTTCTGAACCGGTTCCGATTATCGGCATTACCGGATTCGCCGACTCATCCATCATTCTCTCCGTGCGACCCTGGGTGCCGGTGGCATCCGTGGGGTCTGCGCAAACCGAACTCAATCACGCCATCCTTGAACAATTCAGAGCCGAAGGGGTGGAAATCCCGTTCCCACAGTGCGAGGTGCGCCTGCTCAATCCATTTTAAACTTAGAAACGTTCACCCTTTCCAGGCCTGCCGGGGCGAATCTCTCGCAGTTGTTCAGCCTACATTTTATTGTGGCGATGGGAAGAGTTCGGTTGGCGTCTCTCAGCCTCTTTGCTGGTTCGATGACTTCCACCGATCGCGCTGGATATCGTGATCCTCAAAGACCGCACGACGATCCATGGGCAGGTCTCGGAAGAATCAGACGGCCGTGATCTACAACGGCACCGCCCAAGCCGGCTTCGCATGCACTACGGGAACAGCCACCTAAGATAGGAAGCCTGCTGGGCGAACGGTCTGCCCGTGGTGCAGACCTGCCCTTAACCATCCTGGGGCTCCACATAGCGACAACCGCGGGACCCTCATCGCGGCAAACAGTCGAGCATCATCAAACTTGACTTCTTTCTCACGAAACGGTTGTATTCGTTTGCCTCCGCCTCCTTCAAACAAGACACCTTTCAAGATCTGGAATTGCGCACCGCTCTCACCATAGAGCCTGGGGTTATCAACTCTTCGATCGCGACGGATTGAAGGCATCGTGAGAGACGTCACATCATGGGCGGAAACCGCCAGCCTACGATTGAAAGTCTGGGGATGCTGAGCGAGTGGATTTTAGTGGACCATGAGAATAACACTAACATCCTGCCCGGGCGTTTGCACGGTGACAACCGCTGCCTGATCATGGCGGGGTACAGTCGAAACAATGGCCACACATAGGCACCTAGTCTGTTCACAGGAGGTGACGCGATGAGTATGGTGAGTGAATTTAAAGAATTTGCCGTCAAGGGTAATGTACTCGACATGGCCGTGGGCGTCATCATCGGTAGCGCATTCGGAAAGATCGTGTCCTCAGTCGTGAGTGATATTCTTATGCCTCCCATTGGACTCTTGCTGGGGCATGTGGACTTTTCCAGCCTCTTTATATCCTTGACTGAAGGGGCTCAGGGAAAATCACTTGCGGCCGCTAAAGCTGCTGGAGCGGCCACCATCAACTACGGCGTCTTTCTGCAAACCCTCCTGGACTTTACGATTCTTGCCTTCGTGATTTTTATAGTGGTCAAGCAAATGAACCGCTTTAAAAAGGCCGCTCCTTCCGGTCCGCCGCCGGCTCCTCCTCAGGAGCACGTATTGCTCACAGAAATTCGAGATCTCTTGAAAAATCCACGCCACTAATCTGGTTCGGGCCATGATGATTCATGCCGCTGGGAATCCTTCAGCGGCCTCAATGCTCTTGAAGGAGGACCGCATGAAAAACGCTCGCATTGCTTCCCTGATGTTCGGCACCATGCTTCTCGCGGCTTGCACAGCCTCT
>JACCYV010000074.1 GCA_013696305.1 Nitrospira sp.
GCGCCTCCTGCATGAACTGGGCGGCCAGCATGGTGGAGGTATCTTGCACAATGGGATCTACGAGGTAATCACAACGTTGCTGAGTCAGTTCGAGTTGCAACCGCTCCTTTCGCGTGGCCTGCAAGGGTCGCTCGGCCAGCAGCTTCCCGGCAGCATCGTAAAATTCAGCGAAGACATCCAAACTGAGTTCGGCCGGTTTGCGATCGTACAGACCGTCGGCTTGAATCTTCAGTTGAGGATCCAGCATTCGCACACGGACCGTCACGTCCGGTTTTGTGTCGGTGATATTGCCGCCAGAAATGAGCACGGTGCGAAAGGTTTGGTGAGCGGCTTGTACCAGCAGATCTTCAACGGTCGGGCCGATCGAGAGCGGCTGGATGCGGCTGCAACTGTCGATGTATTGGATCTTGGCCTTCGACAACGACGGGTCAACGTCCATTTGTACCGTGAGCGCAATCGGGGGGCCGAGGTCTGGCAAAGCCTGGCGAGCAAACCGTGACTTGATGGTTTCGCATGCCGTGGATGCCAGTGCCAGTATCACCAGCATTCCGAGGATGAGTGTAGGGATCGTTTTCAAGCAGCGGCCTCCTCTTCAGGCAGGTTTGGAATGGCAAACGGTACAGGAAAGGACAGAGCATTGCAACGAGCGCCTTCCTCGCTTGCGACCCTCGCGAGGCTCGGTTATCCTACCCGCCTGATGGTCGTCCGGATCTGAAGCACAAGGGATATCTGAGCTATCGTGCTGGTACTGGGTCTCTCCAATATGCGGGATGCGGCGGCCGCACTCGTCTCTGATGGCCGAATCGTTGCGGCGGCTGAAGAAGAACGATTCATTCGGCAGAAGCATGTCACGGCCTTGCCGGTTCACGCGATCCGCTACTGTCTGCGCGAGGCCGGTGTCACCCTTCGGGATGTCCAAGCCATTGCTGTGCCATGGAAGTATTGGCTGATCGGGCGGCGTGCGTGGCTCGCCCTGGCGGCGATGGTGCGCTCACCGCAATTATTTAGAGTGAAAGGCACACGCTCGCTGGAGCGAGTCAGCCAGGAATGGATCGAATTGTTCCGGCTTCGTCAGGAACTGACGCGGCGAGTTGACTCGGTCGGTCACCGTCCGGTTTTTCTTGATCATCATCTCTGTCACGCCGCCAGCTCGTTTCTGGTGTCGCCCTTCGAACGGTCGGCTATCCTCGTTGTAGACGGCGCGTCGGAATCGGACACCACCTTGATGGCGCTGGGCGAGGGGGCGCAAATCACCGTGCTCGATCGTACCCCGCTTCCCCATTCGCTCGGACAATTTTATGCGGCGATGACGGCGTTTCTGGGGTTTCGGCCGGACCAGGATGAATATATTGTGATGGGATTGGCGGCTTCCGGAGAGCCGACCTTTGCTGCAGACTTGCGTCGTGAGATCCTCCGACTGCTTCCCCAAGGGCGGTTCGAGTTGAACACACGCCTCCTGGACTTTCATCTCGCCAGAACCGGGCTGTTTGTGGAAAAATTCGTTTGCCTGTTCGGTTTCCCACGGCATTCGATGGATGAGCTCACGCAACGACATCGCGATCTGGCGGCGAGCGCTCAACTGGTCCTGGAGGAGGTGTTGTTGCATCTCGGCCGTCATCTGCGATCCCTGACGCAGGCGGAGTCACTCTGTCTGGCGGGCGGAGTGGCCTACAACTGTGTGGCCAATGGCCGCCTGCGTGCCGAGCTTGGATTCACGCATGTGTATGTCCCGCCGGCTGCGGGAGATTCGGGCGCGGCGCTTGGGGCGGCCTTATGGTGGGCAGCCAGGCGCGAGGGGGCCGGCCGGAGAACGCTGCTGCCCTCCGCCTATCTAGGGCCCCAGTTTGATGAGGAGGCTTGTCGAGCGGCGCTGGCACGAATGGACTTGGTCGCTGAGCCCCTGACGGATGTGCAGCTGTACGAGCGGGTCGCCACGGAACTGGCGCGGGGACGCTTGGTGTTCTGGTATCAAGGTCGAATGGAATGGGGCCCGCGCGCATTGGGAAACCGCAGTCTCCTGGCGGATCCTCGACGGGAAGACATGCGGGGATTGATCAACAGCAAAGTGAAATGCCGAGAGGCCTTTCGACCCTTCGCGCCGTCAGTGCTGGATGAGCGTGCCCGGGAGTTCTTCGATCTGCCGGCATCATCGCCCTTTATGCAGTTTACGGTGCGGGTGAAAGACTCTGCAAAAGGGATCATCCCTGCCGTGACGCATGTCGATGGCACGGCACGCGTACAAACCGTCTCGCGCGAGGCCAATCCTCGGTTCTATGATCTGCTGGCGACATTCGGGCGCCTCACCGGCGTGCCGGTTCTTCTCAACACCTCCTTCAATGTGCAGGAACCGATCGTCTGCAGCCCCGACGACGCTGTGCGTTGTTTTCTGCGAACCCAGGTCGAGTGGTTGGTTCTTGGCAATCTGCTGGTGGGACAACCAACCCACCAGCCTGTCCCGGCCCATGAACGCTGATTCCTTTCGGCCGTCAGTGCCTCGTGCTCACAAGTTTCTCCGCGTCATACTGGATTTTCTCCTGCTCGGCTTCGTGCTGAATCTGACTCTTCAACCACTCGTGGAGCCGGATATTGGCTGGCATCTCCGTGCCGGGCTGGACTTGATCGCTCACGGATGGACCCTGCCGGAGACTGATCCCTATTCCCATACGATGCCGGATTGGCGATGGGTCGAGCATGCCTGGCTCACCGATGGTCTTCTGGGGTTGATGTATGGTGGGCTTGAGCCTTTCGGCGGGTTAGGGGTGATCCTGTTCTTTGCGGCTGTGGCCTCGCTGGCCTGGTGGATTGCAGCAGACCAGGCTTCCCTGCCGCGAACCTATCGACTGGCGGCTATGGTGGCGAGCCTCTGGGTGGCGCTGCCCTTTCTCGGAGCGCGTACGCAGCTGGTGAGTCTGTTGGGTGTGGCGGTCCTCCTGAGGGTGTGGAACCATATTCAGAAGGGCCGTCGTCAATGGATGTGGATTCTTCCCCCGCTGTTTCTGCTCTGGGCCAATCTGCATGGGGGGTTCACGGCGGGCCTCTTTCTGTCCGGTGTGATAGTACTCGGAACTCTTCTCGAGAGGCTCTTCCTCGATCGATGGCCCGCCCGTGCCGCATCATTAGATGAATCAGTCTTGAGTTGGGCGGACCTTCGTCGTTGTATGTTCGCAATCGGGATCGCGGCGGCGATGACCCGTCTCAATCCCTATGGATGGAGCCTGTATGTCGAGATCTACGAATCCCTGACGGACCGGTTCATGATCGACACCTTGCGTGAATGGCAGCCGGTGTCCTTTCAGGGGTGGGCCGGCAGGGCGTATGGTTGTTACCTCGCAGGCCTTGCGTGCCTCATGACGGGATGGTATCGGCGGGTCGAACCGCTCCGTTGGGTCATGCTCATGAACGTGCTGGTCTTGTCGCTCCTGCATTGGCGCAATGTCACTCTCTTTCTCATCGTCAGTCTGCCGCTGGTTGCCGAATTGCTCGCGTTGTGTGTCGCTTCGTGTCTTCGATGGGCCTCGGCGCTGAGAACCCATGCGGGCGCGAGCTTTCTCGCATTGGCCATCATGGCGGTCAGCGCCCTCGCCACCATGGGGCTAGAGCATCTCGCGCATGTGTGGCGATCAGGAAGCGCGCCGGGTACCTATTTCGAACAGACCGGCTATCCGATCGAGGCCGTGAGGTGGATTCGGAACCATCGCGAA
Organism: Nitrospira sp.; assembly: GCA_013696305.1. Classification (GTDB taxonomy): domain Bacteria; phylum Nitrospirota; class Nitrospiria; order Nitrospirales; family Nitrospiraceae; genus Nitrospira_A. The sequence goes on from JACCYV010000074.1 coordinate 3,702, forward strand.
GAAGTGGGAACGCGGCTCTACAATGATTATGGCTACGGCGGATTTCTGCTTTGGCAACTTCCCGATGAAAAAATCTTCATCGACGGCCGCATGCCGGCCTGGCGTATCGGAGATCGGCTCATCTTTCAGAATTATGTGGACTTGAATCGCGAAGATTCACCGGAATTGGATGTGCTGGAACGATACAGGGTCGATTGGGCTTTGATTCAACGAGACAGCGCGCTGGCTCGTGCGCTTATGGCGCATCACGCATGGAAGACCATCTATACCGATGTCAAGGTGATGATTCTGCGCAAGCAGATGTAATTGCCGCCGGTTGTGGCCGTTAGAAGTGAGACGGTTCGGAGGTCCAGGCCGGTTCGACCGCACCGGGTGCCGGTCGGGAGCGGGGCCGGTACAGGCCATGAGCTTCGCGTTTCCGAATGGCCGTCAGTTCATGAAGCATGAAGAATCCGTCGCGCCAGAGACGGACTTTCGACCCCGGCTGATCGGTCCAATTGACGGGAACTTCAGTGATGCGATAGCCGCGTTGCCTGGCGATGTAGAGTAACTCAAGATCGAAGGCGTAGCCGTCGACGCAGGTGACCGAAAACAGGTCTTGCGCCACAGAGCGGCGGAACAACTTGAACCCGCATTGGGTGTCCGCAATGTGTCGAAGGCCGAGGCGCTGCACGAGGGCATTGAAGATGGTTCCCAGCGCGCTCCGATGCCACCGCGCCCGGACAGTGTAATGAGGATTATGCGCGGCCAGCGCCCGTGATCCGATGGCGAGATCCGCCCCGCTAGCGAGTGCCGACTCCAAGCGCGCGAGTTCTTCGATCGGCGTTGCCCCATCCGCATCCATGAACAACTGCAATGTCCCGCGTGCTGCCTGCATGCCACGGCGGACCGCGGCTCCTTTGCCCATGTTGCAGCTTAATTGAATGAGTCGCACTTGAAAAGACCGCTGCGCCATCCGCTCCACGGCCTGTGCCGTGTGGTCTTCACTGCCATCGTCTATGACGAGAATTTCATGCGAGAGCCGACGTTGGTTCAAATAGGTCACTGTGCGCTGCAAAACGGGGAGGAGGCGGCAAGCCTCATTGTAGGCTGGAACGATAATCGAAAGAGAGGGCGTCTGAGTCGAGCACGGTACCACGTTGGGACAGCCTCTGGTCGGAGTGTGCTGCAACCGATCCGTTTTGCCGCTCGCGAATGGTGTGCAACGGTATCTGAGCGGCGGCCGAATTGCAAGCAGAAGGTGTCGGGTCTTGACAGAACCTGCATGTGGGGGCGATCGTAATAGGATAAGCATTCGGAGTTCACGCTGTGCACTGGGGAAGGTGGATGCCATGTGGCGGAAACGGAAATGGTCCATGCCTCTGATCGGTCTTCTGCTGCTCATGGGATGCGCGTCGACCACTCCTCCCAGCCGGTTGAGTCAGTACGTACCTTCCGCGGCGCCTGCCGATTCGGTGGGCCAAGGGCTTCCGATCCCGCGTCCGGTTCGAGCGGCGCTGGTGGTCCTGGCTGACAGGTCGGCTCCCGAGGCTGCGCCGGGACTTCCCGAGCCGGCGCAAGATCGACTGGCAGAGACGCTTCGCGAGCAAATCAACCAAGGGTTTCCTCTTCTCATCGAACGGATGGTGAATCTAGGCGAAGTTCCGGCAGGGAGCGTTCCGAATTGGACCGAGGTCGCCAGGCAGCAGGGGGTGGAGTATCTCGTGGTTGTGGTCCTGTCGAGCACGGAGCAGGAATATCCGGCGTCGCTGTTTCTGGGGTGGACGACTCACCGGCAGCCGGGATTTCGACGCGATAACTGGTCTCTGGCCGAGGCGGCCCTGATCGACGGACGGACGGGCAACCTTCTCCTCCGCGCTGAGGGTCGTGCGATGGCGACATTGGACAGTCCCACGGCCCCTGGGATCAATCAATGGTATCCGGTCATTTATCTGCGGCCCCAGGACCCGGAACGACGTATTTGGCCGCCGACCTATGAAGGAGCTCCTATCACCCTGCGCGTCGTCTCGATGCAGCAGGCCGCTAGGCGATTGACCGGCAATCTGCAACGGGCTTGGGTAGAACAGCGGGATCTCGAATTAGCCGCAATGCCCACGCCCTCGATGACTATGCCCTGAACATTGCTCGGCCCTTACACGGTTCGGAAAAAGCGCCGTGGTGTGATTGTGTCCATGTTCTACATTTTCCTCTTTGAAGGCGATTCTACGAATAGTGTAGAATGACTCGTTCGTGATCGACGAGGAGTCAGTCCCCTCATTTTCAGGCTTCCGAAGGAGTATACATGGTGTATCGACATCAGCGCAGTAAGGTGCTGTCCGTACTCGCAGTGAGCACAATCGTTGCCGGCACGTTCTTGATCGGCGGAGTTCCCACCGCTCATCAGGCAGCGGCGGCCGGCGTGCCCCCGGCGTTTGCGCAAGGGTTTTCGGAGATCGTGAAGGCGGTCACGCCCGCGGTCGTCAACATTGCGGTGACCGGCGGAGGAGAGAGCCGTCGCGAAGGTCGCCGCCAGATTCCTCCCGGCCCATTTGGCGGGCCGCCCCCGGGAGAGGAGCCCCCCGGCATGGAACCTCCCGGACCTCCCGGCGCACCGCCGGGCCCTCCCGGTGGAGGCCCGCATCGTCCTGACCAGAGTGCCGGATCGGGCGTGATCCTTGATCCGAATGGATACATCGTGACCAATAACCATGTGGTCGAAAATGCCACTCAAATCACAGTGACGCTGTCGGACCGTCGCGAATTTCCTGCGAAGGTCGTCGGAACAGATCCCAAGACGGATTTAGCGATTATTAAGATTGAAGCGAAAGATCTGACCTCCATGAAGTGGGCGGAATATGACGAGTTACAGGTCGGGGACGTCGTATTGGCCGTGGGTAGCCCGTTCGGGCTGAGTTCAACCGTTACCCTCGGTATCATCAGTGCCCTGGGGCGAGGGAATGTGGGTATTGCCGATTATGAAGACTTTATCCAAACGGATGCCGCAATCAATCCTGGGAATTCCGGCGGCGCCTTGGTCAACATGCAGGGCAAGCTGATCGGCATCAATACGGCCATCTTCTCCCGAACCGGCGGCTCTGAGGGGATCGGCTTCGCTATCCCGAGCAGCATTGCGACGGATGTCGTCGAGAGCTTGACCAAGAGCGGCAAAGTCGTGCGAGGGTGGATGGGCGTGGCGATTCAGGAAATTACTCCGGCTCTGGCCAAATCTTTTAAGTTGCCCGAGCAGCGCAAGGGCGTGCTGATCAGCGACGTCAATGAAAATGGTCCCTCGCATTCGGCCGGTATGCGGCGTGGTGATGTGGTCGTCGCGTTCAACGGCAAAGAAGTTCAGAGCGTCAGCCAGTTGCGGAATCTGGTGGCCCGCACCACGGTCGGAAAAGATGCCGACATCAAGATATTACGCGAGGGAAAAGAGCAGGTGTTGAAGGTCAAAGTGGCTGAACGGCCTACGGATGAAGTGCTCGCCAAGCGCGAGCCCGGTCCCGCCAGTACTCCGGCTGACACGGTCAAGCCGCCTGACAATGTTCTCGCGTCGTTGCGCGTGCAGATGCTCGATGCGGCGATGCAGAGCCAGCTGAATATTCCGACCAAGACCAGCGGCGTGGTGGTGAGTTCCGTAGAGGCGGGCAGCCCCGCCGAGTCGGCGGGACTGCAGCGCGGCGACGTGATCCAGGAGGTCAACCACGAGGTGATCAAGAACTTGGAGGAGTACCAGAAGGCGTCAGCCAAGGTAAAAAAAGACGAAATGGTGGTCCTCTTGCTCAGCAGACAAGGGAACAATCTGTTCGTGGCCGTCAACCCCAAGTAAAGTCCCGGTGAGGGCGTGACAGGGTGAGCGGAACATGACCATAGCGCCAGATCACCAACTCACCGGTTTCGTGAATGCTCATGGCTGACGGGTTCAAGTTTCAAGAGTGGCTGCAAGATACGATCTTTAAGCCCCTTGAAGATAAAAAAATGCCGGTCATGGAGCACCTGGTGGAGCTTCAAGTCCGGTTGACCAGGGCTGTCATCGTGACGGCGGTGATTTTTGTCGGCACGTTCTTTTATGCCGACCAGCTGGTGAAGTGGATTCGGGTACCGCTACAGAATATGTTCGTGCCCGGATCCCTTTCCTGGATACCCACGGATCTCCCGACCGTTCCTTTCGTGTTTCTCGCGCCCGCGGAAGCTCTCTGGCAAAACGTCAAAGTATCGGGTCTCTTTGCTCTGGTCTTGGGGACTCCCTATATCCTGGCGGAATTCTGGCATTTTGTCGTGCCGGGACTGCATGCGCAGGAACGGAGGTTCGTCGGTCCGTTTGTGATCCTCAGTACGCTGGCCTTTTATCTCGGACTGTTATTCTCATTTTTCTTTGTCCTGCCCTTTGCATTGAACTTTCTGATTTCCTATGGCGTGAACGCGGGATTTATTCCGCAACTATCGATCGCGCAGTATGTCGGATTCGCGCTGTGGTTCCTGTTGGTATTCGGCCTCATTTTCGAAGTGCCGTTGGTGATTACCCTGCTCGCGAAACTGGGATGGGTGGATGCTCCGCTGCTGAAGCGGTATCGGAAGTGGGCCTTCCTTGCGGCGTTTATCTTTGCGGCCATTTTGACGCCCACGCCGGACCCCTTCAACCAATGTCTGATGGCGCTGCCCATGTACATTTTTTATGAAGTCGGGATCGTGAGCGCGGGGATCTTCAATAAGAAGAAAGCCAAGATTCCTGAGGTGGCGCTCGTACCGGTTGTAGCCGCGACGGGACCACATGCGGGTAAAACGGAGCCGACCGTCCCGTCGGGCGGAGGTGACGGTGAGTATGTCGGTGTGCCGACGGGGGGTCGTCGAGGATAGCGCAGTAGAGCAGTCAGCGAGACGACGAGGACATCTCATCGTTTCAGGCAGGACGATTTACGCTTTACGAGGAGTCTAGGATGCCACGCGAATTAAATGTCATTTCACAGCCCGGGTCCAGCAGCGGGGGGGATGCCTGCATCTATATGTGGGCCTGCGCTATTTGCGACGAAAATGAAACCTGTCAGAAAGACAAAGAAGGCCACAGCCGCTGGCTTGTCGCCAAACGCATGGAACGGATCGAATATAAAGTGCTGGTGATGAGCAATAAGGGCGGCGTGGGCAAGAGCACCTGCACGACCAATCTGGCCGTCAGCCTCGCGCTCAAAGGGTGGCATGTCGGAATTTGCGACATGGACATCCATGGCCCCAACATCCCGAAGATGGTAGGCGCGGAAGGCCAGAAGCTGAAGATCAGCACATCGGGCGGTATTATTCCGTTTCAAGCGTACAACATGAAAATCGCCTCGATGTCGTTCCTGTTGCAGAATTCCGACGATCCGATCATCTGGCGGGATGCCTACAAGTACGAGTTCATCAACCAGCTGCTGGGAGGGGTGGAATGGCAGGATCTGAATTTCCTGCTGATCGACCTTCCCCCCGGGACGGGGAACGAGTCCGTGACGACCATCGATCTGCTGGGTGGTGTCAGCGGGGCCGTGATCATCACGACGCCCCAAGAGGTGGCCTTGCTGGATTCCCGCAAGTCCGTCACCTTTTGCAAAGACAGCGAGGTGCCGATCATCGGAATCGTTGAAAACATGAGCGGGCTGGAATGTCCCCACTGCCATAAGCAGGTGGATGTGTTCCGCAGAGGCGGCGGCGAGGCATCGGCAACAGATATGGGCGTGCCGTTTCTGGGCCGAATTCCGTTGGATCCCGACGTGGTGACGCAAAGCGATGCGGGGGAGCCGTTTGCCCTCTTCAATTCCGATTCGGCCACGGCCCAGGCCTATCACGATATTGCCAACCAGGTCGAAACGTTCTGCAAGAAGAGCGGATCGCTGGTCAAGGTGGCGCCACGCCAACAACATTGATGGGAGTGATGTGGTGAAAGCTGCTGATGCAACAACCGGATTGACGCCTCTTCACGAAGCGCAGGGCATTGTGCTGGAAGCCGCGTCTCAGCTTGGGCTTGAAAAGGTCTCGATTCTGGAAACGCTGGGCCGCGTGCTCGGCGAGGACATTGTGGCGGAACGTGCGAATCCGCCGTGGGACAATTCGGCCATGGACGGCTTTGCGGTCCGGGCCGAAGACATTACGCAGGAACATGCGATTTCGAAACCGGTCATGTTGACGGTCATCGAAGAGGTGCCCGCGGGGAAAATGCCCGCCAAATCGGTCGGGCCTGGCCAGGCGATCCGTATCATGACCGGTGCGCCGATCCCCAATGGGGCGGATACGGTCATCAAGGTTGAAGACACCGAGCATACTCCGGACTCGGTGCGTGTGTTCAAACCGGAACCTCGTGGATCCAATATCCGCCCGCAGGGCGAGGATGTCAAAAAAGGCGACTGCATCATTCCCAAAGGGACGGCTATCCGTTCCGGTGAAGCGGGTATGCTGGCGATATTGGCGAAACCCATGGTGCTGGTGTATCAGCGTCCACGGGTGGCTATTTTGTCCACCGGAGACGAGCTTGCCGATCTCGATGAGCGGTTCAGCGACGAGAAGATCATCAATTCGAATAGCTATGGTATTGCTGCGGCGGTGCAGGAAGCCGGCGGAGTGCCGATCCTGCTGGGAATTGCTCGCGATACCCCTGCCGCGCTGAAAGAGAAAATTTCCCACGGATTGAATGCCGATATCCTCGTGCTGTCCGGCGGGGTGTCGATGGGTGACTATGATTTTACGAAGGCGGTCTTCAGTGATTTGGGCGCAGAGATGAATTTCTGGAAGCTCGCTATCCGGCCGGGGCAACCGCTCGCCTTTGGAAAAATCCTGGGGAAGCTGGCATTCGGTCTGCCAGGAAATCCCGTTTCCTCCATGGTGACTTTTGAACAATTGGTTCGGCCTGCCATGCTGAAAATGGCCGGCTGCCGGAGTTATGGCCGACCTCTGGTCGAGGCAGCCTTCCAGGAAAAATTTTCCAAGAGGACGGATCGCCGTCATTTTCTGCGGGGCGTCTTGTGGCGGGAAGGCGGTGTGTTCAAAGTGCGGACGACCGGCGATCAAGGGTCCGGGATCCTGACCTCCATGGTGAAAGCCAACTGTCTCATCGATGTTCCCGTCGAGGTGGAACGCGTGAATCCCGGCGATCCGGTGACCGTGCAACTGTTGAGCGGTTCGTCGTGGATGGAGCAAGCGGCCCCGCTGCCGATAACAGGCCATCGTCAGTCCTGCTGTTGAGCCGCGAAAGGATTTTCCATGGCCGTCCCTATCCTGTGTTTTGTCGGACGATCAAACAGCGGCAAGACGACGCTGATCGAGCGGGTGATTCCTGAACTGGTGCGGGCAGGTTATAAAGTGGCCACCGTCAAACATGCCGGACATGGATTTGATTTGGACACCGAAGGAAAAGATAGCTGGCGACACAAGCAAGCGGGAGCGAGCGCGGTCGTCATCATCTCGAGAAGCAGCCTCGCGATGTTCGCTGACGTGTCGGATCACATGAACGTCGAGGATGTGCGTGCGCATTACCTGGATGGCTCCTACGATCTGATTCTTGCCGAAGGCTGGAGAACCGAAGACTACCCCAAGATCGTGGTGGTGCGCGACGAGATCGGCGAAGTCCCGATTTCGCAGGACGGACTCCTGGCCGTCGTATCCAATAAGCCCGTCGAGACGTCGGTGCCGCTGCTCGATCCCGACGATGTGCCGGCGTTGGCGGCGGTGATCATCCGGCATTTCCCCAAACCCCTGCGGGACGATGCGTAGGGTTTCCGCCATTGTGATCGGGGCGATCGTGGCCGGCGCAGTGGCGGTGGGAGGAGTCGCGGTTCCGCTCACCAATCATCCGAAATTCTGCGCCAGCTGTCACGCCATCAAGCCGGCTTATGAGAGCTGGCTGCAATCGTCTCACAAAGAGGTGGAGTGTGTGGCCTGTCATGTCAGGCCAGGCGTGGCCGGTTGGCTGCACGACAAGGCCTGGCACGGAACGAGGGATGTCGCCATCACACTGTTCGGCACTCCGACAGAGCCCTATAATTTGCAGGCGCATGTCGATTCATCTGTCTGTCTGGGCTGCCATCGAAATATGTTGCGCGTGTCTGAAATCGCCACTCGAGATTTGCCTGCACCCGTGAAGGATGTGGGATTGATCATGAGCCATCGCAAGCACATGGAGGCGTTCGGGGCGCGCGGGCAAGGCGAGGGCTGCACGACCTGTCACGCGGCGGTCGTCCATGAACAACCGATTAAGGGCTATCCAATCGTCATCCCTCGCGGGCATGTCGCGGCCGATAGCCGGCCGTGGAAACCCGAACATCCTGAAGGTTCCATGCTGCACAAGCGCGCGCTGGCGGATTGTTTCCGTTGCCACGACAATCACAGCGAGTATAACGGCAGGGTCCTGAGCCGGAAGTGCGACACGTGCCACTTGCCGGAGAAGCTCACAGAGTTCCTGTCGTTTTAATTTACGAAATGGGCGCCTCATGTCTTCTGCGGTGGTCGAAGTCCGTCATCTGACCAAACGCTTCGGAGAATTCACGGCGGTGGACGGAATCTCCTTTGACATTCGCCGGGGAGAGATCCTCGGTCTGCTGGGCCCCAATGGCGCCGGGAAAACCACCACCCTTCAAATGATGCTCGGGTTGGTGACGCCGACCTCCGGATCGATTCACATGTTCGGACTCGACTTGCAGAGGCATCGAGGGGCGATTCTTCAGCAGGTGAATTTTTCTTCCACCTACATGTCGATGCCCTATGCGCTGACGGTGGAGGAAAATCTCAGCATCATCGGCCGTTTGTACGGATTATCCGACATCCCGCGTCGGATCGACGACATGGTCAAGAAACTTGAGATGGCGGAATGGCGTCATACGCTCACGCGCAAACTGTCATCGGGACAAATGACGCGGCTGACCCTGGCGAAGGCCTTGCTCACGGAACCAAAAATTTTGTTTCTGGATGAACCTACCGCGAGTCTGGATCCGGACATTGCGAACAAAATCCGTACGATTCTCTTGGAAGAACGGCGGGCCAGCGGGCTCAGCATTCTCTACACGTCGCACAACATGCGGGAGATGGAAACGATGTCGGACCGTATTATCTTTCTACAGCGGGGAAAGATTGTGGCCGAAGGCACGGCCCAGGACATTGTCGCCCGGTTCGGGCAGGAAGACTTGGAAGACGTCTTTCTAAAACTCGCCCGCGAGCAATAACAGTACCGGGAGGTCATCTTCATTCTGAAGGGGAGTACAGGCATTCATGGTTGACGCGGGATGGTCGTTCAGCGCGGGGCTGGTCATCGGAGGGTTCAGCCTCATGCTCCTGTGGGGGCTGTTGTGGCTGATCGTCGGAACCATTGGGTTGGTGAGGCAAACCTGCGGGTGGGCCGTTGTGCTCAGTAGTGTGAGCAGCAGTATCATTGCGGGCTTATCGATAGGGGGAGTGTTCTGGGTCACCGATTCAGCCAGGTTCAGCAGCCCAGCGCTGCAAGTCGGACTTATGGCGGTCCCGCTGGCTCTGATGGTGGCGAGCTTCTGCCGATTAGAGGACGGCCGCCGGATCGGACCGTCCTTGGTCGAAGGGAGTCGCGCGATGTTGCACCAACTTCTTGGCCTGCACCAGGAAGGGTGCGGGCATTGTCACGAGCAGCCGTAGCCAGCTTTACGAGCGCCGAGTGCAGTAGACGATCTTTTTGAACATCCTGCGGATCCTCAGACCCTGTCCCTACTATCCGGCAGCGCGGTATTTCCAAGGTGTCGAAATGATGGTTCAACAGGCTGTTAGCCGACGATGACGTACCATCGCATCGCAGCCCTGGTCGTCCGGCATCTCTATCTCTACCGGCGAAGCTTGCCGCGGATGATGGAAATCATCTATTGGCCGTTTCTGGATTTGGTGGTGTGGGGGTTCATCACCGTTTACTTGGCGACGTTTCAAGGGCAGATGCCGGCGGTCGTCACGTTTCTCCTCGGGGCACTTATTCTGTGGGACGTGTTGTTTCGATCACAGCAGGGCATCGCCATTTCGTTTCTGGAAGAAATCTGGGCGCGCAACCTGATGAATCTGTTTGCCAGCCCGCTCACACCCAACGAGTTTCTGGCTGCCACTATGGTGATGAGTCTGTTCAAGGTCACGGCGGTATCGATCGTGATGTCGCTCTGCGCCTGGGTGTTCTATGGGTACAATGTTTTCATGATCGGCCTGTGGCTCATGCCGTTCATTGTGAATCTGGTGTTGACCGGATGGATCATCGGCGTGCTGACGACGTCGCTCATCATGCGGTTCGGGCAAGAGGCGGAGGTCCTGGCCTGGAGCATGGTCTTTTTGTTTCAGCCGATCTCGTGCGTGTTTTACCCCCTGGAAGTGTTGCCGACCTGGTTGAAAGGGGTGGCATGGATCAATCCCGCTGCGCATGTGTTTGAAGGCATGCGGGGCCTACTCGCCACTCACGCGGCCCCCTTAGCAAGCCTCGGCTGGGCTGCAGGGTTGAATCTGTTTTATCTCGGGCTCGTGATCGCCTGGTTTCATCATACCTTCAATGTGTGCAAGGATCGGGGATCGTTGGTGCGTGTGGGCGAGTAATCGACGGAAAGAAAGGTTGCAGCGGGCGAGAGGAGAGAGGGGTATGAATATTCAATCGAGTCAAGTCCTAGCAGCAGCCCCCTCGACTGCGCTCGATGACTTTTCTTTTCACCGGACGCCGGTTCTGGTCGTCGAGAACTTTTGGTCCCCCGAGGAGCGCCGTCTCTTTCGAGAGGCCATGCAGGGGGCCAATTGGAAGACCTTGCAGGAGATGGCATCTGTCCGTCAGAATTTTCCGAATTCTGGCAACTGGGCGAAGGCTGAAATCGCCCGGCAGCAGGGACAGTTATTGTTGGGCCGCTTGCAGATTCCCTGTATTCAGCAGTACATCGAATCGTTTCCTCACATCACACGTCGTCATGTTGGGTTCAACTATTATTCCTATGGCGCCGGTGACTGCCTGCTGGCCCACGATGATACGGACCAGGGTCATCCCGTTGGCGACAAACCCGCTCCCCTTCGGCGCCTCGCGTTGGTCACCTATTTCCATGAAGAATGGGAATGCGATTGGGGGGGTGAACTGATGATGTATTCACCCGTAGGGGACCCGTCAGGCGGAAAGCCGAACTTGACCATCACGCATTGTATTGCGCCGAAGCCGGGATCGCTGGTCATGTTTACGGTGCCGCGGTTTCACCGGGTATGCCGGGTGGATCAGACGGCAGGTGATCACAAACGTCTCTCGATTGCCGGTTGGTTTATGACCGAACATTGATGACCGGTAAACCCTCGGGTGAGAGATAGCGTCGGTTCGAGGTCGTTTGCATAATCTCACGGGCTCCATCGTCACTGCATGTGGGCACTCGGAACCTATGGGTTTGCCCGACCGTTGCGTGCCGCCGGGTCCTCGCGGGCAGGCCCCCGTTGGGCGGGCACGAAGGTCGCCTGTTTGAGCATCCTTCTGGAAGGTTGTTCGTTGTTCTTGTTGTGCTACATATGCGGGGCTATTGAATCCCCAGTCTACCAACATAGTTCTGCCGCAACCTTTTAGGCCACGCTCGGCAGGGAGTTGATTTCCAGAATGGTAGGAGTGGAACTCTGTTGCTCGTAGCGGAGTTCCCAGCGGCTCCACACCGTCATGCGCGAGCCATCGCGGCGGATGTGAATCAGTTCGCCTTCCCAATAGCCG
>JACCYV010000080.1 GCA_013696305.1 Nitrospira sp.
TTCCCCATGGCTTTTTTGCGTCCGAAGAGCCAGATTCTCAAGAGCGCCAGCAATTCATCGGTATTGACCGGTTTCGCAATGTAATCAGACGCGCCGGCTTGCAGGCAGCGTTCACGGTCGCCTTTCATGGCCTTCGCTGTCAAGGCCAGAATCGGCAGCAGACGATGGCGGGGATTCTGCCTGATATGCCGCATGGTCTCGTAGCCGTCCATTTCCGGCATCATGATGTCCATGAGCACCATGTCGAGATCCTCATCCGCTTCCACTTTTTTAATCGCTTCAGCGCCGGTTTCGCAGCTGGACACATCCATGCCATGCCGCTCCAGCAGACTGGTCAGAGCGAAGATATTCCGCATGTCGTCATCCACGACCAGGACCTTCTTGCCGACCAGCGCATCGTCGCTTTGCCGGACCCGCTCCAGCATCCGCTGCTTCTCCGGCGGAAGCTGAGCGACCACCAAATGCAAAAACAAGGTCGCTTCATCCAGCAGCCGTTCAGGCGATTGCACGCCCTTCAAGACGATCCCTTGAGACAGTTCCCGCAGACGAATCTCTTCTTCCTCGCTTAGGTCTTTGCCGGTGGACACGATCACGGGAAGATTGCGCAAAGCGTCATGTTCACGGATGCGTTCAAGGACCTGGAACCCGGACATGTCGGGCAACCGAAGGTCCAAGACGACACAGTCGAAATGCTGTTGAGAAAGGAGATCCCAGGCGCGTGCGCCATTGTCGGCCGGAATGATGTCGACTTCTTCATGACTCAACAGCTCGCAGAGGCTCCGGCTCTCGATCTCATTGTCCTCGACCAGCAGCAATTGCTTGCGTCTGGGTTTCGTAAAGTCGACCAAACGTCCGAACGTGTCACCCAGGTCTTCGGTCGTCGTCGGTTTGATCAGATAGGCGAATGCGCCGTGCCCGAGGCCGTGCAATCGCTCCTCTTCCACGGTCAGGATCTGCACGGGAATATGCCTGGTTTCGGGATCCTGTTTGAGGTGGCTCAGGACCGTCCAGCCCAACATATCCGGCAGGAAAATATCCAACGTGATGGCCACCGGCTTGTACTCCCGGGTCAAGCTCAGGGCCAGACGGCCATGAGCGGTGACGATGCCCTTGAGCCCCTTTTCCCGCACGGCTCCGAGGAGCACACGGGCATAGTGCGGGTCGTCCTCCACGATCAAAACGGTCGGTTCACCCGGCAGGATGGTTTCGCGATCGTCCGGAATGTCTTCGAGACGATGGGCCTGTTGCACGAGCAACGGCGTCTGTTCCTGCATCTGGAATTTAGGAAGCATCAGTTCCGGCGCGGCGCCCATAAAGGCCTCCGGCAAATACAGCGTGAAGGTGCTGCCCTCACCGGGTGCGCTGACCAAACGGATTTCCCCCCCCAGCAGCGTGGCCAACTCGCGGCTGATCGCCAGCCCGAGCCCCGTTCCGCCGAACCGCCGGCTCGTCCCCGCGTCCGCCTGTTGAAACGCCTCGAAGACGATCTTCTGCTTTTCAAGCGGAATGCCGATGCCGGTGTCGCTCACCTCGAACGCGACGACGGTCGGCACGGTGCTGAGCACGGAGTGATCCAGGCTCCACCCGGCCAGCGCCCGGCGAATCCTGAACGTGACATGACCGTGAGAGGTAAACTTGAATGCGTTGGACAGAAGGTTTTTCAAGACCTGTTGGAGCCGCTTGAAGTCCGTCACGATGCTGCGGGGTAACTGGGAGTCGATATCGATGTGGAGCGTCAGCTGCCTGGCTTCGGCCACGTGCCGGAAACTGCGTTCCGTCGCCTCCCGCACCTTCATGAAGAGCACTTCTTCCGGTTCGACCGTCACCGTGCCGGATTCGATCTTGGACAAATCGAGAATGTCGCTGATCAAATTGAGGAGATCCGCGCCGGCCGCGTGAATGTTCTTGGAAAACTCCACCTGCTTCGAACTGAGGTTACGGTCGGGGTTCTCGCCGAGCTGTTGCGCCAGAATCAAAATGCTATTTAACGGCGTCCGGAGTTCGTGTGACATGTTGGCCAGAAACTCCGACTTATACTTGGACGCCAGCGCCAACTCATGCGCCTTGTCTTCCAACGCGTGCCGTGCCTGTTCGATTTCCCGGTTTTTCTGTTCCACCTCCGCATTTTGCGCGAAGAGTTGCTGCGCCTTCTTGGCCAACTCCTCATTGGTCTGCTGGAGCTCCTTCTGTTGGGCCTGGAGCTCCGTAGCGAGATTCTGCGATTGCTGAAGGAGGCCTTCCGTCTGCATCGTGGCTTCGATCGTATTGACGACCACGCCGATCGTCTCGGTCAACTGTCCGAGAAACGCCACGTGCGTCGGCGTAAAGTCGGACAGGGTGGCCAGCTCGATCACCGCCTTGGTCTGACCTTCGAATAAAACCGGCAGGACGATCACGTTGCGCGCCTGTGCCTCGCCTAGGCCGGATCGGATTCGAATATAGTCACGCGGCACGTCGGTCAGCATGATGCGTCGCTTTTCTCTCGCGCATTGCGCCACAAGCCCGACCCCGACCTTCATGTCCGCCGGGATGTCTTCTCCATCGCCGGCATAACTGGCCAGCAGGCGCAGCAAGGGATTGTCCCCCGTATCGCGCTGGTAGATCGCACCATATTGCGCGTTGACCAATGGCGCCAGTTCGGTCAGGAGCAGATCGCCCACGGTGGTCAAATCCCGTTGCCCTTGCATCATGCGAGTGAATTTGGCGAGGTTGGTCTTGAGCCAGTCCTGCTCGGTATTTTGATCCGTCGTCGCCTGCAGGGTCCGGATCATCACATTGATGTTGTCCTTGAGCTCGGCCACTTCCCCTCGCGCCTGGACCTGAATGGACCTGGTGAGGTCTCCTTGCGTGACCGCCGTGGCCACTTCGGCAATGGCGCGCACCTGCGTGGTGAGGTTTGCCGCAAGAAGATTGACGCTGTCGGTCAAATCCTTCCACGTCCCGGCGACTCCCGGTACGACCGCCTGCCCGCCCAACCTGCCTTCCGTGCCGACTTCCCTGGCCACACGTGTCGTCTCGGAGGCGAACGCGCTCAGTTGAGCGACCATGCGGTTGATCACGTCCTTGATTTGCAGAATTTCACCGCGCACGTCGACCGTGATCTGTCGCGTCAGATCGCCGTTGGCAATGGCCGTGGAAACATTGGACATATCGCGCAACTGCACGGTGAGGTTGCTGGCCATCGCGTTCACGCTGTCCGTCAAATCCTTCCAGGTGCCTGCCACGCCCGGCACGATCGCCTGCCCGCCCAGCTTGCC
>JACCYV010000141.1 GCA_013696305.1 Nitrospira sp.
ACGCTCACCCGATGTGGCGGTTACCAGAAGATCCTCCCCAGCGGGTCCGCGAACCGGAGGCTCGTGATAGGGCTTATCACACGTTCAGGCGCGTTCACCTGGATATTGGCTACGATGCCTTGCGTTCCTGGCTAACGGCTTTGTTCAAACTGCGCGCCTGGAGTTGTTGCCGGCTACTTCCTGGCTTACGCCATGGTTGACGTCGAACCGGCCTGCTGTTCATCTTAAACAGGCAGGCCAACCTAAACAAGGCTTCATGGATAAGATCGTTCTGCTGGTTGAATTGCAGTTGAACCCGATCTCGGGAAGAGAATGGCCGATTCGGATTGTGGTGGTCAGTGGGATGCCTAAGACCTTTTACAGCTCCGTCGCCATCAGGTATTCGAACCGCTTCCGGAAGGCTTCCGGCGACAGGCCAACGGTTGTCGCATGGCGGGAGAGCGTCTGCGATTCAGCTACATCATCGGGAGATAATCGAATCATATATTGGCGAGCAATGCGGTAGGACTCCGATTCCACATCCACCATGCGCACTTTGGTGCGGCCTGTGGCAGGATCCAGAATCTTCGCAAACGGAATCGGGATAAACCGGCCGTTTTGAATCGACACCATGGCGGCAGTCCCTCCCTCCAGAAGAAACTGCGCCGCGCAGTATCCGAGATCCCGCGTGTATTCCATATCAAAAGAAATGGGATCGGCACAGCGGAGTTCGTAGCCGATATTTTTGTCGACAATCGTCATCTTGATGCCCAGGGACTGCAGCGCCTTCTCGACCGCCCGTTTGAGCACGAACCCGAAGTTAATTTCGGCCAGCCGCACATGCCCATGCTGATCCCGCTCCACATCCTCCAACCCATCGAGATCCTGCTGATCGAGGAATTCGACCAATCCCTCCGCTAACACCGCCACACCGTCCGATCTTCCGGCACTCAACCGCTTGATGATCGCCCCGGTCAAGGTGTCGACCAAGGTGGTCAGACGAATGGGCTAGTGCCGGAACTCCTCGGGAATCAGCGTCAGCGTCGCGCCTGCGGATTTGCCGATGCCGAGAGCCAGATGTCCGGCTTTGCGGCCCATCGTGACAATGAAGTACCAGCGCGACGTCGTCTCCGCATCCACCATCAAACTTTTGACGAGCTCCACGCCGATGTGGCGGGCCGTCTGAAAGCCGAACGTGGGAATGCCATGCGGCAGGTCCAGATCATTATCGATGGTCTTCGGCACATGCACGACCTGAAGCTTTCCCACCGCCCGCTGCTCCAGCTTCAGCGCGGAAAAGGCCGTATCGTCACCGCCGATCGTGATGAGCCTCGTGACGCCGAGTGTGGTCAGGGTCGCAAGACAGGCGTCCAGATGCTCGGCTTTCTGTGTAGGATTGGCGCGCGCCGTGCCCAGGCAGGAACCGCCGCTGAAGTGAATCCGACTGATGTCCTCAATGGACAAGGGTCTGACCTTGCTCGCAATGCCCTCCATGATCCACTTGAAGCCATCCAGAATGCCGATGACGTCGCAGCCGCCAAGAATGCTTCGAATCGTGGCGGCGCCGATCACGCTGTTGATGCCCGGCGCCGGCCCACCGCCGACCAGAATCGCCACCACCGGTCGTTGCTCACTTATTCCCATATTCTCGCGTACTCCTATCGCGCCCCAATACGTTCCATTCAACCCGTTAAACGGCCGGATATTCGCTTAACACCATTGCTCGTTCAGACTACCGCTGACCGCAACGTTATCGCTCAGGGGTCTGCTTCTTTTCCGGCGGGTGTTCACCCTGCTTACTGCGTTGCGCTCGCTCAGCTTGGCACTCACCCTGTTCACAGATTTGTGCCTGAGCGTCCTGCTTATCCGCGCAGGAAATTTTATCTTCCTGGCTGATGGTATTGTCGAGGCAACGCTTCAGCTCTTCTTCAGAGCCTTCAAACATTTTTCGCAAGGACTTTGTGCGTAGAGGGGAGCGCCGACGAACTCCTCACCATGAATCCCGGAAGTATCGTTGAACCTGGTGGGACCCACACTGAGAACGGAAGTGCGTCAAGAACGAGCCTGTGTGGCAGCCCACGCAAAAGGAAGTCAACCGCGAGAGAGCTGTGATGCTTTTTCTGCGCAGTGTCGAGCTATAGGCACGCCGCAACTTTTGCCGACTTGTGCTATTTGATTCGCCGTACACAATACTTGTGGTAGCGTGACAACTGCGAACATTTTTTGCCTCATAAGCAGGAGGTAACCCATGATCGGAATATTAATCGTAGACGACAATGTGCAGCTGCGGGAGACCATACGATCGATACTAGAGGAGCAACCTGAGTTCGAGGTGAT
>JACCYV010000143.1 GCA_013696305.1 Nitrospira sp.
GGTCCAAAACAAATGTTGAGTTCAATAGGGTTTCTGAGCAAAGAAGGAGAAATGAACCATGGCGCTGTGGTCGATTTTTGTAACGGTGTTTCTAGCGGAACTCGGGGATAAGACCCAGCTGGCGACGCTACTGTTTGCTTCTGACCAACGTATCAGTAGGGTAGGAGTCTTTGCAGCGTCGGCTGGTGCACTTGTTCTCTCAAGTCTGATCGCGGTGGTAGTGGGGGCCCAGCTTTCAAGCTATATTGCGCCACGTACTCTCAAGATTGTCGCCGGGCTTGGCTTTGTTGTGATCGGAGCGTGGGTGCTTTTTGATGCCCGTTCATGATCCTGCGAAGGAACCATGCTGGCGAAATTGCGATCTCTTGGACGAGTCTGAAATCTGAAGTACAGGTCTACCAACTTGTGATCAAAGACGCCAGAACTCCTCGACTGGCAAAATGGCTACTTGTACTTGCAGTGGGCTATGCACTAATGCCGTTCGATCTCATTCCAGACTTTATCCCAGTTCTTGGGCATCTGGACGACGTGATCATCGTGCCGGTTCTAGTCCTACTCGCTCTGAAATTGATCCCTGCCGATGTAGTGGAAGAGTGTAGGGTGACGTTCCGGGCCGGATCGTAGGGTTAGAGCACTTTCATGTCCGACTCGTTAACGGTCTGACTGGATTCAAAATCAGTTAATTTTGAACCATAGGAGGACCTACGAAAGTTTCTTTTAATTACGATGTCTTTCACACACCATTTGCATGAGGTTTTTGGACACAGACTGTTCAAATCCTCTCAATAGACAATGACTCTGTCAGCTGAAGTCAGGAGTTGGAGCATCCGATCCAGCGGAATTGGGGTGACAGCAACGGCTACCTTTCTAGGATCAATCTTATAGAGCAACATCATCGTGCGATTTCCGTAGATCTCAACCCCCAGCTTTTTAAGGAAGTCGAAGTATTCCCCGTAGTCGTGTGGCACCTGATCCAAGGGGACACCCATCTGCTCGGAAAGGCTTTGCCGCTCCCGCTCCGGCAATGGGGCTCGATCGAGAGCGGTACTTTCAGGGTGGAAGATTCCGCTGAACCACCCAAACCCTTTCGTCACCGAGGTCACGGCGCTGGCATCCACCAGGATCTCCACCTTATGCCCGGCCTTGACCGCCGTCCACGCGACATTGGGCACCGCGCAGATTTGGGCATCATCGAGCGAGAGCGCCGTCTTCATGTGGATCAGAATTCGTTGGGGCACGGCTTGTTGCGCCTCCGCTGCTGTGGGCCACAACCATCCTAAGGTTAGTCCCACCAAAACAAAGAAGATACCAGTCCATCTGTTCATGACTTACCCCCGTGATCGTGCTTACTCCTAGACCATGTACCCGATGTCAGAGGTGTGTGTCGGATAGGCAAACATCATCTCCGTGAGGTCCGTCGCGGTCAGTCCTGACCGGATCGCCAGGGCAAAGAGGTTGATGACTTCTTCCGCGTGATGGCCCAGCAGGTGCGCGCCGATGATCCGACCACTCCCTTCCTCGACCAGGACCTTGAACCCAGAGCACTCCTCCCCAACCCGGCGCGACGAATACCAGCCGGAAGTTTTCTGATGGTTCGTGCGAAACTTTAGGCCTTGCGCCCGAGCACTCTGTTCTGACAAACCCACCGCAGCCAGAGGGGGAACGGTAAACACGACGGAGGGGACGGCCAAGTAGTTGGGCTTGCGATGATTGCCTTCGAGCATATTAGCAGCGACAATCTCGCCCTCATAGCCGGCGACCGGCGTCAAAGGGGGACCTCCGCTCGCCGCGGCATCGCCCGCTGCATAGACTGCTGGGCTCGACGCGCTTTGCAGGTATTCGTGACCACCACACCGCGCTTGTCATATTTCACACCCGCGACCGTCAGGTCCAGATCGTCGATCTCAGGCACACGACCCGCACCATGCACTACGAGGTCGGCCTGGAATGCGCGCGTCTCGCCGTCAATCGAAGCGCGGACAGTCAAGCCGCTGGAAGTACTCGCAATCCCTTTCACATCGGTCTGAAGCTGAACGTCAATACCAAGGTCGCGTGTCCGTTTTACCAACTGATCGACGAGATCAGGATCAAAGCGAGTGAGGGGCCGGGAGCTGCGGTGGAGAATCGTAACGTGCGAGCCGGCGCGCGCGGCGATGTGCGCAAACTCGAAGGAGATGTACCCGCCCCCAATAAACACGATGCGCGGGGGCAGTTCGTTGAGTTCCAAGAATTGATCACTGGTGGTCACATACTCCGCACCGGGGATCTGTAATTTCTCCGGCATCGCTCCTGTTGCTACCACCACGTGCCGGCCTTCGAGTATGTCATTGCCCACCTGAATGGCCGTTGGGCCAACAAAGCGTGCATGACCATGGAACGCGGCGATGCCGGCTTTTGAGAAACTCGTCTCCCTGTGTTTCGGAACCGGTTCGGTGAAAGATCTCTTAAAGCGCATGAGTTCAGACCATTCAATCCCAACCTTCTCCGCACGGATGCCTTTGCCTTTCATCCGGTGATGCCAGTCGATCACTTCAGCTGCACCGACGAGCACCTTCTTGGGATCGCATCCACGCAAAGCGCAGGTACCGCCAAACGGTCGTGAATCGACAATGGCGACCTGCCAGTCGGCAGCACGGCATTGCGAGGCCACTGTGGACGTGGCTGCCCCGGTCCCGATCACTACCAGGTCAAACGTCTTTGTTGTCATGGGTGCTTCTCCTTCTGGACACAGCGATAAGGATTGCCCTCCGGAATACCTGCCGCATTCGGGTGAACATCCTGGCTGGCGAGTGGTTCAGTGGGCGCAACAGGCCGTTTCTGTGGCCGGCTGATCCCCACTGACACAATCCTTGTACGCCGCATAGGCCTTGAGCGCCCATTCCTCACCGGGACACCCCTGCATCGTCATAGCTACTTCCAGGAACTCGATCAGTTCCTCTAGCGTGACGCCTTTCTCATGCACCATCTTCACGTAGGCGCGGATGCACGGCTCGCACCGGATCGCAATCGAAGCTACCAGGGCGGTCAGAAGCTTGTATTTCGCCGGGACTGCGCCATCCCGGTACGTCTCCTGCCGCATGCGTACAAGCCCGCCGGTCACCTTGGGGCTTAAGCGGCGCAGTTCGGTGAACAGTTCATCGTGACGATCTTCGGTTGCCATCGTTCATCCCCTTTTCTTTCTCCTCCAGACACTTGAGGATCGGGCAGGGATCAGTAGGTTGCCCGACTCGGCACGAACGCATCAAACTTCGCAGCGTCCACGCAAGAGCCTGGAGGTCTTGGACTTTGGTTTCCACCTGCGTCAACTTGGCCCGGGCCTTATGCAGCACATCGCCGCACTGGGACTTGGAGCTGACCCGGAGATTCAACAGCTCGGCGATCTCGCGGAGTGTAAATCCGAGAGCCTGAGCGTTCTTGATAAAGCGCAGTCGGAGGAACGCTTCGTCCCCATAAACCCGATAACCGGAGGGACTTCTGGGTGCAGGAGTGAGCAACTTCAGGCGTTCGTAATATCGGAGCGTCTGGATGTTGACTCCCTCCGCCTTGGCTAACTGGCCGATCGTGACCGCTGAAGCCATAGCATCACCTCTTCGTGAACGGTACACCCTGTACCATAGTACCGAGTCAAGAGATCTGTGAGAGTTTCTTGAGAAGGGTCACCCCCCGCTCTCAACGGCAGACTAAGGGAACCCGGAAGCGCGTTCCGAAAGGGTTGCGGTAGGCCAATCCCATCCGGCGATAGGTTCCTTCAGGTATGCCGATGTCAGCTAGGAACAAATTACCAGTTTTTTCAGGCACAAGACCCGTCTTTGGTAAAGCCAGAGTCATCGTCCATCGAGCCTTGATGAACTCCCCTGGCGTCTGCCCGGTTGTCGCGTCGACACCAGAAGGAATGTCCAGAGCTAGAATTGGAGCATTCGTGCCATTCGCCCATCGAATCAACTCCGCCACTGTCCCCTGCGGAGCAGAATGTAAACTGTAACCGATCAGCGCATCCAGAATGAGAGCAGCCGGTTCGCGATGCACATTCGTTGCGTCTACCTCGTTTCCCGACGTGTGCTGGAAGATCTTGCGTTGAAAGGAGGGGACTGGCCCGAGGCGAGACGGGCCTGCCATGCACAGCGTGACATTCACACCGTGATTGGCAAGATGGCGAGCTGCACAAATCCCGCCGCCGCCATTCCCTCCGCTGCCTGCAGGACCACAACGCTTGCGTTGTTCCAACGGTGACCAAGGACGGTGATCGCCAGCAGCGCAAGATTCCGTCCGGCGTTTTCCATCATCTGAAAGAGATTCGGTCCCGTTTCTTCCATCGCAATGCGATCCACTGCGCGCATTTGATCGGCCGTGACGGCCGGAACCTCGATACCCACCCGGGTGAAAAACCTCTTTGGGGTTGTAGGAGCAGTCATGTCCGCTCAGGGCTTTAGATCAGACTCAACTCGTAGTCCATCAAGGAACTTGTTAAAACCGTTGTAGAGATCCACTACCGCCATTAGCTCGGTGATCTCCTGGTCTCCCCACCCCATTCCCTTGAGTGCGGCTGTATGGGCGTTAATGCAATATTCGCAATTGTTGGTCGCCGAGACAGCCAAGGCGATTACTTGCTTGGTCTTGGGATCGAGCTTGCCCGGGCCCATGATCGCTTTAAACCGAGCCCACGTCGTCTCCAAGTAGGCCGGGTGGTTCGCCATGGCCCTGAAGAGATT
>JACCYV010000146.1 GCA_013696305.1 Nitrospira sp.
GGACCAGACTTATCATGCGCGAGGTCCAGGGTTGACAGGCGGAGGCCAGCGCCGCCGCCATAGCCGACGTGGCACCGGTCAGATCAACCACCACATCGCCCACCTGCACATTCCAGGTGTGGAAAAGATCCTGGATCGTTCGTGAGAGGGCTTGATGGCAGGCGATGACGTCCGTCGGATCAGGCGTGGCGACCCAGTCCCATCGCTTGGGCATCCGTTGGACCAGCGGTTGAACGGCCTCTTCGACCTGCGCTTTCGCCGACTCCGGCACAAAGAAGCAGAGCATTTCCGGCTGCAACCGGTTAATCACATAGGCGGCGAGCGCCGGCGCGTCGGTAAACGCAATGATGAGTGCCTTGACGGGTGTATCAGATGGCATGACCGCGGACTATATCACTGCCTTCTGACCGGTTCAACGAACGATCCCCTCGCAATCCTTGACGCTCTCGCGAAAGGCGCCTAGACTTCGCCAACTCTCTGGATCGCTTTATCTTCTGCGCGAGTAGTGATGGCTTGGTGGATTTGGGCATTCCTTGGATTGATCCTGCTGGGGGTGGAGATCACCACGCCTGGCGGCTTCTACATTCTGTTTTTCGGCCTCTCGGCCCTCGTGGTGGCCGCCCTCGCAGGTTTTGGAATTGCCGCGGTCGAATGGGTCCAGTGGCTGCTCTTTTCAGTCATGTCTGTTGCGTCGCTCTTCATCTTCCGCAGCCCGCTCCTCAGAATGATCAAATCTCAAGACGTAACGGGGCGGGAGGTCGATACGATGATCGGCGAGATCGCCATCCCGCTGGAACCTTTGGCACCAGGCGGCACAGGCAAGGCCGAATGTCGGGGCACAGCCTGGACCGCGCACAACGCCGGGCAGGTGGGTCTTGCAAAGGGACAGCGGAGTCTGGTCGATCGTGTCGAGGGCCTGGCCCTCTGGCTCAAACCGGAATAGGCTGGCGGAGTTCTTACGATGGAGGAATCGGATATGTCCGGTGGATTGATGGTCATGGTGTTCCTGGCCTTGCTGGTGGTGTTGGTGATCGCCAAGACAGCGCGCATCGTGCCCCAGCAGAGCGCCTACGTGGTCGAGCGTTTGGGCCGCTACTCGCGCACCCTGGGAGCGGGTTTCCACATCCTGATTCCATTTATCGATGCCGTTCAATACAAACATTCCCTCAAGGAAACCGCCGTCGACATCCCGGAGCAGATCTGCATTACGCGAGACAATGTGCAGGTGGGGGTTGATGGCATCCTCTACATCAAGGTCCTCGATGCTCAGCGCGCCTCCTATGGGATCAGCGATCATCGGTTCGCCATTACCCAGCTGGCTCAGACCGCGCTGCGCAGCGAGATCGGCAAAATCGATCTCGACCGGACGTTTGAAGAACGCACCAACATCAATACCCAGGTGGTCAACGAGCTCGACAAGGCGTCGGAGCCCTGGGGCATCAAAGTGCTCCGTTATGAGATCAAGAACATCACCCCGCCGAAGGACATTCTCAATGCGATGGAAAAACAGATGCGGGCAGAGCGGGAAAAACGCGCAGTCATCCTGGCATCCGAAGGCGAACGGGACGCCGCCATCAATCAGGCGGAAGGGGTGAAACAGCAGGTGATCAAGGCATCGGAGGCCAGGAAGCAACAACAGATCAATGAAGCGGAGGGCGCCGCGTCGGCCATCACGGCGATCGCCTCTGCAACGGCTGAAGGACTCAGGAAGGTAGCCGAGTCGACGCAGATTCCCGGGGGGTACGAAGCCATCCAATTGCGAGTGGCGGAACAATACATCGGCAAGTTCGGCGAACTGGCCAAAACCAGCAATACGCTGGTCTTGCCGGCCAATGTCGCCGACGTGGGTTCGATGCTGGCGCTGGCCATGAACATGATTGCGAAGCGGCCTTCACCCACGCCGCCCTGAGATGAAACGCGGCTCCATCTCGTTTGACAGCGAACCGGGGCTTCCCTACAATTCCGTTCATGAAAGACTTCGTCATTAAGACCTTTGACGAGAGCGCCGACGTCAAGCGTCAATTCGTCCGCGCGCACGCCGATATGATCGTCCAAGTGGCGCAGGTCATGGGACATGCGTTCCGGGAGGGACACAAAGTCCTGCTGTTCGGCAACGGCGGCAGCGCCACAGATGCCGCGCACATGGCAGCCGAGTTCGTCGGCCGGTATCAGCGCGAACGCGCTCCCTTGCCGGCCATTGCCCTCGCCACCGACATCGCCGCCATCACCTGCATCGCCAACGACTACGGCTTTGAAGCCCTCTTCGCCCGCCAGCTTCTCGCGCACGGTAAAAAGGGGGACGTGGCGATCGCCATCAGCACCAGCGGCAATTCGCCCAACGTCCTGAAAGGCATCGAAGCGGCCAAATCCCTGGGCCTGACCACGGTCGCCTGGACCGGCGGATCCGGCGGCAAGTTGGCCGGCCTCGCGGACTATGCGTTCATCGTTCCATCGACGGTCACCGCCCGCATCCAGGAAAGCCACATCACGTTAGCCCACGTGCTGTGCGAACTCATCGAGGATCAGGTTCTTGCCAACCCGGCGTAAGCGTCCCATGCCACCGTCCGTTCCCCGTGCGATGATCCCGCCGATCGATACATCGCGCCTGAGGACCTATCCGCTCCAGCGCCGCCACAGCAAGGTCCAAGTCTCAAACTTTGCCAAGGTCTGGACCCGCGGCCGATCGTTCACACGTTTTCTCGATTCGCTTCCCGACATACTGGCGGTGAAGACGCTACGCGCCGTGGCGAAGGCCATCGCCACGGCTCATCGTCGCGGGAGACCGGTCATTGTCGGCATGGGCGCCCATGTGGTGAAGGTCGGATTGGGCCCGCTCCTCGTGGACCTTATGGAACGCGGCATCGTCACCGCCCTCGCCATGAACGGAGCCGTGATCATCCATGACTTCGAATTGGCATTCATGGGACACACCTCCGAGGAAGTCGATGCAGAGATCGATTCCGGTCGATTCGGCATGGCGGAAGAAACTGGTCGCATGCTGAACGAGGCCGTCGCGCTGGGGATGAAAGAAGGGCAGGGTCTAGGCGAATCGCTCGGCCTCTACATCAATCGGTATAAACAGCAGTTTCCGCATCGCGCCACGAGCCTGCTCGCGACCGGGTCGAAACTGGGCATCCCCGTCACGGTACATGTGGCCATCGGCACCGACATCATCCACATGCATCCCTCGGCCGACGGCGCCGCTATCGGCGCGGGGTCGTTGCTGGATTTTCGCCGCCTGACTGCCGTCGTCTCGGGCATGGAAGGCGGGGTCTACCTCAACCTGGGATCCGCGGTTATTTTGCCGGAAGTGTTCCTGAAAGCCGTCTCGCTCGGGCGCAACCTCGGCCATTCGCTGACGAACATCACCACCGTGAATATGGATTTCCTGACGCACTATCGTCCCATGACCAACGTCGTCCGCCGGCCCACGCAGAAGGGCGGCAAGGGGTATGCCCTGACCGGCCATCATGAAATCATGGTGCCACTCCTGGCCGCCGCTGTGCTTGAAGAACTGGCAGACCGCTGAACTAGACCACGCGGCGTGGTGTTCCTTCGCTCGACATCGAGACAGGCTGCGAATAGCATGTTGCCCTCACCCAAGCCGTTGCTCACTATCTGGGCCCATCTTAACTGCCGCTATTTTCAGGGCGCCTTGCCGCCGATACGCATCGAATGGAGCCGGCGACTGACCTCGTCCGCCGGTATGTTTGTCTGCCGGATCGGACCGAGACATTCATTCGCACGGGCGACTGACGACCACAGCCGGCGGCGTTGCATCAAACTCTCGGCTGTCCTCCTGCAGGGAAATAGACCCCACCAAGACCATGAGATTCTGACGACGCTGGCGCATGAAATGATTCATCAATGGCAATACGATATCCTGAAGCGCCGCCCCAATCATGGAGTGGATTTTCGTCGCATGATGGCGCGGATGAATGAGCAGGGCCTCGGCATCACGATCTACCATTCACTGAGCAAAGAGGTAGCTGCTTTGGCCAAATATGCCTGGCGCTGCCAGCAATGTGGCTCCATTTACCGACGGCAGCGACGAACGATTCAACCACGACGGCATTCCTGCGGAGCCTGCCGGGGACCGCTTTGCGAGCTGGTTCTTGTGCAAAACGGCACGAAAGCGGATTCGGAACTGGCACAGACCCCCGTCGCTGGTCCACAATTGGCTCTTCCATTCAGAAATATGTAGGACAACCCGTGTCGGAACGATGGCCTCGACAAATCCTCTTCGGCGATATCGACGCGATGTTTGCATCGGCTGCCGTCCTGGCCGATCCGTCGCTGGCCGGAAAACCGGTCGCCGTCGGAAGTCCGCCGCCGCGTGGCATCGTCGCAGCGGCCAGCTATGAAGTCCGCCGGTTCGGAGTCCATTCCGCTATGCCGACCCTTCAAGCCGTGCGGCTCTGTCCCCAGCTCATCCTCGTGCCGCCCGATCGACTGTTATACACGCGCTTGCATTGTGCACTTCAAACCGTGACCGACCGGTTTTTCCCTGAAACCGAGTGGACGAGTGTCGATGAGTTTTATACGGACACCACCCGGCTGCAGACCCGCCATCCCGATCCGAAGGAGTTGGCGCACACGCTCAAAGCAGACATTCGAAATTTCACCGGATTGACCTGCACGGTCGCCCTGGCCTCCGGTAAAACCGTAGCGAAGATCGCCGCCGACGCGCACAAGCCGGACGGGCTGGCCGTGATTGAGCCGGGCTCGGAAGCGGCGTTTCTCGCCCCGCTGCCGATTCGCTCATTGCCCGGCATGGGTCCCAAATCCACGGAGATTGTCGAGCGCCTGGGCGTGCGCGTGATCGGCGATCTGCTTGCGCCTCGCATGGAACCGGCGCTCTTCCGCCTGTTCGGCTCACGCTTGCCCGCGCTTCAGTCGCTCGCCCGTGGCCTCGATGCCGATCCGGTGGTAGCGGATCGCGAGGCAAAAAGCATGAGCCATGAGACGACCTTCGAGGAGGACACGGACGATCCCGCCTTGCTGGAACCCATCGTCCATGGTTTTCTGGAAACGCTCACGCACGATCTTCGTCTGGAAGGACTGGCCGCCGGCTCGTTCACCGTAAAACTGAAAGACACTCACTTTCGAATCACCACGCGACAGCGGAAATTCTCCACGCCGTTGAACTATGATCCCGACATGTGGGCGGATATCCGACGGGCTCTGGCAGACCTGCTGCAGCCGCGATCGCGGTATCGCCTTGTGGGTTTGGGTCTTTCGGATCTGATCCCGGCCCCGGAGCCGCTGTTCGACCGGCGGCAACGCGATGCGATTGCCACTCTTGACCGTTTGATCGAACGACATGGCACCGGCGTAGTCCGTCTAGGAGGGCTCCCGCATATGAGTGACGGCAGCACGAAGCGGGGACGCCGCAGAGGAACATGAAAACCACAGAGCAATGAGACGGAGCATTGCTTCGCGGGGCAGCCGCCCCCTAAGATGTGCTTTCCGGATCGATGCGGGACGTCATGCACTCAAAACTCATCACGCGGGACAAGCTTGCATCACTGCTCGCGGAACATCGTCGCCAACAACAGGCCATTGTTTTCACAAACGGCTGTTTCGACCTCATGCACATCGGTCACACTCGTTATCTACAGGCGGCCCGCGACCTGGGTGAGGTGCTGGTGGTCGGCGTCAATTCCGACGCGTCCGTGCGGACGTTAAATAAAGGCTCCGACCGGCCCATTGTGCCCGAGGCTCAGCGGGCCGAAATCCTCGCTGCGCTGGCCTGCGTGGATTATGTGGTGATCTTCACGGAGCCAGACCCCGGGCCGCTCATCGCAGCTCTCCAGCCGGATGTTCTCGTCAAGGGCGGAGACTGGCCGGCCGACCGTATCGTGGGACGGGACACGGTCGAGGCACGAGGGGGACGCGTCCAGACGATTCCACTCGTCCCCGGCGTCTCGACGACGGCGCTGGTGCAACGTATTCGCTCCACCACAGCGTAAGGATACCGTGCCTCCCGTCATACCCCCACATCTCACCCAGTGGCTTGCGCCTGCGTTGGACGCCCTTCGCGCCGGAACGGGCAAACCCTGCCTCATGGGCCTACATGGGTCGACGGCCGGCTTCGGCCTGGCCCTCCTTACGCCGGGTACGCCGGCGAACGTGCTCGCCGCGCGATCCTGGCTGATCGTCGCCAAAACCGATGACGATGCCGAGCGTCTCTATCGTGATACCTTGTTCTTTAGAACCCTCTGCGGACTGCCCGGCGATGATCTGGCGCTCTTTCCGAAATGGGAAACGCTCCCCTATGAATCGACAGTCCCCCATATCGATCTCGTCGCTCGTCGTATGCAGACGCTCCATCGCCTTTGCACGACGGCGCGCACGGTCCTGTTCACCGCCATCCCGGCCTTGATGCAGCGGGTACTCCCGGCCCTGGTCTTCAGTGACGCGATTCTGCAATTTCACCCCAACGGTTCGTTGGAACGAGAGGCCCTGGTTTCCAGCTTGTTGCGATTGGGCTACCGGAAAAGTTCCGTGGTGGAGATTCCGGGCGAATTCAGTATTCGCGGCGGCATCGTCGATATTTATTCCACGGCCTATCCTGACCCGCTGCGAGTTGAATTTCTCGGCGACACGATCGAATCACTCCGGTTCTTCGATCCCGCCACCCAAAAGTCGACCGACAAAATCAAGCAGGCCTGGGTACTGCCTGCACGCGAATTGATACGTCCCGAGGACGCAGCTGATGCTCTCGCACCCTTGTCCGCAGACGCCGAATGGCATGCTCCATCTGTCTATGGAACGATGGACAGCCTCTTGGACTATTATCCTCAGCCGCCGATACTCGTCCTGGATCAACCCCACGCTTTGAAGGCCCACAATGCTGAGTGTTGGGAGGCTATCCAAGAGGGCTACCTTCGTCACGAAGATCGCACGGACCCGAATCCCTATCCGACTCCGGACCAACTGTACGTCACGTGGGACCAGATTCTCGCTGGCACCAAAAGCTATGCCACCCTCGCGCTTGAGCCTGTGACCGCCCCGGATGCCACCTGGGATCCTGTGCTCACCTGCCCTGCCCAAACGCCCGCCAGCGTCGGACTCGGCCAGCGTGGCACTGCTTTCAGCCACACACTGGAGGTCCTCGACCGGTTGCGGGAAAGCGGACCAGTCGTACTGGTCGCCCGTAGTCAAGGACAAGTCGGTCGATTGCTTGCGCTCTTCAGCGAACACGATCGGCCGGCGGTCGAATGGAAGCCCGCGGCGCTCTCGGCCGGCGCCTTACAGAAAGCGCCGTTTTCAGTGTTGAACGGTGAGGTCTCGGCCGGTTTTCTTTCTCCCGATCTTCGTTTGGTGGTTCTCACCGAAGAAGAGCTCTTCGCCAAAGGCGCCCGGCACAAGCCTCAGCACAAGAGTAAGGCGGCCACGTTCCTCTCCTCGCTGGAAGATCTCAATGTCGGCGACTATGTCGTGCACATGCAATACGGGATCGCGAAGTATCAGGGCCTGCGCCGCCTGTCGGTGCAGGACTTCGACAGTGACTTTTTGGTTCTCGAATTTGCCGGAACGGATAAGCTCTATGTGCCGCTCGATCGGCTCAACCAGGTCCAGCGTTATGCCGGAGCCGATGCTCATGTGCCACGTCTGGACCGGCTGGGCGGCACCAGTTGGGGCAAGACGACCGCACGGGTCAAAAAAGACATCGAAGAAATGGCGCACGAACTTGTCGATCTCTATGCCAATCGGGAGTTGGTTCACCGAACGTCGTACGGTAAAGACAGCATGCTCTACCATGAGTTCGAGGCGGCCTTCGAATATGAAGAAACTCCTGATCAGCGCCGGGCGATCGAAGACATTGCCAATGACATGGCCTCGACCAAACCGATGGACCGCTTGGTCTGCGGCGACGTAGGGTACGGTAAGACGGAAGTAGCGATGCGCGCCGCCTTTAAGGCCGTGGAGGAAAACCGTCAGGTGGCCGTCCTCGTGCCGACCACGCTGCTTGCGCACCAGCATTACGACAATTTCACCGAACGGTTTGCGCCCTTCCCCACCCGTGTCGCGCTGCTGTCCCGGTTTCAATCTCCCAAAGATACGAAAGCGATTATCAAGGATACCGCGGCCGGCGTGATCGACGTGCTTATCGGTACCCACCGCCTGCTGCAGAAAGACGTGCAGTTTCGCAACCTCGGACTCGTCATCATCGACGAGGAGCAATGGTTCGGCGTGAAACATAAGGAACGGTTAAAACAGTTACGCACCCAAGTCGATGTCTTGACGCTGACGGCGACCCCGATTCCGCGGACCCTGCAAATGACCATGGCGAGTGTGCGCGATCTCTCGATCATCGATACGCCCCCGTCGGGCCGGCTGGCGATCCGCACGCAAGTCCTCCGATTCAGCGAGAAGGCCATCCGCGAGGCGATTCTCCGCGAGCTCGGGCGCGGCGGGCAAACCTACTATGTTCACAATCGCGTGGAGACGATGGAACGGACCGGCGCCTGGCTTCAAGAACTCGTGCCGGAAGCGCGTATCGTGATGGCCCACGGACAGATGGATTCCAAACCGTTGGAAGCCGTGATGCTGAGGTTCTTTCACCGGGATGCCGATATTCTGGTGGCGTCCGCCATCATTCAATCAGGTTTGGACGTACCGACCGCCAACACGATCATCGTCAACCGTGCCGACACCTTTGGCCTGGCCCAGCTCTACCAGCTACGAGGACGCGTCGGGCGCGGCGGTGAGCAAGCCTACGCCTACTTCCTCGTGCCGGACGAAGGCTCTCTGTCGGACGACGCACAGAAGCGGCTGACCGCCATCCAGCAGTTTACCGAATTGGGGTCAGGCTTCCGCATTGCCGCAGCCGACCTGGAAATCCGCGGGGCGGGTAATCTGCTCGGCAAGCAACAATCGGGACATATCGCTGCGGTGGGGCTCGATCTTTATCTGCAGATGGTGGAA
The DNA here is from genome assembly GCA_013696305.1 of Nitrospira sp. GTDB lineage: Bacteria > Nitrospirota > Nitrospiria > Nitrospirales > Nitrospiraceae > Nitrospira_A. The sequence continues at coordinate 8,935 of JACCYV010000146.1, forward strand.
CAGGCTGTGCAGCGTCTGAGGGGTCAGGTGGTAGAGGAGGAACCGGACCCGACGTTGCGCCTCAGTGTCTCCGCGTTTATCTCCGAAGAGTATGTGGCAGACAGCCATCAACGATTGTCGCTATACAAGCGGCTATCTTCTTGCGGACAACTAGGCGACTTGGCCCTGATGCATGGAGAAATTGAAGACCGCTATGGACCTCCTCCCGATCCGGTCGAGCGCCTGTTCGAACTGATGCAAATCCGTTTGCTGGCCAAACAGCTCCGGTTGAGCTCCGTCGTCGAACAGCCGCACGGCGTGGTGATCACGTTCGACCCCAAGGCCACGATTCATGAAGCCGCTGTGCAGACATTGATGGACCGCTACAAGAAACGCCTGCGGTTTCTGTCGCCGCTGTCCTTTGAACTCCAGATGCCGCATGAAGACTGGAGTTTGGTCTTTCCTGATCTCAACGCAACCTTGCAAACCCTGCACGTCTGTGGTACCAACAACCAGGGTCCACGCACGAGCTCGACCTGATCTTCGCAGAGGATGCGCCGTCCCGACCCCATGACGCCACCGCTCACACCCCATATCTCTGACTGGCGAACGCGACTGGCCTGCCTCGCGCTGGGCATCTGCGCCCTCGGCCCACTGACCGCCTGCACCGATCCTCCTCAGGAAGACCCGGTGGTCGCCATGATCAACGGTCGATCCATCACCCAATCCGAGTTCGACATGCGCTGGGGGGAGCTGTCACAGGCTACCCGCGCTCGCTATGAAAAGGAAGGCGGGAAACGCCATTTTCTCGACGAGTTGATCATGCGCGAGTTGCTTATGCAGGAAGCGCGCAAGCAGGGGCTGGATCAGACCGACGAGATCCGTGAAAAAACTCTGCGGTACCGTGAACAATTGATTTTGGACGAACTCCTCAAAGATCGGATCAAGACCAAGGTCGAGGTTTCGAAAGAAGAATTGGATGCCTACCTCGGGAAACACGCCAACCAGCTCCTAGCCAATCCCAAGGTGCAGGTCTCGGTCATGTTGCTGCCGAACGTGTATGCGGCGAAGGACCTCAAACGGCAGGTGGAAGGCGGCGGCAACTTCGCCCGATTCGCTCTTCGTTATTCAGTCGATGAACGGAGCCGCGCCAAGGGCGGCGACTTAGGTCCCTATCGAAAAGGTTTGCTGGAGCCTGAACTCGATGCGTTGATGCCTTCTCTACACGCTGGGGTCATCAGTGATCCGATCAAGACAGACAAGGGTTACTATCTGATGAAGGTCAGTCCCTTGGAACCGGAAATCCTTCAGGCAGATCAGGCCATCCGCGAGCGGCTCAGGCAAGAATTATTGGCGGAGAAGCGTCGAAAGCGGCTGGATGATATTTTTGCCGAACTTCGCACAGGCGCCACGATTCGTCTGGCCGACGCCGCTCGTTATGTGACCGATGAACCTGCTCGTCCCTAGCTCCCGACTCACCCAACTCCTGCGTGTTCGCGCTCCGAACCCCGTCAAGGGTTTCATCTCGAGAGCGCTCCCTTTCTGAACGATCGATTGTGTACAATCCCATTACGTCCATGAAGAATCGATCCATTTTCTCTGTTCCGTACCGCCATGCCCCCGAGACTGTCCGGAGTCTAGAGGATCAACTGGCTCATGTGCGGGTCAACGCGCTAACCGGCCCCTCGGCCATCGGCTGCCGGTGGCTCTGGGTCTGTCTGCTGCTGGTGCTTATCTCTCCTGCGGAAGCTGCAAAACTGGAGGATCGCATTATCGCGGTGGTCAACAAAGACCTGATCATGCTGTCGGAGCTGAAACGCGACCTCCTTCCAGAGCAAGACCGGCTTCGCAAGCTTTACAAGGGAGAAGAATTGGAACGCCGCCTCAAGACCGCTGAGGCCATGGGCGTGACAAAAATGATCGAGCGCAAACTGCAACTTCAAGCCGCGCAAAACAAGGGTCTGGATATATCGGACCAGGAGGTCGTGCAGGCGGTGGAAGAAATGAAGAAACAGGGCGAGCAGCTCGATGGCGCTGATCCCAACACGACCAGGAGTGTCCGCGAGCAATTGACCTTGATGCGCGTCGTCGACCGGGAAGTCCGCGGCTTGATCATGGTGGCAGACTCGGAAATGAAACGCTACTACCAGGAACACCAGGATCGCTTCGCCTATCCCGAGGAATATCAGCTGAGCCAAATCCTGATCAAACCACGTGACCCCGACGAACTCTCCGTCGCTCAGGGACGGGCTGAAGCTCTTCTGGCCACGCTGAAGCAAGGTGAGCCGTTCGAGGGGTTAGCGCTACGCTTTTCCGATGGCGCGGATGCGTCACGCGGCGGTCGCCTGGGATTGGTGCGCCAGGGCGAGCTGATTCCCGCATTAGAACAGGCACTCACTTCTCTTCAGGTGGGACAGGTGACGGGGATAGTCGAGACGGCGGAAGGGTTGCACATCGTGCGCGTCGACGACAAGAAACCGCGCCAGTTTCGACCTTTCGAACAAGTGAAAGCCGAAATCCAGTCGCTCGTATTTCAGCAAAAAACGGAAGACCAGTATCAAATCTGGATGGCCGACATGAAGAACAAAGCCTACATCGAGATCAAGTTTTAAACTGCGTACGAATCTCGCCCCACAGCGCGTCGCGCCCCTCATGCGTTTCAGCCGAGTACAAGAGAATCGGCACCTCGGGGCTCAATCCGCAGGCGTTCCGCACAGCGGCAAGACTGGGCGCTCGCTCACTCTGTCGCAACTTATCCGCCTTGGTGAGGACGATGATGAGGCCGCACCCCAGGGACTGAACCCACCGAACCGTCGTCACATCTTGCGGCATCCAGACGCGCGCTTCGATCAGCAGGATCACTGCTCCAAGCGTCTCACGTTGTTCGAGATATTGCTCGATCATCGGCCCCCATTGCGCGCGCACGGTTTTCGAGACCTTGGCATAGCCGTACCCCGGCAGGTCGACCAGGGACAACAGGGAGAGATTCGGGTCCGACGTCCGGACCGTAAAAAAATTCACGGCGCGCGTTTTGCCCGGCGTCTTGCTGACTTTGGCCAGTTTCTTCCGGTGCAGCAGTGAATTGATCAGAGACGACTTCCCGACGTTCGATCGCCCGACGAAAGCGATCTCGGGCAAGCGGTCTAAAGGAAACTGTTCTGGAGAGACGGAACTTTTGATAAACTCGGCACTGAGTAATTTCATGGTAGTGAATCGTGTACCGCAATGCGGAGTGCACTCGCACCTCCGGTGACCATGACCGAACCGGTGGGGCACCTCGTGCACTCATAGATAGTGTGTTGGGAATGAGCAAGTCAACTGGCAGTCTGTTCGGCCGAATCTTGTTTTGGCTGACCGTTCTCATCGGTCTGCCGGCAGCCGCATTGGCACTGTATTGGCTGGCCACCTTGCCCGACGTGTCGCAATTCGCCACACGCCACCCAACGGGGACCGCTCTGATGGAAGCGCGACGGGCGCAGTCTAAAGAGCAAGGCCGGAGCCTGCACCAGAAATTTATCTGGGTCCCCCTGGCTCGGATTGCACCCGCGCTACAACGAGCGGTGGTCGCGGCTGAAGATGCCTCGTTCTTCGCTCACGAGGGATTCGACTGGGAAGGCATCAAGGACGCCGCACTGTACAATCTGGAAGTCGGTGAATTCAAACGCGGAGGAAGCACCATCACTCAGCAACTGGCAAAAAATCTGTACCTGTCTTCGGAACGTTCCCTGTTTCGAAAAGCCCGAGAAGCACTGATTACTCGATCGTTAGAACATCATCTGACGAAGGAACGAATTTTGGAGTTATACCTCAACGTCGCCGAATGGGGACAGGGCGTGTTCGGCGCGGAAGCGGCGGCGCGTCATCATTTCGGTAAATCGGCGAAAGAGTTGACACTCGATGAAGCAGCATTGCTGGCGGCGATTCTTCCCTCACCGCGCCGATACGATCCCATCCATCACACCGCCTATCTGAATCGACGGCAGCGGCACATCATCCGATGGCTGGAACGAGGCAGTGGCCGTCGGCCGGTCTCGCTTTCCCGCACCCGCAACGCATCCGGCACACGAGACACTCTCCCTACTGAGCACTGAACAAAGATCATTGCAGTCTGCAGGATGCCTATCCATGCCACTCCGGTTATTCGGCATCCCCGACTGTCGTGAAGTCTCGTTCCCCGAAAATTGCCGACTCGTACAGGTAATGTTTGAACTCGAGAAGGTTTCGTGAGGGATCTTCTAAAAAGAACGTCAGATGTTCGATGCGCGTGCCGGCAAACCGCCGCCGAGGCTGCTGATAAAATGTCAGGCCTTGAACTTTCGCGCGATCAGCCAACGCCTGCCATTCTTCTTCGAGGGTCAAGACGAGGCCAAAGTGACGGGGATAAATGCCGCTCTGAGGAACGCTCGATTCGGTGGCGAGATGAGCGATCAACTGATGCCCGGCAAGTCCGAAAGTGACAGCCGTGGAAGATTCACGGCCCAACGCACAGCCTAAGCCATCGACGTAGAAACGCTTGGCTGCCGCGAGATCGCGAACAGGGAATGCGAGATGAAACAGAGCCGGCATAGTATGGCGCCTCGCGTCACTGTATCAGGCTCCCGCGCGGCTACGCAAATCGGCCTCGTACGACAGGGCGGCCGTCGAAGCCGATTGAGCCTGCCGCCATATGGGGAGTGTTGTGGCGAATCGCGAAGCGGCCATCGGGGGACAATACCAGCGTCCCGGCAGCTCCCCGCAGCCGATTCACGACCTTCCGCAGAACCCGGTTCGCAGACCGCACCGGACTCAATCCGCTCTCCAGCAGATCGCAGATTTCCTTGGCCACTGCCACCCGCATAATAGTCTCTCCCAAGCCGGTCATCGAAACGGCTCCGGCTTCATTGTCGGCATAGACGCCGCAGCCGATCAAGGGCGTGTCGCCGACTCGACCGGGCAACATGACATTCACGCCGCCGGTCGAAGCGCCCGCGGCGAC
>JACCYV010000156.1 GCA_013696305.1 Nitrospira sp.
TTTGGACTTGCCGTCCGTGATGGTGGTGACTTGCGAGCCATTGAACACCTCCTGGTAGGTTTCATCAAACCCGTTGCCCTGGAATTGTTCATATCCTCGTCTTGAGCTGTGAAGAAGGGCATACGACTTCGTGACGCGTTCAATCCCGCTTTCTATCTGTTCTTGGTCAGATCTGCATGATCCAACGGCTTCGAGTGCGTGGCGCTGGACAAGATCAATCGGGCGGCGGCTTCAGGAACGTCCCATTGTGGAAAATGTCCACAATCTTCGAACCAATGTAGTCGTGCTCGCGGGAAGAGTTGCAACGCACGTGTGGCCTGGCTGGGAAAACACACACGATCCTTGCGGCCCCATCCAATGATGATCTGGCCGGGTGTGGAATCCGCTCCCTCCTGTGCCGGGCCATAAATGAGTTGATTCAATGCTCCGTCGAAGGACGGGGAGGCGGCGTAGCTGCGCATCTCATCGAGAGCCAGACCATGTGGGAGGTTCCAGGGACGGGCGGAGAGCTGCGAGAGCAGCAGGGTTCGGCCAATGGCATGCTTGGTGAGTTCCGGCATGACCGGCTGGAGAGCCCTCACTAAGCGGATCGATAGTTTCAACGTGATTTCGAAGTAACGCAGCTGCCATGGGCTCCAAAATCCACCGGGGTCCAATGCGATGACGGTTCCAGTGGCACCACGCCGCGCGAGCTCCAGCACGAGCCTCGCACCCATAGAACTCCCGACGAGGTCGGCACCGGTAAAGCCGTGTGTCGCCATCAAGTCGGTGATCGAATCCGCGAGCGCTGCGATAGAGGGTTCTTCGGGCAGCGGTGGGCTGTCCCCGAAACCGGGCAAGTCCACGGCGATGACCGCGCGCTCGGCCGCGAGCGCACTCAAAATCGCGATCCACGATCGCCACGTACTACCCAGGCCGTGGATCAGGATCAGTGGATGACCCGTGCCTCGACGGATGTAATGCATGTCCATCAAATATCCGAAAGGATCGTAAATAGAGGTCCCGCCCCTGCGGCCCGCCCCGTATTGGTGCGAGCCGCGCCTGGCGGGTCGGCCGTACTCACGCGCTCGGATCGTGTTAGAGCCCTAATCCTTCATGGAGGTTTGCAGTTTCCTGGCCTCCTCAAGATGCTGCGTCACGTGCTGGCGCGTTTCTGTGAGGTGGCGCTTGACGGCCTCGCTTTCAGCGTCTGTAAGTTTCGTGTCGAGCATGGCCAACACTTCAGTGTGGCCCTTGATCATTGCCGCGAGATACGCCTTGCCGAACTGATCACCGTCGAGTGGCACTAGCGTGGCCAGCTCAGTGGCGCCTTTGACTCTCATTGTGTCGACAGCCGGGGTCAGGATCGGCGTCACGCCGTTGCGCTGTCCGAGCATGAGCGTCTGTTCGAGATTGGTCCCGTGTTCCTGGTGAAGCTTCTTGGCGTACTGCATGACTTGCGGATTGACCTTCTCCTTCGCCGCTTGGTCTGCGGCGAGGATCTCATTCATATCGACCACTGCCACGAAGGCCAGGATTTCAGCATCGTCATTTTTTTTGCTGTCGTCGGTGACGGTCGCGGCGCGCTTCGGCGATCCCGGGATCACCGGTTGGTCCGCGTACGTGGTGCCTTTCTTCGACGGATCGACCCGGAGCGTCACCACGTCAGCGGGATACTTGCCCTTAAAATCCTCCACGACGGTGTGACCAAAGGCCTGCCGTGCCTCCTCCGTATCCTTCTTTCCTGTGACGATGTCGTGGGCAAGGTTCAAGGTGAGGATGTTGTGTCCCTCCAAGTCACAGCGAGCGGACATCTCGCCGCGGGTTCGATCAAACGTCAGGCTGCCGTCATAGGCCGACAGCGCGGCGGCCTTGTCGGCCGGCACGCGATAGTCGATCGTATGCTCCAGATAATCCATGTGGGGAAGCGGGAAGTCGTGGTGATGCTCCGCTTTCGTCACGTTGATCCGTTTGAACGGGCCGGCATCGTGCCAGACGAATTTGTCGGCCGTGGCTTCCTGCGGCAATCCATATGTGGCCATCATCTGAAGCGCCGCCAGGCGCGGGCGTGGCGGTAATTCGCTCACCAGCTTGTTGATTCTCGTCCGGTCATCCGAA
>JACCYV010000188.1 GCA_013696305.1 Nitrospira sp.
CCGGTCACCAATATGACTTGATCTGGTGGTGGTATCCGCATACGACAGGATTTATCTCAGCAAGAGCAGTGCCGTGCCACTATCCCATTCTCTATTGATAGTCTCTCTTCAGCCTGACCTCTCGACGAAGACGCTAAATCCGGCCAGAACTGTCGTGTGCCGTGCAGTTGTTTGCCCTGACAGGCGCGAGCCCTGGGTGCGGGACACTGATGTCTAAATGGCGCCTTGGCATGGATGGATTGTCCTGCAAGAGACATTTTGTCCTTGCAGGGGGAATTTAGTTTCGTCGTGGTGAGTGTGCGGGAATAGACCAAAAACCGCCGCTGTGCAGCTGGGATGAATTCTTCCGCTCATGGCATCGCGGAGGCCCGTCTCTTGCTATGTCCCTTGCATAGGAATGACATAGCGGCGGCGACCAACTGAAAGGGAGCATCATGACGCAACAAGCGACCAGTCATCCTATGAGGCACGGGGTTCGCCTTGCGATGGCAGTCGCGGGCTTATCAATGTTCCTCGCCTCTACTCCATCGCTCGTGTTAGCGGACCCGGTGGATCGCGCTTCTAAGGAGGATAGAGCCCAGCTCCTTGACGACGCGGAACGGATGCTGGAAGCCACCCGTTCCGTATTGGGCAAGGTGCAAGCTGTGTCCTCCAATCAGATAAAAGTGGATATCGGCGAGGTTCAGCCTCGCTTCCTGCCGCTCAAGCAGGCGGAGCAAAAGGGATTCCCCCCTATTAAGGAGGGAGATGACCTCATTATCATCCTGAACGCGCAAAATCTTCTGGTGGATTATCATCCCCTTGATGGAGAGACCAGCGCCCATACGGTTATTCGCGGGGAGATTACGCAGAATCTGCCTGTCGGACAGGACACGGTGGTGATCAAATCAGGCGGGAAGGATCAGTCGTTCGCCATTCGCTCACAGGCACGCAGCAAGGTCGCAGCGATTCCCGTCGGAGTCGCGGCAGTCTTTCTGATCGATGAAACCAACCAGATTGCCGATGTGGGATTCTCCAGCCTCCAGGCCGCGAAGGATACCGACAGAAAGTCGCCGATTAAAGGCGCGCACAGCAAAGTCGATGGAACCGTCACCGCACCACTGGCGGCGAATCGCATTACTATACGAACGGTCAATGGAACAGAAAAACCCTTCGAGGTGCGGGAGATGCCCCAGTCAAAACTTGCCGGCCTGCGTACAGGCGATGCCGTCATTCTATTGGTCGACACCGAGAATAAAGTCATCGATGCGGCGATTCCACCGCCTGCTCGGTGAGGCCGGCATTACCCCACGCCGTAGCTGGAAGCCATACCGTATTGACGGAGTTTACGAAGGAGAGTTTTACGGTGGATGCCTAAAATCACGGCGGATCGACCGAGGTCCCGCTCGTGGGACTCCAGGACCCGGAGTATGTGGTCACGCTCCAAATCGTCCAGCGTGACCCATCCTTGACCTCGCGCCATCGCTTGCGGGACGGTCTTTTTGACGGCCGGCGGCAGATCTTCCGGACAAATGACCGAGTAGGGACTCAGGGCCACGGCCCGTTCTATCGCATGTTCCAACTCGCGGACATTCCCGGGCCACCAATACTGACTCAGCAGTCGCATTGCGTCGGGAGATAATTCCGTAATCGGCGGCGTTTTGGTCGCACCAAAGGTTTGAACGAACAGCCGGGCAAGGAGTGGAATATCTTCAGACCGCTTACGCAATGGCGGGATATCGATCGTCACCACGTTCATGCGGTAATAGAGATCCTCGCGAAACGTGCCGGCTCTCACCAGCGGTTCGAGGGGGGTTTTCGAGGCTGCGACTATTCGCACATCCAGCATCGTCGAGGCATTGCTTCCGACACGGCGTATCTCTTTCTCCTGGATGACGCGCAGCAGCTTCCCCTGTAGGGCAGGAGACAGATCCGCAACCTCATCCAAAAAACATGTCCCAAGATGCGCTTTTTCAAGCAGACCTTTGCGGGCAGAAACGGCGCCCGTAAACGAGCCCCGCTCATGACCGAACAGTTCGGACTCCAGCAGCGTCTCTGCAAGCGCCCCGCCGTCGACCGTGATGAACGGGCCGGCGTGACGAGGTCCGTGGTCATGAATGGCGCGGGCAATGAGTTCCTTTCCTGTTCCGCTCTCTCCTTGCAACAGTACGGTGCTGTCCGTTTGGGCGACCCGAGCGACGGCCTTGTAAACGTGCACCATCGCGGGGCTACTGCCGATCAAGTTGTCGAAGGCAGATCGGGGTTTCGATCGATCACAGCGCGAATGGTTTTGCGAAGGCGCGTGCCGTTGCTCGAGCGCACGGCGAGCCACCAGACGCACCTCATCGACCATGAACGGTTTGCTCAGATAGTCGAACGCTCCAGCCTTCAGTCCTTCTACCGCGGTTCGGAGAGAACCATAGGCCGTCATCAGTACCACCGGTATGTCGGGAGACTGTGCCCGTAACTCGGCGAGAAACGTCAACCCGTCGACTTGGGGCATATGCAGATCGGTCAGAATGAGATCCGCGGAAGATTTCTCAAGGTGTCCGTATGCGGCCTTCGGATCAGGCGCGGAGGAAACGTCGTACCCTTCCTTGGAAAGAATGTCCTGCAGAAGGGCAACCGTTTCGGCATTGTCGTCGACGATGAGAATTTTCGAATGTGATGATGTCATAGTGATAAATCCATATAAAAGGAAAAATCGCCCACGCTACAGCCTGTAGAGTACTCTGCGAGGCAGCGTGTACGGACCTGGATGAAACCCTGGTCGAGCCCGGCGTGGAGGACGCGGCGATTCTGAATGCCTGCACGTTACAAAACGGTGAATGTCTTGGTGATTCTTCTCTCTTCACACGAGGTATCGTGACCAGCGACTTGCACTCTCTCCTGAATTCTCACTGATGTCTCTTACCGACATATAAGACGCAAGAAGCCGATGTGACCGCCCGGTACCCACCGCTCGGTGCACACCTGTGAGGGCGTACGCATGGGCCACCTTCACGTTATGGGATCGTGACCTAGAGCGAGCTATGCTCAATGGACTTTGCTGAAAGGTTGAGAGATAGTGCGATGAGTAAGCCTGTAAATAATTCTAACAGTGACGTGCATGAATCCTGGATGACGCGCAAAAATGATGGAACAATTTCATTGTGCCTCTCGCTGACTGCCCTCTCCGGGGCACATTCTTCGACAGAAAAGTATTGTGTGAATTCGCTTTCTACGGGCCCGAGACTCATGGGTTCAACCCGCATACAACGAATTCAGACCCAAGCACTGAGACGGCGTCAAAGGAATGAGAGGCAGGCAGTCATGACTGTGCGAGCGGGCAGGTGACGGACCAGGATTCCCGAAGGTCAGTGATAAGGGAGGCTCCATGAAACTTGATACGGTGGTTGATCGACGAACGGAATGGTTTGTGCCCGCGTGGGGTCCACCAGCATTCCGAGCGTTGATCGGGTTATTGTTTCTTCCCTATACCGGGATGGTTTTGGCGTATACGATCATGGGCGCCATGCTCGCGGATGACATCCACTGGGATCGCGTCGGAGCCATCGTGTTTATTTACTTTCTGGCGCTCGGGATCGGAGCCCACGCGCTCGATGCCCTTGGCACCAAAGGCGTAAAGCCGTGGGGACCGGTTTTGCCCCCGGCGCTGCTGTGGTGTCTAGCTCTGTCCTCGATCCTGATCGCTTACGGCATCGGGTTCTACTACATCGTGAACGCAGCCCCGTTCTTAGCGCCCATTGCCGTTGTGGAGGGGTTTTTCCTGTTCGCCTACAATCTGGAATGGTTCAACGGGACGTTCCATACTGACGCCTGGTTCGCCCTGTCGTGGGGCGCATTGCCGGTCCTTGCCGGATATGTGCTGCAAACCAATCGCGTCTCCCTGGCGGCGTTGGTCGTCGCGATGGCGATGGGCCTGCTCAGTTTGGTGGAGATCAAGGCCTCGCGTCCCTACAAGGCGTTGAAACGCCGGATCGGCCCGATGCTGTTGGAAAACTCGCGAGTGCACGAGGAAGACATCCGGAGATTCGAGTTGATTTTACAGAGTCTCAGCAGTGCGGTGATTCTGCTCAGTCTGGGTCTCTTGATGTGGCGGGTACAGAATTCTACTTTTTAGCCGTGACGACGGCGGCTCCATAGGCCGTCAGGTATTCCAGGCGAATGGCTTGGAACTCACTGTCACGAAGCGCCTCGGTCAGCTCTGGAATCCATCGCGTGGCTTCAATCAACTTCGGCAGACCGTAGGCAATTTCCCTCCACGGGGGGAAGAAGACGTTGCATACCTGTTGAAGGCCCTTGAAGTAGAGCCGCCAGATCGGAACCAGATAGGCCTTGGG
>JACCYV010000196.1 GCA_013696305.1 Nitrospira sp.
TGGGCGCCGCATAGTTCACCAGATAATCGAACAGCCGGATCAAGCGACTGTCCTGCCGCTTCTGATCCACCCAATGACCGATCAACCCTATCGTACGTGACAGAATGAAGAATCCGTTCAAGCTATCGACTGGGAATCCAATGTCGACCAGCACGGCCGCCATCGTCCCGTCAACATTCAGAATCAGATTGTCCTTTTTCACTGAGGTGATCTTCTCCACTTCAAGCGCAAAGTCCAAGCAGGGAGTTTTGATGTTCAAGCTCTTGACGTACCCGACCAACTCCTTCACCCGCTTATCCGGATTGCGCAGACTCTTCACACGATGCCCGATGCCTGGCACCGGGCCGTGATTCTTCTTCATGTAGGCCAAGAATTCGTCGACGGACATGTTATTGTCGACGGCATATTTGAAGAATCGACCGGCATCAGTCACCGCACCGCCGAAGCGTGGGCCAATCATGATCATGCCCGCTGCCACCGATTGCGATAATCCAATGCCGGCACAGGCGGCCAAGATGGTGGCAAAGGCGCCGCTCACACAAGGGCCATGATCCGCAGAGAGCATCATAATCCGCTTGATGATTTCAGCTTCCTGTTTCGAGATCAACCGCTTATCCCATAAGAGGCCCATGACGTGGGGGATTTCGTAGCCCTTATTAATCAGTTCGGAAGCCGGGTAGCCGGCGTAGCAGGGTTCATCGCCACGGTCATCGCTGATGGTGGTGCGGATCATCGGCGCGACCATGACTTCATCGGCCTTCATCGCTTCTTCGACGGTTTTTGGCAGCCTCGGCAATAGAGCCGGCTCAACCGGCTCCTTCACCTGACCGGACGTTAACAACGCTTGATAGATTTCTTTGATCGCGGGACCGAGCGCGCCGAACGTCGCCGGCACCAGTGCGCCCGATTTCTTGAGCGCATCTGACTTGGAGCGGGCCGATCCTTCCCCCTTCAGGCCTTCCTTTGCGCCGGCATGGCCGAACTTCATTCCCTTCGGCAGACTCTCCTGACAGAATCCGGATACGACGGCGATCAACTTCACCCGCCGCTTCTTCGCCCCATACCATTCAGCCGCTCGTTCTTCCAGATCGCCGCCCATCTCTCCGACGATGACGACTGCCTTCGTCTGCGGATCATTCTCAAACATATCGAGATAGCTGACGTAATCGGTTCCAGGATAGGCATCGCCGCCGATCCCGATGGCCGTGGTGATGCCATCGGCAAATTGCGAGCAGATCCAGATGATCTCGTTGGACAGTCCGCCTGATTTCGTAATGACGCCGAACGAGCCTTCGCGATAGAGCTTGGACAACACGAGATTGTCGAACGCACCGCCGATTACACCCAAGCGGCACGCGCCGGCCGATATAATCCCGATGGACGAGGGTCCGTTGAATACCTTTCCGAGCTTTCGCGCGTGGGCGCCAAGAATCTTCGCATCCTTCTCGGGCACGCCCTCGGTGATCATCGAGACTACCTTAACGTGCGAATCATCGAGCGCTTCCATGCCACCTTTCATCGCCCGGTCGGCGCCGATGTAAACGAGGCTGGTATTGATCGTCGGGTGATTCTTTGTCGCTTCGACAATGGATTTGTAGACCGGAATGGCAATGAGACCGCTGCCGTATGGAATTTCGTTGGATTTGCCGGCATCAGGCGGATAGACGAATGCTTCCACGTTCAGAGGTCGCTTGATTAGGTAGCAGAATTCAGCCATTCGGCGGGCGGCGTTGACGCCGGCTTGACCACCCTGAATCACCACGCGGGTGTCTTTGTTTGCCAGAATACTCATCGCGGGATCTCCCCTTAATGTTCAGTTGGTCATAGACGGCGGGCTACTTCACCTGGAGTGCCTTGTCGACAATATCGGTCAGCGGCGTATTGCGATCGAAGACATTGATATCGAAGCCTTCGTCTTTCAGCGCACGCATAGCGTCGAGACCTTCCTTCTCACGCGGCCCCCCGCGACGCACCCAGATCTTGACCCCTTTCAACTTGCCTTCTGACTTCGCTTTGCGGAACCCGTTGATGATGCCGCCGAATGTTTTCTTCACGTCAGTGAAGTTGGCGATCGCTCCACCGACGATGATGTTCTTGATCCCAGGCAGGGAACAGACCTTTTCAGTCAAAACTTCCACGGCCCAATCCGGCGGATCGCCTGAATATTCGGCATAGTTGGCCAACTTCCCCCCGCGCGCGACGACTGCATCAGAGTAATACACGCTGGCTCCACCACCTGCGGGCAACATGGCGGTATCCCCGCCGGGGATTTCGATAAACTTGACCGATCCCTTGATTTTGCTGTCGACGGCCATGACTTCGACTTCCTGTTTGGAGTAGGCACGGCCGAATTCTGCGGCAAATGCGAAATTCCAGTCCGGATGGCGGAACTTTGCATCACCGTCGAGTAGCGTCACAGCGTCAAGCGCCACCAATTCCCCCTCATTTGCGCGAAGGACTACCGGATTGACTTCAAGATATTGTGCATCTTCGCTGTCAAAACAAGCGAACATCTTTCCTGAGAATTCAGCCATCTTTTTGGCAAGTGCACCGGCAAAACCTGCGTCTTTGGATAGTTTTTCAAGCGATTCCGCGGATGGGGACTGCCCGATTTCGAGAGACAACCGCTTGACCCGCTCCCAATTCGATTCGACTTCGATCCCTCCGCAGTTGGCGACGAGCACCTCACTGCCCTCTCGGGTAGATTTCACAGCGCAGTAATATTCTTCCTTGTGCGGGATCATTTCAGAGACGATGACCTGGGTTACGGTGATGCTGCCGACTTGACGGCCGATCATCTCCTTCGCCGCCGATTCTGCGGCTTTGAAGTCCAAATCTACCTTGACCAGACCAAGCTTAAAGCGTGATCCCAGAGCTTCGTGGGCCTTGACCACCAGCTTCGATTTCTTCAGCCATTCATTGGCTTGTCCCAGCTTCGTCAACTCATCAACGGAAGTGACGACAACATAATTGGGGACGTTGATTCCCCATTTCTTCATCAGCCCCATCCCGGGACCTTCGAGCACTTTCGCCATGATTGACGACTCCTTGGTGTGTGATAGGCAGAGAAATGGAGCGACAGAGTACTCAATTTTGATAATTAGCTCAATCCTCCAAAGGGCCTACGCTTCGAGCACAGAAGTCCTATCACAATGCGCACTGAAGATTCATCATCATAAATAACCGATAATTTTATAGTTGTGACTCTGAATGTGACAAGGTCCGCTCGAGACTTTTGAGCAATTTAGCAGGAGTGCGGCGCTTTCCACGTTGGCAAATTGGGCAATAAAAAGAACTTCGCTCGCCTGCGGATCTCCGGATTAATGCTCCACACCCGTTCGAGCAGGGCTCGCCGGTTTTCGCATATACCAGGTGCCTGCGCTTGTACCGACCTTCTGTTCCGTCTGGAGCAAAATAGTCCCGCACACTGGATCCTCCCATGGCGATGGCTTCCTGTAGCACTTCCCTCATGATGTCGTAGAGTCGTGTCACCATCTTCTCATGAAGCTGATTGGCTGCCTGATGGGGGTGAATGCCAGCGCGGAAGAGAATCTCGTTGGCGTAAATGTTTCCAATCCCCGCGATAACCTGTTGATGCATCAACAGTGACTTCAGTCGGCGGCCTGTAGATCCGAGCAGCCGAAGAAACTGTTCATGGGTGATCGTGAGGGGATCGTGCCCGAATCGACGTGTCGTATACCGATCCAGTCCTGGTTGGTCGAGCAATGACAGACGCCCAAACCGTCGGGGATTCCAGTATCGGATTTCCGGTTCGGCACCTTCATCAAGATGAAGAATAAAATGGGTATGCTGTGGATGCTTGGTCTGTGTAGACCGAAACACTAACAATCCGGTCATGCCCAGTTCGGCAACAAGGAATCGCGCCTGCGCGCCCCGAATGAAGGTAAGAATAATGCTCTTACCTCTCCGCTCGACCCCGGTAATCTGGGCATGGCGGTACCATTCCACAGAAGACAGACCTTCTCGAACGATGTCGCTTCTGCCGACCCAGAAGTCTCGCACAGTAGCGCCCACAACTCGTTCGCGCAACTGACGCGCGGCGACTTCCGCTTCCGGCAATTCTGGCATCGAAGTAATTTTCCTAATAATGAATATAGGGGCTCATGAATGCCAAATTACGCCACGCCGGAGAGCCCAAATGCAACTCCATTATGCAGTAACCCTCGTTGAATGATATGGGAGGGAGATGTGGGACAAGGGTAGAGCAAAAGTAATGGGAACCGGAGCGCGACCCGGATGAGCCGAGACCGTCCGCCATTACAGGGGCAACGAATTGCATCGACCCTGCCGACGATCACGAAGCTCATTGATGATTCTTTGAAGGTGTGGCAAGGGCATGCCGCCAGGACGCCGCGTCAGGACAAGTTTCACTGCGTCAGCGTACGACAGCCCTTCCACGCAACAGAGGTAGGCAATCACCACCGAGACCGAACGTCCCATGCCTACCCGGCAACACACCAGCAGGCGGTGGTCCGCAACATGCGCCTCAATCCATTCCACGGCTTCACACAAAGACGCGACCGTCGGCTCTCCGAATTCTTTTAACGGAATCTTGGCATAAATAACCCTCGAAGGAACCGTTACATTCTGCTCTTCAGCCACCATGAGGACTGCACTTACTTGCGGTGGAGGATGCTTGGCATCATCGGCATTGCCCAC
>JACCYV010000215.1 GCA_013696305.1 Nitrospira sp.
ATATCGGACGGTATCATCGCCGGGCGGTGCCCCACCGAAAACACGACGAGTTCATTGCGTTACCCTCGGGCACGCAACGTATCGTCAAAGTGCTATCCGCCTTGCTTCGCATCGCCGACGGCCTGGACCGCAGCCAGTTTTCTGTCGTGCAGAGCGTCGATGTCAAAATCGGGAAGACCGTGCTCATGACCTTACGGGTATCGGGTGATGCCGAATTGGAGATTTGGGCCGCCCGCGGGCGCAGCGACCTCTTTCAGGATGTCTTCAAGCGGCCGGTTGAGTTCATGGTGATTTCACAAGAAGAGGAGGCCACGTGACTCCACCACCTCCCTGCGAACGTCGGGGCGTTCGCAACCTACGACGGGCGCGGCTTCCTGCTGACGTTCCGAAGAAATGAGTGCGAACTGCGCCTGACCATGCAAGGCCGGCGCCTCGAACTCCTGCGTCACATCGATAAACATCGGAACTCGTCCGGCTCTGTCGCGACGCGCGTCGTCACGCCAAGGCGCGCAGTTGTGCCGCGGTGAGCCACCACTGCAGACGGCCGTTCGCCGGTCGCACAGACTGCTCCGTATGAATGAGGCACGCGCCGGCCTTTTTCAACGACAGCCCATCCCAGGGTTGTCCCGTGAGCCATGTGCCGGCCGTCAGGCTCAGATGAGGCTCGTGCCCCACGCAGAACACGAGGGAATCCAGCGGCAATGTGTTAAGCATGGAAAACAGTGCCTGCGGCGCTGCTCCGGGAGCCAGTTCATCACAGATCTGAACGGTGAGCCTCGGGCGAACGAGCCGTCGAACAATCTCGGCCGTTTCACGCGAGCGCACTAAGGGACTGGAGAGTAGATGCGTGGGAATGATGCGCAGGGTGAGTAATCCTTTGGCGGATCGGCGGGTTCGTGCGGTCCCCTTGTCGGTGAGCGGACGGTCCTGGTCCTGCCCGGGCCATTCCTGACGTTCGACTGCAATGCCATGTCGGAATAAGACGCAATCCATGCATCAACCTGCATTCGTAAGAGGGCGGAGTAGAGGCAATCCCGGTTCGATTCCTGGGCCCTTTAAATAGGGTTATCGCGACGCAGCCGCACGGTTGTACTCATGAAACATTCACCACAAAGTATTCATACAGAATCGCGCCGCGCTTCGCAAGGCTTGTCCTGGATGGCTGCCGGGTACCAGGCGACGGTGCTTCAATTGGTGCGTCGTGTGATGGCAGGCCAATGTTCGCCCGACCGCGTGCATGCCATCCGAACGCATTGCCGGCGACTTCAAGCTTTGCTGGAACTCTGCGGTGATGAGAAGCGAGCCGTCGTGATGGCTCACAGTGTGCGACGGCTGAGTAAGCTACGGGCGTTGCATGTCTTCCAACAATATTTGCGCAAGATCGAAGCTCCCGCAGCCGATGTGGCTGCCCTCGATCTCCGGATTGTCGCCAAACAGCAGCATCTCACGCGAACGCAGGCCTATCGCAAGATCGAACAAGCCGTGTGGAAGCATGCGCTCCCGACCCTCACTCATCTCAACCGTTCGTTGAGGGATCGGCTTGAGGTCCTTCGCCATGTCCATGGGGAACACCTGAAATGTCTGATCGCGACCGCTTTAAAGAAGTCTCGCCGAAAACATCTCCATGCGTTGCGCCTAGCGCTGAAAACCATTCGATATCAGACGGAATGGTTGCCCGGACGGCGGGGGCCCAAGCGGATGCTTATGAAGCGGATCAAACAGGTACAGGCGTTGCTGGGCCGCTACGAGGAATTAGCTGATTTCAGGCAGTGGGGAACCGAGCTGGACCTAACGATGCAGGCGCGAATTCGGAAGGATTGGAAACGAGCTCGCAAGCGAGCCCGCTCGGTTCCGGCAGAACTGACATGGCTGGTCGGCGCGCTGGCCTCCGGCCACCTCTGGATCGGGATGGATCAGAAAAGAACGCTATTGGGATTGGAGGGCGTTCGTACTCTCTGAGAGATTCGTCGTCATGCGGTAACCCCCGCCAGGGACCATCATAATGTGTCCGACCGCCGCGCCCTCCCCCGCTAGCTTGTGATTGAGCTGTTCAATGCAGCGGCTCAACTCACAGTCATGCAGGAGATGGTCGTCATCCCAGAGGAGTGCATGAAGTTCCTCGCGGGGGACCACGATCCCGACCGTGCTCGCGAGTCGCCGCAAGGCCTTCCATTCTTTGGCGGAGAGTGTCAGCTTTTGCCCACGGTAGACCGCCACATACAGGTTATCCGCAAAAACGAGATCCTCCCCCAGGTCCTCCTCCTGTTCGTGCCCATGCTGGCAACGGCGGAGCAGTGCCCGTACGCGCGCCACCAGTTCAATGGCCCCATAGGGTTTGACAATAAAATCGTCCGCACCGCCATCGAGGGCTTCGGCCCGACGTTCTTCGGATGAATAGCCCGACATGACGATGATGGGAATATGCCTGGTGGAGGGATCCTGCCGCAATCGCTTGCAGATCTCTCGCCCCGTGATGCCGGGAAGATTGTCGTCGGCCATGATCAAGGCCGGCTTAAGGCGCCAGACATCCTGCATGCCGGAGGGCCCATCGAACGCGACATTCGTGCGGAAGGAGGCCTGTCGAAGGATCTGATCCAATATCTTGGCTTGGCCCTGGTCATCTTCGACGATTTGAATGATTTCGAGGCCCATAAAGACATTCCCCACAATATCATCGGCTCCAGAAGCCTGAAACTTAAGAATCCACGGGGAGAGAGGTGTCGAAGCAGCGCTACTTTGAGGCGCCTAGAATGCGTTGCAGCTGGGCCATCCAGGACGCGCCATCGCCGCCGGTATCTCCGCCACGAGACGACGGAGCACGACGATTGCTCACTCTTTCAATTCGTTCGGCCACGTCTTTGAAGCCCGGGTCTTCACGCCTGATCCAGCGGTAGTGTTCGAGCGTTTCGTCGCTGCGGCCCAGGGATTCCAGTGTGCGCGCGAGGAGATATCGTACCTGGATGGTATCGGCGGACGCCGTGCGTTGAGCTTGTAGTGCCTTGCCAAACGCGGTGACTGCTTCTTCGCCCCGTCCGGCGGATTTCAGGCAGATGCCGACCTGCGCCATAGCCTTGAAGGTGAGGGATGCATCCTGGGCGGCCAGCGAAAATTGCTGCAGCGCTTCTTTGTGCAGCCCCACCTTCTTGAGCGCCAGCCCGCGCTCGTACCACTCGGCCGCGTCCTGACGTGGTGGGTCGGCGGGCGGTGAAGAGGCAGGTCCTGCGTCGTGAATTTTTGTGGCGGCGGGTATGGTCGCAGAAGCATTCCGCGCGGTGAACGTCCTCAGTTGGGTTTGTTCGGCTTCTTCCTGCTCTGCCGTCATCGCCGTAAAACTGTCAGCGTCCGTCAGGGGGAGAATTCCCCCTTTGCTGCGATCTTTCGCCGCCTGCGCCACGATCTTCGTGGAAAGAAACGAAGCCTCCTCCGCGAAGCCATACGTGAGCGCCGTATCGCAAACCTGGTTGATCAAACGCGGGATGCCGCCGGTCAGCCGATGGATCATACGGACGGCGTGATACGTAAAGAGCGGTTCCTCGCGGCCGGCCACGCGCAAACGATGGGCAATGTAGCCCATGCTGTCTTCTTCCTTGAAGGGTTCGAGACCGTAATCCACCATGACCCGCTGGGCGAACTGCGTCAGGTCTTTGCGTTGCAAGAGCTGCCGCAGATCCGGCTGGCCGGACAGAATGATCTGGAGAATGGGAGCTCTATCTTTATTGAGATTGGACAGGAGCCGTAGTTCTTCCAACAGTTCGACCCCGAGATTTTGTGCTTCATCCACAATCAGCAAGACCCGTCGATGGGCGGCGGCTTCCTTTTCGAGAAACTGCTGCAAGGCGTGAAAGCCTTCGAGCTTGTCCAAATTTTTGTCGTTCTGGCCGAAGGCGAGGAGAATCCAGGGCAACAGGGTTTCCATTCCCCCGTTGGTATTGGTGATCAATCCGATGGTGAAA
>JACCYV010000231.1 GCA_013696305.1 Nitrospira sp.
ATCAAGGGTGCCGCCATGGGCGTATCCACCAGACCGGGACTCACCACGTTGCAGCGAATATTGTCCTGCGCATAATCGACAGCCATGGCTCGCGTCAGCGCATCCACCCCGCCTTTCGACGCGGCATAACTCGGCAGGCCGCGAATGCCGACGAGACTGGCCACGGTGGAGATATTAATAATCGCACCGCCTCCGCTCTTGATGAGTTCCGGGATCGCTGCGCGAGTGATTCGGAACACTCCCGTGAGATTGATATCCAACACCTTCAACCATGTGGCATCATCCGTCTCATGGAGACGCTTGCCGAAATCGCCGATGCCGGCATTGTTCACCAGTATATGGAGCTTGCCGAACGTGCGCATCGTCTGCGCGACGACATCCTGCACGTGCGCTTCATCCGTGACTGATCCGGCGACGGCCAGCGCCCGTCCCCCGTTCACGCCGATGCCCTTGACGACACGGTCGAGTTCTTCTTTCCGACGGCCGGTCACGACGACGGACGCACCTTCACCCGCGAACAACTTGGCAATCGCTTCTCCGATTCCCGCATTGCCACCGGTCACAATGGCCACCTTTCCCTGTAATCGATTCATACGTTCGATTCCTCCCGTTCGCTTTCCTCGGAATCTCCTTCACCGGCTGTTTCTGTCACCGTCGTCTTGCCGACATGCGACCACCAGCCGGTCTCGACCTTTCTCGCAACGGTCAGAAACCCCGAATGGGCCACCATGCGATGATCGGGCCGCACACTGCGCCCTTGAATCGACCAGGTCCTGAGCAGCGTTTCAAATGTTTCGATCATACCAAAGACGGAGGTTCGTTCGAGGGCGTCCACGGTTTGCATCACCTGTGGCACGGTCGGAACGAAGCTCAAATAAATACCGCCGGAGCGCAGCACCGTTGCCGCATGCGGGACTACTTGCCAAGGTTCCGGCAAATCCAGCACGAGCCGATCGAACAGTCGCCCGTCTTCAAGCACGTCGATCCCCTCATAGGCATTCTTTCGACAGGGCATGAGCGTGGACACTGGGCCCATATAGCGCTCGATGTTGGTCAACGCCGTACGGGCGAAATCGTCACGGGCTTCATAGGTCACGACCAGCCCGGTCGGGCCCACGGCACGTAATAAGGCCATGGTGAGCGCCCCCGATCCTGTTCCCGCCTCGAACACACGGGATCCAGGATAGACATCCGCCCACATGGGGATCAATGACAGGTCTTTGGGGTATAGCACCTGCGCCCCGCGCGGCATTTTGAGGACATATTCCCCAAACGTCGGTCGCAACGCCAGGAATCGTTTACCCTTGGAAAGGGTGATGATCGAACCGTCCGGCTTGCCGATGAGTTCATCGTGTGGAATGGTCTCGCCGCTAAAGTGATAGGTATCTCCGGCTTTCAAGGTCAAGGCATACTGGCGCCCCTTCTTGTCGGCCAGATGGACGCGTTCGCCGTTTTTCAGTTGTGACATAGCCTCGGCATTCTAGGAGACTGTGGAGGGGGTTTTCAACCGAACCAGGCCGATCTACCTGCGGCGCCTCTCCGTCCGGCCCTTGCCGTACCGGCCACAGCACCGCCGCACCACCCATCCACTTGACAGTCCAGCGAGCATCGCTATCTCAAGAAGACACCAATCCAAGAAGAAGTTTTGTCTCGTAGTATCCCTGAAGACACCAAGACGAGTGCGGAACGAATGAGGCGAATCCTTTTCCGGATGTCTGTCTCTAACGTATTGGAACTAGACCGCCTCTCCGAGCAGCCTCACAGCCAACCTCCCCAGCATGGGGAAGAGGGGTGATGACAATGAAACATGCTCTCGCGATTCAGGACGATACAGAACCGTCGGTTTCGTCGCAGGTGGACCCTGATGCCGATGACCGGGAAGCCAGCGGCCTGCTGGACAGTATCGCCCAAGACGACCAACCCGAAGCAGAACCCGAAGTACCCGCGCCTGCGAAGATATCGCGCTCGGCATCGTCACCGTTTCTTTTGGAATCATTGTACTTTCGTTCCTTCGGCGAACGCGGCCTGCTGGAGCGGGATGAAGAAATTGCCCTGGCCAAACAGCTCGATCTCGGTACACGCCAGATTCGCCATACGCTTCAACACGCCGTTAAGGTTGCGGGTCGCCTGAAACGGACGGCCGGCACCACCGTGTACCTCGAGACGTTGCAGACGGTGCGACGCCTGAGCGGACTCTCTGCAACCGCTCTCAATCACGCGGAATCCGCGCTCGCGAATCTGCGGCTGGAAGCGGCGGCCGGTGGAAAGTCCGGTGCATCTGCGCAGAAAGAATTGGATGCCTGTCTGGCGCAACTGCGCACATCCCGCGTCACCTTGGAAACGGCCAAAGACGAATTGGTCCGCTGCAATCTTCGGTTGGTCGTCAATGTGGCGAAACATTACACCGGGCGAGGGCTCACGCTGCTGGATCTGGTGCAGGAAGGCAATATCGGATTGATGAAAGCGGCCGAGCGATATCAACACCGGAAGGGATTCAAATTCAGCACCTATGCCACGTGGTGGATCCGGCAGGGCATCACCCGATCGCTGGCAGATCAGTCGCGAACCATCCGGATTCCTGTGCACCAGACAGAAGCCTCGAACCGGATTCTTCGGACGTCACGCCGCCTCGTGCAACAGTTGGGACGGCAGCCGCGTTTAGAGGAGGTCGCCTTTACCATGCGGATGCGACCCGATCGCCTGCATGAAACCATTCAGGCCTTCCAGGAACCGGTGGCGCTGGAGCATCTGGTCGGTGATGGGGGCACGGAACTCGGGGACCTGCTGCCTGACCATCAGGCCGTTTCGCCGGACGCGCTGGTGAATCGCACGGAGCTCACCCGTGAAATGGGTCGGATTCTCGGCACGTTGACGCCGAGAGAACAAACCGTCATCCGGCTGCGATTCGGCATCGGCGAAGATCAGGCGCGCACCCTCGAGCAGGTGGGGCAACAACTATCGGTGACACGCGAGCGCATTCGCCAGATTGAAGCCAAAGCGCTCAAGAAACTCAAGACCCCGATGGTTAAGGAAATGTTTGCCGCCCTCAAGTAACGAGGACATCGAGCTGTACCATGGTATTGCAACAGGGGCGAGGTCACGACCTCGCCCCTGTTGTGTTGCGCCTGCTTTCGCCCTCAGCACTATTGTGAGAGAATGCCCCGGCGGAGGAATGCATTCTCCATGGTCACAGGCTCTTACAACCCGACGGTCGCCTACTGGTTCAGCCCGCAACGATGGCTTTCTGTGGCACTCCTTTCATTGTTCACATATAGCTTCAGCCTCAGCCTCCCTTCACAGAGTATTGGTCAGCCCGTAACCGACGATGTACCGTTGAAGGAACTACCGTTGCCGGCCGTGGTGGCCAAGGTGCGCCCATCGGTCGTGACTGTACTCACCCGCGGGGCTCTCCCCGGAGGATCTCCACACGTAGCCCATCCCGGCTCCGGTTCAGGCGTGATTCTTGATGCCGGCGGATTTATCCTCACCAACAACCACCTGGTGCAGGGCGTAACCAGCGTCGTCGTGGGGCTGTCGACCGGCCGGCTCACACCCGGTCGCGTGATTGCGCGAGATTTCCTTCTCGACTTGGCCCTCGTCAGAATCACAGCCCCAGACCTGGTGCCGGCGGAATTCACCAGGCGCGCCTCCTTCGAAATCGGAGAAACTGTGATCGCCATCGGCAATCCTCTTGCACTGAAGGGAGGTTCGACGGTCACAGTTGGCGTGATCAGCGCGCTCGACCGTTCAGTCCTCACCCCCGAAGGGGAAACCCTCTACGATCTCCTCCAAACGGATGCCGCCATCAACCCCGGTAACAGCGGCGGTCCACTTGTCGATCGCTACGGTCAGGTCATTGGAATCAATGTCGCGATTGCTCCCTCCGCGCAAGCCATCAGTTATGCCATCGCCATGGAGGCCATCATACCCCACATTCAATCCATGATTGCCCGCGGGTCCGTGTCGCATCCCGATCTCGGGTTGATTCCTGTCACCGTCACGCCGAGCGTCGCCGCGAGTTTCGATCTCGAGAGTGATCGAGGGATTCTCGCCCTCCAGGTAGACGCGGCCAAACCGGCCGGGCAGGCAGGATTAAAGTCGGGGGACGTGGTGACGGCGATCGACAACCGTCAGATCTACAACATCGGGGATTTCTGGCATGCCATCGGTGGCGCGGGTGAACACATGGTCTTTCAGGTCACCTCGCAAGGAAAAACCGGCACGGCGTCCGTCACTGTTTCGCGCTCCACCCCGCGTGGCCCGAACCCATGACACGCGATCACTTCTCTCAGACTGACCAGTTCCACCCATCCATGCCCTCGAAGCAGCGGGAACATGACGAGGCTTCTCAAACCGGCACGCTGGTACTCTGCGAACGTCTCCCATACGAGGACGCCTGGAATCTGCAACGGATCTGCCGCACCGAGCGGGCTGCCGACCGCTGTCGCGATCTGCTCTTGCTTATGGAGCATCCTCCCGTCTTTACCGCGGGGCGCACGACTCAAGACGGTCACTGGCCCGGGGAAGACTACCTTACTCAACAGACCGGCATTCCCGTCCTTCGCACCGAACGGGGCGGGTCGATCACCTATCATGGACCTGGTCAGGTGATTGGATATCCCATCCTTCGATTATCGGACTATTGCGCAGGGCCCAAAGCGTACGTCCGCCGGCTGGAAGACGTTCTCATCGCCACGGTGGCCGAGTGGGGAATTATCGCCCATCGCCTGGATGGTCTGCCGGGGGTGTGGGTCGGAAGCAACACCTCGTCGAAAATCGCTTCTATCGGGGTCCGTATTTCACAAGGCATCACGAGTCATGGCTTCGCATTGAACGTCTCCGTGGATCTGACGCCATTTTCTCACATCGTCCCCTGCGGGATTGCGGATTGCCGTGTCACCTCCATGGCGGCACTCCTGGGAATCGCTCCGGATATGCCTGCCGTGCAACAGCGAATCGCCGCCAGGTTTGGCGAACGATTTCATCTCATGTGGACTGAGACCATCGGTCCGGAGAGTTTTGCCTCCCTCATTCAACCTCTGCCCATTCCTCTCGTGACCAGCTCCACCAATGCGCAATGCAGCCATGAGGAGTGACGCGATGCACGAATTCGATACCCACACCTTCCGCCTGGCCGTGGCTCAATTCAATGAGGCGGCGGAGGCGATGCATCTGGACACCAACTTGCGGGAACGACTCAAATTGCCGCAACGGTCACTGATCGTCAGCATCCCGGTAAAAATGGATGACGGGCGAGTGGAAGTGTTTACCGGTTATCGCGTTCAACACGACTCTGCGCGTGGACCCTCCAAGGGCGGCATTCGATATCACCCCGAGGTGAATCTCGGCGAGGTCGCCGCATTAGCCATGTGGATGACGTGGAAGTGTGCACTGACGGATCTCCCCTATGGCGGCGCGAAGGGAGGGGTGAAGGTGGATCCCAAAAAACTTTCGCACGGTGAACTGCAACGCCTGACCCGTCGCTATGCCGCGGAAATTTTCCCGTTGATCGGCCCGGATAAGGATGTACCCGCACCTGATGTCGGGACGGACCAACAGATCATGGCCTGGATCATGGACACCTACAGCCAGCAGGTCGGCTATGCCGTGCAGGGTGTGGTGACCGGAAAACCGCTGTCAATCGGTGGCAGCCTTGGTCGCGAAGAAGCCACAGGCCGTGGCGTGGTCTATGTCACTTTAGAAGCCTTGCG
>JACCYV010000235.1 GCA_013696305.1 Nitrospira sp.
CCAATGTGGTTTCATCTCAACAAGCCGTGCATGAGCGGTTCGGCGGTGTCGTACCGGAATTGGCATCGCGTGCCCATATTCAGAATGTGGACAAAGTCACTCGCCAGGCCCTCGTAGACGCGGGGTCTGGATGGCACGATCTCAGTGCCATCGCCGTTACCCAAGGCCCAGGGCTGGCCGGTGCACTGCTCGTCGGAATCAGTTATGCGAAATCGTTAGCCTATGCCCTCGGCATTCCGCTGGTCGGCGTGAGCCACCTGGAAGGGCATATTGCTTCAGCCTGGATCGACCGACCGTCTTTTCCCAGAACCTGTATCGTGTTGATTGCTTCGGGCGGGCACACGCACCTCTTCCATGCCGAGGAGAACGGCAGAATTCACCTCATGGGGAGAACCATCGACGACGCCGCAGGTGAGGCGTTCGACAAGGGAGCCCAGATGCTGGGATTGGGGTATCCCGGTGGGCCGCTGATCGACAATGTTGCTCGCAAGGGCAGTCCCACAGCCGTGCGGTTTCCCCGCTCACGCGTCAGAACCGGACAGTTGGACTTCAGCTTCAGCGGCCTCAAGACGGCCTTGCTTTACCATCTCCAGGGCATGGCCCCAGGAGCCATCACCGCGCAACAAGCTGATCTTGCAGCCAGCTTCCAGGAAGCGATTGTCGATGTCCTAATCCGCCAGGCGTTCGCAGCCGTACAAACGTCCGGGGTGTCAGCGCTTGCCGTCGTAGGAGGAGTCTCGGCCAACTCAAGGCTGCGAGCCAGGTTGGCAACCCGGGCGGCTGAAAAGCGGGTTGACTTGTGCCTGCCGGCTCTGTCCTATTGCACCGACAACGCGGCGATGATCGCAGCGGCCGGCCGACGGGCGTTCCTGCAGGGAAGAGTGTCATCTTTGGACTGCGAAGCGATGCCGGATTGTGTATTCCCATCCTCCGCAGACGGCGGGGCCGTCAGTCGCCGTCAGTGACGTTCAATTTATCAAAGGAGTACGACCATCCCGACCATCCATGGACAAGTCAGCGGCCTGAAAGCCAGTCATCTCTCGGCATTGGAGCGGTTGTATCGGCGACGTGTTCCCTCGTCGGTCGTCATCACGTCCGAGCTGGCGCGCACTGCCTGCCTCCTCACACGAGAAATCCGACGCCCCATCGGACTCCTCATAACTCGTCGCGGCGTCATCGAACAGGTGCTGGTGGGAACGGGTTCCGTGCCGACCCATGAATCGCTGGCCAAATTCCGCGTCGGACCGCATTCCCTGCGCGGACTCCGGTTGATTCGCACCCAGCTCGACGATGCCCCACTCAGTCAGGAAGATGTGACGCATCTGGCACTGCTGCGCATGGATCTGATCGGCCTGTTGGGTGTAGACACCGTCGGAGAGCCCACCGTGCTGCATCTGGCGCACCTGCTGCCGCCCAATCAGCAGAAGGAGGTCTCTCGAATCTTGCCGTCCGTTCCGTTCCATGACTTGGATCTGCCGTTCGATACGTTCATCCATTCGCTCGACAGCGACCTGCTCCAGTCAGATACTCATCATGCGGTGGGCGACGGGAAGGAATCGGCCATTCTCGTGAGTGCCTCGTCCAAAAGTCACGCCGATCAGGAAGAGCATTTGGAAGAATTGAACGAATTGGCCGAATCGGCCGGCGTGGTCGTCTTGGATCGGATTCTTCAACGCATCCAGGAAGACTACCAGCGCTTCCTCCTTGGCAGAGGCAAGCTGAAAGAGGTGGTCATTCGCGCCCTTCAGCAGGGCGCCGATCTGTTGATCTTCGACCAGGATCTGGCTCCGGCGCAAGCTCGCGCCATTTCTGAGGTGACCGATCTCAAGGTCATCGATCGTACCCAGCTCATCCTCGACATTTTCGCCCGACGCGCGCACACCCGTGAAGGCAAGGTCCAGGTGGAACTCGCCCAACTTCGTTATTTGCTCCCGCGACTCTCCGGACACGGCACCTCATTGTCGCGTCTCGGCGGCGGAATCGGCACGCGGGGTCCGGGAGAAACGAAACTGGAAACGGATCGCCGCCGCATCCGAGACCGCATCTCGCATTTGGAACGAGACATTGGCGATGTCGCCCGCCATCAAGATCAACGCCGGGCGCGTCGGCTCCGGCAGGCGCTTCCCATTCTTTCCATTGTCGGGTATACCAACGCCGGGAAATCCACGCTGCTCAACACGCTGACTCACAGCCAGGTCTCGGCCCAGGACCGTCTCTTCGAAACACTGGACACCACCAGCCGTCGCCTCCGATTTCCTCACAACCGCGAAGTCATCGTGACTGATACAGTGGGATTCATCCGGGACCTCCCCAAAGACTTAGTCGGAGCCTTTCGCACGACGCTTGACGAACTACGAGACGCCGACATCCTCCTGCATGTGATCGATGCCACGGCCCAAAACATCGATCTGCAAGTCACGGCGGTTGAAACGATGTTGCGCTCACTTGAGATAGACGCGATCCCCCGGGTGCTGATCCTGAACAAGTGCGATCGGCTCTCTGCCCACGAATCTCTTGTTCTCTGCGAACGTTATCGCGCGATCGGCATCTCGGCCCCGAACCGGGACTCGCTACGACCGCTGATCATGCACCTCGAAACTCTGTTGCCTGCCGTTCCTGCGCCACGGGTTCAGGTTCAGGACGAAGACCCCGAACAGCCTCCTCCAAACCAGACACTTGCATCTTAGTCCTGACCGCTTCACAATTGGCCGCCGTCCGCGCATCATGAAACCAACTGTCACCCATGCACCGCCCGGCCCACCGCACAAGAGCCGGATGGCCCGAATATTGACCTCTTTGCGCACTTCGATATCCGATCTGAAAGTGGAACTCGACCACACCAATCCCTGGGAACTTCTGGTGGCGACCATTCTGTCGGCGCAGTGTACCGACCAGCGTGTCAACCAAGTGACCCCGCAGCTCTTTCGACGCTACCGCCGTCCGCGTGATTACGCAGACGCCAGGCCGGCCGAATTGGAGGGCCTGATCCGCACAACCGGGTTCTTTAAGACGAAAGCCAAACATCTCATTCAATGTGCCAAGGTGGTGCGGGACCAATTCAACGAGCAGGTTCCGGACACGATGCAAGCTCTCACGGCCTTGCCGGGGGTGGGGAGAAAAACCGCCAATGTCATTCTGGGGAATGCGTTCGGAAAGCCGGCCGTGGTAGTCGACACGCATGTCAAACGTGTGGCCGGGAGGCTCCAGCTGACCCGCCATACGGACCCGACCAGAATTGAATTGGATCTCCAGCAGTTACTGCCCGCAAACCAGTGGACAGAAGGATCACAACGCCTCCTTCTGCATGGTCGGTACGTCTGCCTCGCCCGCACCCCGAAATGCCGGCACTGTTCTGTGTATACCGATTGCCATTGGGAAGGAAAAATCGCACGATGATTCGCAGTATGACCGGATACGGAAAAAAGGACGGCACGTCGCAACAAGCCCGCGTGACCGTGGAGATCCGTTCGGTGAACCACCGATTCTTGGAGGTCGCCGTCAGAGTTCCGCGTTCTCTCACACAGCTGGAAGAACAGATTCGAAAATTCGTCCAGCAACGCTGCCTCCGCGGTCGAGTGGATGTGTCGGTGTCCGTACACCACAATGGCCGCGGCCTCAAGACCGTCCAGATTGATCAGACACTTGCGAAGCAATACCATTCAGCCCTCAAAAAACTTCAAAAAACATTGGGACTGCGAGGGGCGGTAGACATTTCAGTGCTCGCCGGCTTTCGCGAGATTTTGTCCCTTTCGGATCAACCAGTCGACTCTGATCACGTGCCCAAAACAGTCTTGCGGGTGCTCGGGGGTGCACTGACCGATTTGGACAGGATGCGTCGACGGGAAGGGGAAGCGCTCGCAAAGGACCTGGAGTCTCATTTGGAGGCGATCCGAACAGTACAGGCCGCCGTGGCAAAAAAGGCACCAGGATTGGCCCAAGAGGCGTTCGAACGAATGAAAAACCGGGTGCAGTCCCTATTGCAGGGTGAACTCCCGGATCAGGCCCGGCTCCAGCAGGAACTGGCGGTCTTTGCCGATCGTTGCGATCTCTCGGAAGAATTGGTCAGACTTGAGTCACATATGCTACAGTTCGACCAGACGCTCCAGAGCAAAGAGTCGGTGGGGAAGACGCTGGAATTCCTGTTGCAGGAAATGGGGCGAGAAGTCAACACCATCGGCTCGAAAGCGAATGACGCCGACATTGCGGCATCGGTCGTTCGTATGAAGGCCGAACTGGAAAAATTACGTGAACAGGTTCAGAACGTCGAATAGGGTCGGCCGTGGCGCCGGCACTGAATAAGCTATGAGCACTGCGCCCGTTCTCTCCAATGACAAACCGGTTCAAGGGCGCCGGGGCATCCTGTTTATCATTTCCGCCCCCTCAGGAAGCGGGAAAACGACACTGTGCAAACAGATTACGGCCAATGTCACCGGTCTCTGGCACTCGATCTCTTACACCACACGCAAGCCACGCCCGGGAGAAGTGGAAGGACAGGATTACTATTTTCTCGATGAGGACGCATTCCGGCAGATGATCGATCGCAATGAATTCGTCGA
>JACCYV010000253.1 GCA_013696305.1 Nitrospira sp.
TATCAAGACATGGCGGAGCTAACCTGGACCGCTGAAGCCGAACGATAGCTGCGCGACATCCACAACTTCATCGCGCAAGACAATCTCGCCGCCGCAACTCGCACCATCGAAACTCTATATCAGAAGACTGAAATCCTGCGAGAATTCCCCGAATCGATACTGGCAACGACCGGACCGGCACATCCGAGTCCTCCTTCATGGCCATTACCGAATTGCCTATCTGGGCAAGACTTCAGGAGCGATCGATATCCTGGGTGTGTTTCACGGAGCGCTGAACATCGAACGTTACTTGCTGTAACAAAACCTGCATCTCGCGCACGATTGCAACCACACCATAGATTCTGTTCCTCACCGACACAATTGCGGAATCTTCCATAAAGGGGAAGTAAGGAGGGGCAAGCCTGGAATTGAATTAGCCAGGGAGTGCAGAAACCTGATGAAAAACGATACACACTATCTGCAGGTCCCCGTTAGACGCCTTGTTACATCGGGTCTTAGAAAAGACAGGGAGGATTCTTTTATCGATTGTGTAATTGGGCTCGAGGCGTTGTTATCAACGGAGAGCGAGAGGACAGAACTTAGTTACAAATTTCGCGTTAGAGGCTCCGTCATCTTGTCCAAGCGGCGCCAAGAACGAAAGGAACTAATAGCTATGCTTAAACGTCTATACGATCTCCGGAGCCGTCTCGTACATGGAGGGCGAGTTTCCCCCAATGACCTTGAAACCTCTCTGCCCTTGGCCGAATATGCGTTGCGTAAGGTGTGGCGATGGTTCTTTGACCATTGGTCGAACGAAAAGAGTAATGAAAAGGGTGTTGTCCGAATTGATGAAGACCTCTGCATTCGGTAGTCAAACACTTTTAGAGGAACATTTCACTCTTATCACGTCTCCCCCTCCGTTTTCCTTCCCTTCTCGTTCAATCAGACAGAAACGTCCCTTTCACGCGATGCCTAGTACGGCTCGTCGGAGGTTGTTCATACAGATCGGCACTGGGTTTCAATCGCCGTGCGGCTCGACCGTAAACCGTCAGGCCACTCTGAGCAAAAGAATCACGAAGGAGGCTTGGATGTGGTGGGGGTATTTAAATGCTCGACAGAGTGGGTTCTACGACGATGGGGGCATCCAACGGAACAACAATGCTCGGCATCCAGAGAGCCGCACTCCTAAGTATTCATCGCGCCTATTTGTTCCGCTTCGACTTCCACATACCCTAACCCCGGCATGTTGTTCGTGAGACGCTTCCACACATCTACAGTGGCAACTCCGATTAACAGGGCCGGTGTCAGAATCAGAGAGCCCCTGATCAGGTGTTGTGCAATCAACAACTGCATGTGATCATGGAACTCCCTCAGCTTCAACCGCGTCTCAGTCTGGTGAAGTTGTGAAAGCGCTTCTTGCCACCGGGAGTTGGACTCATCGACAGAAACAGCCATGGACTTCCTGGTGAACAGGAAAATGAGAAATATGTGAGTCCACGTGGCTCGATGGGCAAATCGAATCAGTCCATTCATTCTGGTTCTTAACACGGCGTACGCTTGATGATCGAAACCGATTGCGCCGCTATGGGCATAGTCAAACAGGGTATCCCGTAATGCAAACACGTCCTGGCGCAATTTATCCTCGCAATAGGCACGCCACAACACGAACACGAACAGCCATAGAAAGAACAATGCCGTCGTCGTATGAATGGTTAACAGCACCCGGTCTATGAGGCTCACGGTTGATCTCCCGGATTGGTGGTTCCTCTGCGAGTTAACCGACTCGAGGTCCGGTTGGGATCAATGCGACTTTCCAGTTCCCGGCTGCGCCCCTGTAGCCGTTTGATGGCGTCCTGGCGTAGCTTCCGCTCCAAGAGTCCCCACATAAGTAATCCTACAATAACCACGTACTCAATCTTTTCATGCAGGGTCGAATTTTGAAAGATATACAACCCGAATCCCTGAAAGATATCGATGTCAATACTGGCTTGCGTCGATCTCCCGGCAAGAGCTTGTATGGATCGAAATAAAAAATAGAAGATAGAAGCGAGAACCCCCCACTTCACAACATCACGGATGACCAACGCGACCGCGCCGATGATTTGATTTTGGCGCTTGTACTGTAGCTCTACCTCGAGCTTCTCTTTGGACTTGCTCACACGGGGAACGCTACCATTTCCACTCGAAGCCGGTCAAACCTGCGCGCGTTCAACGAGGTCCTTATAAGGCCGCCCGTGGCACCTCTCTCAGCCGGGTTTGCTTCGGTCACCCATTACGATGGATCATAGTCTCCATGCGTGGACTCAAGTGGCTCCTCGGAGCGCTCATTCTTCTCATGACACTCGGCGCAGGCTATCAGCTCGTCGGCATGCTGCTCGATCGAGCGCACTACCCGCCTCCGGGCCGGCTGATCGATGTCGGCGGTCATCGTCTCCATCTCTATTGTGTCGGGAAAGGGAGCCCCACGGTCCTGCTAGAGGCCGCTGCGCCAGGCTGGTCACTGTATTGGAGTTTGGTGCAGCCGGCGGTGGCGCGAGTGACGCGGGTCTGTTCGTACGATCGAGCCGGCCTTGGATGGAGCGAACGCGGTCCTTTGCCTCGCACCGGAGAACGGATGGCACGAGAACTCCATCGATTACTGAACCGCGCCGGCGTCTCCGGTCCCTATATTTTCGTGGGGCATTCACTCGGTGGCTTTGTCGCCCGCCTGTATCGCCAGGAACATCCCGATGACGTGGTCGGCATGGTCCTGGTCGATGCGGGGCACGAATTGGAATTGCGCCAGGCCGAGTTCAGGACATTCGTCAACGCCGGTAAGACGATGCTCCCCGCCATTCGTGCGATGACGATCCTGGGCCTTCCGCGATTCTTCGCGTCGTTTGATCGTCTGCCGCCGTTTTTACGCCTGCAGGAGGAGAAGGTGCCCGGGAAGATTCGCTCGATGCTACGGGCGGGCTGGCTACGAACCGGCTATCTCGCGACAGTGAGTGATGAGGGCAACGCATTGCCTGAGACGCTGGAGCAAGTCCGCCGCACCGACCCGCTCGGGGATCTCCCCCTGGTTGTCCTGACTGCGACCGGACCCATGTGGTGGCCGGACATGCCCGGCGCCGTGAACCCCGATAAATTCAAGCGGATGTGGCTCGACCTTCAGCAAGACCTGACCAAGCTCTCCACTCACAGCCGTCAGGTCTTCGCCGACCAGAGTAGCCATTTCATACCCTTCGACCAACCCACCCTGGTCATCGAGGCCATTCGCCAAACGATTGAAACCGTCCGTCGCAGCAGTCCTTCGCCCCCTCGATGATGAAAATTCGATCGTGAAGTGTTTGTTCGCTCTCGTCTTTA